>DASYCD010000352.1:0-14395 GCA_036500405.1 Bryobacteraceae bacterium
GCGCGATGGCGATCACGTCCGTGTTCGCCGTGATGTAAACCGTTCCACCAAAATGGGAACCGATGGCGATTGGCTGCTCTGGAACGGCACGGATACGGTAGGCCATAAGATGTCGCTCAAGATCGAACGCATCGCCGCCAATCCCGCGGATGGCGAATGGCCGGATAAAGGCTGCCGCCTGAACGTCTACACCAATCCCGACCGCGGGGGGCAGCCCTATGTGGAGCTCGAGGTCATGGGTCCCATGCAGATCATGAAGGTGGGCGACGCCGCTACTTCTTCCAACCGCTACACTCTGTTTCGCGAACACGGCGATCATAAATAGGGAGCGCCCATGACGACTCCTTCCTGGGGGCTCACGCGCGCTGAGTGGCGAACGCTTCGTGGGCTGAAAACGCCGGAGCGCATCCAGCATTTTCTCGACAGTGAGATCGGTTATAACAAGGAACCGGACGGCGACACGATTCGTTCGCCCCGCCGTGTTCTTCGAGACCGCGTAGCGCACTGTCTGGAAGGCGCGCTGTTCGCCGCGGCCGCGCTCCGCGCGCAGGGTTTTCCGCCGCTTCTGATGGACCTCGAAGCGGTACGCGACGACGATCACGTACTCGCCGTTTTTCGCCAGAACAACCGTTGGGGCGCGATCGCGAAATCGAACTATTCGGGACTTCGTTTCCGCGAACCGGTGTATCGCTCGCTGCGCGAGCTCGCGATGTCGTACTTCGAGCACTACTTCAATCTGCGGCGCGAGAAAACGCTGCGGAAGTATTCGCGCCCTGTCAACCTCTCGCGGTTCGACCGCATCGGCTGGATGACCGCTGAAGACGATCTCTGGGCAGTGAGCGAACATCTCGTCGTGATCCCCCACACCCCACTGCTCTCGAATGGCCAGGCTTGGCGTCTCTCGCGAGTGGATGCTCGTTTGTTCGAGGCCGGTAGGGTCGGGCGCCAAACGTAAGCAAACCCTGATAGAATCGGCGCTAATGAAGCCCGCTTTCACTCGCCGTCAAATCATCGTGTCCGGCGCCGCGTTGCCGCTCGCGCTCGAGACGGAGGCGCCGCTGCGCGCTGCAGGTCCCGGGGACCCGCCATACACGCTTTCGATCAACATCGAGATCATGTTCCCGCGTACGATGCCGCGGCCGGATCGCATTAAAGCCGTTGCCGATCAGGGCTTCAAAGCGTACAGCTTCTGGAACACGAACGAAGCGGAGCAGGAAGCGATGCTGAAGGCGCAGCAGGAGACTGGTCTCAAATGCGCGAGCATTACAGGGCCGGGGAATTCCGTCAGTTCGACCGGTCTCACCAAACCGGGCGCGCAGCAAGCCTTCCTCAATGACATGGCGGAGCGGGCGAAGATGGCGAAGAAATTCGGCGGCGCGCAATCCATCATCTTCGTTGGGAAAGTAGAGCCGGATGTTCCGTGGGAGACGCAGCGGTCGCAGATCGTCGCAGGTCTGAAGCAGACCGGCGATATGGGCAAAGAGCAAGGCATCACATTCATCGTGGAGCCGCTCAGCGTCGGCGCCGGGCAAACACGGATGGCGCTCGATACGGCGGCGGTCGCGTTCCCTGTGATTGAAGCCGTTGCGCATCCGAATGTCAAAGTTTGTTTCGATATGTACCATCTCCAACTAATGGAGGGGAACATCACAGCTCATTTGCGGCAGGGGATCGCGAAGGGGCTGATCGGCCTGGTGCAGATTGGGGAAGTGCCTGGCCGAAAAGAGCCAGGGACGGGCGAGATTGATTACGCGTACATGATGCGTGTGCTGCGCGAGCTAAAGTGGTCAGGCTATTTGGATACCGAGATGGGAACGACCACGACTCCTGAAGCCGCCATGCAGCTCACGCGTAAGATGTCTCTCGAAAATTGACCGCAAATCGTTGAGCGCCCTCAATTGGTCCTGGTCGTGCATGTTTCCTTTACGGAGGCATCCATATGTTCAGGACATTCGCTGCTGCGTTCCTGTTAACGGGTCTGGTGGCTTGTAATAAAGTTCCCACCGTTCAGGCTCAGAGTTCGGATTTCAATCCGTCATACGACAATCTCGCTCCGGCTGCGGAGGACGCCTCGCAAGCGCCTTACCCAGGCGATTATCAGGCGGCGCCGCCCGATTCTGAGGCGATCCAGACCAGTGAGGCGCCCCCTCCGCTTCCGGAATATGAGCAGCCGATGGCGCCTGGACCGGATTACTACTGGACGCCTGGTTACTGGGCCTGGGGCCCGGGTGGGTATTACTGGGTTCCGGGTGACTGGGTGGAAGCTCCCTGGGTCGGAGCCGTCTGGACGCCGCCGTATTGGGGCTTCGATAACGGTTATTATTTGTTCCACTCCGGGTATTGGGGTCCGCACATCGGATTCTATGGCGGCATCGACTACGGCTTCGGCTATCCGGGCCGCGGTTACTATGGCGCGTACTGGAACGGGGGGCACCTTTTCTACAACAGTGCGGTGACCCGCGTGAACGTGAACGTGATCCACAATGTTTATCGCCATGACGTGCCACGGTACCAATCGAGCCGCGTCAGTTTCAATGGCGGACACGGTGGAATTAATGTGCGGCCGACTCAGCAGGAGAGGGTGGTGACGCATGAACGCCGCGCACCGGCACAGGCCGTCCAGATGCAGGTGGCGCAGCAGGCGCGGCAGGAACACAACCGCACGAACTTCGTGGCGCAACCGAACCGCTCTAACTTCAACGCTCGTCCGGGGCCGCAGGCTCCGCAGGCGCGCCCGGAACAGCGCTCGGCTCCACAACATAACGAGTTCCGCCCCGCTCCGCATCCGGGGCCGGTCAGTCCGCAACAGACGCCACAACAGAACCCGCAGCGCTTCAACAGACGGCCGGAACAACAGCGTGCGGCTCCAGCGCCTGCTCCGCAGGCAACGCCCCAGCAGCCACAGCGGATGAACAGACAGCCTGATCTGCGGAACCATCTGGAACTGCAACGGCAGCAGCGTCCTGCTCCCGCGCCGGCGGCTCCGCGGGCAACACCGCAGCCGCAGCAGCACGCTGCCCCGCCGGCTGCAGCGGCTCCGCGCGGCGGTGGTGAGCGTGGTAACGGTGGTGGACGCGGCAACGGTGGAGAACGCGGCCGCGGCGATCACTAAGTGTGAAAACGGCGCGCGATGTACCCTTTGAGAGATGGGAAACGCCGCGCGCCGGTTCTTGCAGTCCGCGGGGATTGCCTTCGCGGGTTTCGCCGCGACGCTCATTCCTCTCCACTTTCTGCTGCGCCGTGAGCTGAAAAACTCTTCAGAAGACGTCCGCGCTCAGGGCTGGCCGATCCGGCTTCTTCACGTCATCTTTGCGAAATACATTGTTCAATGGATCGATGTGGAGGGTCTGGAGAATCTTCCTGACTGTTCCTATCTGGTAGCCGCGAACCACGCTTATAAATCCGGCGTGGACGGCTTCATTCTCGGTCACCTGCTTGCCCTTCGCGCCGGACGAATCCCGCGCATTCTGATGACGTCTGAGCATCGAAACTGGATGGTGCAGATGGAGCGCTGGGTGCTTCATCATTACGGCATTGCGCTGCTGGTGCCGGATGACGGCCCTGTTCGGAAGCGATCCGGACTTTCGGACATCGTAGCGAAGTACCTGCGGGAATCTAATACCCACGCTGTTCTCATTTTTCCGGCGGGCCGCGCCGTGGCTGACCCGCCGCTGCAACTGAAGAACTGGAGTACGGGAGTCGTCATCGCGGCGGAGAAGAGCGGCTGTCCGATGGTTCCGATCGCGGTTGGCGGACTTCGACTGGATTGGAGCGCGGAGACGGTGATCTTCTCCGCGATAGAAGCCGCAGGCGCAGAGCCTCCGTTCCGGTTTTATGTGCGGATTGGAAAACCGGTTATGCCCACCGGCGATGCGCACGCCGATCTGGCAGTGCTGAATAGTGCTGTAGCCGAACTGATGCAGCAGATCCCCGGACTACGGCCCTCGCCGGGTGAATCCGATCCGGCTTTCGGCAAGATCAGCCTGCGCGATGGACGCACCCTCGCTTATATGGATCGCGGTCCACGCAACGGAACGCCGATTTTCTATTTTCACGGATTCCAGGGATCGCGACTCGAGCGTGTTCCCGGCCTCGACGCGATTCTTGAAAGGCTCAATTTGCGACTAATTGCGCCGGACCGGCCGGGGATCGGCCTTTCGACGCCGTCGCATGCCCGCACGATCGTCGGCTGGGCGGGGGATGTGCGGCAACTGGCGGAGCAGTTGCTGGGGGCGGATCAGCCGTACTCGATCCTGGGCTTCTCGGCCGGCGCGACGTACGCGCTCGCCTGCGGACAGTTGCCAGGATTGCGCGCGATGTCACTCGTTGGCTGCATGGGGTTGCCGCATCTGATTTCAAGCTGGCGGCGCTATTCGGAGGAAGCATGGAAGGTTCTGCTTTCCGCGAAGCTCGCGGCGTTCCGCGCGGCGACGTTCCTGCTGATCGAAAAGAAGCACTCCGATCAGATCCTCAAAGACTGGCCCGACTACTTCGCGGACATTAAAAGAGATCTGTCTGGCGACGACCGCCGCTTGCTTTCTATTCCGGAGGTGGAAGAGTTGTTTCGCGAGAATCGCCGCGAGGGTTACTCGCAATGCCCGGGTTGTTTGCTGCAGGAGGTGCAGTCGCTCTACTCCGATCCGGAGATCGATCTGACGCATCTGGCGGCGTGCGCGGTTCTGATGTATCACGGGACAGAGGACAAGGTGGTGCCGATCACCGTGGCGCGCGATCTTCGGGAACGGATTCCGGCGAGCAAACTGACCGAACTAGATGGCAGAGGACACTACTTCCTCTATGACACGCCGGAAATGGAGATGGTGCTTTCCGAACTACTGAAAGCGCATCGTGACTGCGGCTCTACTTCTTCGCCGGACTAATCAGGTTCGCGAGTAACTGATAGGCTCCGTCAGTACCGGCCGGTAACTGACGCCAGAGTCCGAGGCCGAGATAGAACCAGCGGCCCTTGCCGTATTTCGCTTCGACGAGCGATCCGAGTTTTTCGCCCGGATTGTCCTTGAAAGGATCGGTCATCTCGACCAGGTCAACGTACTTCGCATCCTTCTCGCCAAGGAAGTAGAGGCCGCGTTCCTGTGTCCAGTTGGCCCAGGTTGCAGGCCCGACCTTGTTCGGGAAGTTGAAGACCTGATCGTTCGGAACCAGAAGTTTGACCGGAGCTTTTTCGTCCGTGATGCGATTCGAACTGACCCGCGCGTGCCAGGGGCCGTACTCGGCCTGGTTGAATTCCATCTTGTTGTACTGGATGATCGCCGTGCCACCGCGCTCGACGTAATCGAGCAGACGGCGGTTGTACGCGCGGAGATCGTCGCGCCGCTCGTACGCGCGAACGCCGGTGATGATGACGTCGTATTTCGAAAGGTCGCCGAACGCCATTTCTTCGGAATCGATGAAGGAAACCTTCGCGCCGAGTTGCTGGAGCGCGGGCGGAACCTGATCGCCGACGCCGACGATGTAGCCGACTCTCACGTTGGGCGTAACTTTGACATCGACGACTTTGAGATTGGTCTCGGCGGGCTCGATCACCTGGCGGCGCTGGATGTGCGGGTATTCGATCTCCTTGTACCCGGTGGTGAATTTCTGATCGGCGGCGGAAGGCGAGGTCACGACGGCGCGAAGCGTGTACTGTCCGACTTTTACACCGGCGGGAGCGGTGACTTCGAATCGCGCGGAGAGAGCTTCGTCTTCATGGGTGAAGCTGACGGGGACGGTGGCAGGGGTGGCTTTCCAGCCCTGGGGAAGATCGAGCGCTACGTTAGCTTTTGCCTCACCCTTCATCCCGTTGGTGACGGTGACGTGGATTTCACGCGTCGCCTGTTTGGCTGCGGGTCCGGCCGGCACGGGAATCACGGCGAGAGTGGGATCGATGCGAACGGAGAAATCGGGGACGACGTTCAACTCCATGCGCTTGTCACCGAAATAAATGTCCTTGATGTAGCGATACTCGACGGGAAGTTCCTTCGTGATGTCCTGTCCGCCGAAGTTGACGTGGAAGGTGACGCGGAAGGGCGATGGCGCGAACGGCAAACCGAAGCCGACGGAGGGGTCGAAGATCTGGTCGGCGAGGTTGTCGGTGTGCTTCCAGTAGTTGTCGGTGAAGTAGGGTGTGGTGGGCTTCGCGTTGTTGGGGATGTGGGCCTGCGAGGTGCAGTTGTACGACGCGTCCTTCTTTGTAGTCGCGGGCGCACAGGCCGCGGGCGAGTCGAAGCCTGCGATTTCGACGCTGGTGACGGGGAGATCGGCGGCGCCGTGATTCATCGCGATGATATTGAGCTGAATTGGCTGGCCCGGAATGACGAGGCCATCGTTCGCTACCGCGTCGAACGTGATGTTATTGGCGGCGAGCACGGCGTCTTCGTAATCGCGCTCCTTGAGGTGGAGGCGAAAGTTGACCTCGTATTGCGCATCGGCGGTCATGCCAAGCTCAGGAACTTTGGCGATCAGGTCACGGATTCCGCGAAGTCCGGCTTCGACGGGAGCAGCGGTTGCCGCGTCGCTGCCGTCATCGAATAGTTTTTGCGCTTGTTTTGCACTGGCGAGGACGGCGTTGAGGTCCGCGGTAATCGTCGCGGCGGCGGATGGGTTGCCTGCGTAGGAGGCGATGGAAGTCAGGCTGATGTCCACGCCGTCATACAAAGAGGTTTCCTTTTTGCCGATCTGGCCTGGAATCGTGCTGGCGGTGAGGATGTAACCGCCTCCGCCGAAGCCACCGCCGCGACCGCCGACGACTCCGGGGAGCGGGGGCAATCCGCCGATGCCCTGACATTTGTGATAGCTGCGGGCGTCGGCTCCGATTTCGGAATAAGTGCGGCCGAGGAGTGCGTCGTAGGCCTGGCTGTTGACCGGCGTCATCGGCGGTCCGGGAGGTCCGCCCGATGCTCCTTGTGCGCCTCGCCCTGCGCCGCGACCTACTGCGCCGGAAGCACCCGCCGCGGCGCCGCGTCCTCCACGTCCACCGCGGCCTGCCTGTGCAGCGCCGGATGCCCCACGCCCACCAGCGGGGATGGCGCCGCGTCCGCTGGGGAGATAGAGCTTCTTCGGCTGCCAGGGGCGGAGGCCTTCTTCGCGAATTTGTTCGGGATATTTGTTGGCGTCGCCGGCTTCCTTATAAGCTTCCTGGAAAAGGACGCTGGTTGCTTCATGGGCGCGGTCGCCGCCGCTGCCCTGAATGCCCATGGTGACGGTGACGTCCGGGCGCAGCGTGCGGAGGAGGCGAACGTAATCGCCGACGATTTCGCTGCGGCCCCATTTATCGATGACCTCGTTCGGGTCGAAGGAATAGCCATAGTCGATCGCTCGCGTGAAATACTGTTCGGCGCCATCGACGCGGTGTGCGGCGAGGAGCTCGGAGGTGCGGAGGATCGCCATGTCATGGAAAAGTTCGGGGCCGATTTCGTTCTGGCCGCCGTCGCCGCGGTTGTTCTGCAGATCGATCACGCGGAGCCCCATGCCGTAGCCGAAGTACGCGAAGAGGGCGTTCGTTTCGTCATCGGGATGCGCCGGCGCCTGCATGAAGGTGCCGGAGACACTCAGTTTGCGCAGCGCGAGGCCAAGCGCGACATGGCCGTCCTTTGCGATCGGCAGGAACGCCAGACGGTTCTGTGCAGTCATCAGGACGGAGCCGGCGAGCGTTACGGCCGCAGCGATAGTGACGCGCAGGGTGCGCGGCGAAGGGATATCGATTCGCATTACTAAGAGATGATACCTTTTTTGTTTTTTGCCGGAGTACCGGATTCGCGCTACAATTTGCGGAGATGAAAACCGCCGTTTTAGCTTTCCTTTTTGCCGCCGCGTTGGCCGCGGCTCCACTCGATCAGAAAGGAGTGGAGTTCGCGAAGCCTGACGGGCATGCGTTGCTGCTCGATCTGCATGTACCGGATGGCGCCGGTCCGTTTCCGGCGGCGATCCTGGTTCATGGCGGAGGATTCGATGGCGGGAATCGCGCGACGAATATGTCGCCCACATTTCAGCCGCTGGCCGACGCGGGATTCGTGTGGTTCAGCATCGATTACCGGATGGGGCCGGAGTTCAAATTCCCGCAGGCGAAGGAGGATATCGACGCGGCCATCAAATGGGTGAAGGCGAATGCGAAGACCTATAAGGTGGACGTTTCGAAGATCGTGCTGAGCGGCGAATCGGCGGGCGGGTATCTGGTGGATTACGCGGCGACGCATGAGACGCCGGCGACCAGGGTGGCGGCGGTGGTCGATATTTATGGGCCGACGGATTATGAGAAGATCGCGCGGCAGCGGGCGCAGTATCCGGCGCGGTTCAATATGAAGTCCATCAGCGCGCATCAGGCGAAGGGCGGCGGGATCTGGTTTTTCGGAGTCGATGGCTATGACGAGGCCAGCTACGCGAAGCTGAAAGAGCTTTCGCCGATCAACGCGGTGCACAAGGGGATGCCGCCGTTTCTGGAGATCCACGCGACGCGCGACGATCAGGTGCCGTACGAGCAATCGACGCTGATGTGCGCGGCGATGCATCAGGTTGGCGCCCCCTGCGAAGTCATCACTGTTGAGGCGGGCGGGCACGGCATGGGGAGTTGGAAGGATCCCGATCAGCAGCACTATAAAGCGGAGATGATTGTTTGGCTGAAGAAGACGCTCAGGCTGAAGTAGCCCCGGGGCGATCGAAAATTCGCGATTCCTTTCGGGCCTGCGCGGTAATTCTGTTCAGGAGCTTTCATGAACAGAAATCTGATGTCTGCGTCAGCCGCGGCGTTCGTTATCGTTTTCGCTGCCGCGGGCGCCGAACCGGCCTTTGAAGTTGCGTCGATCACTCCGTGTCCCTCTGGCACGCCTGCGCCGCCGATGGAGCATGCCGGCATTACGAACTGGGTCGCGCCGGGCGGCCGGTTTACGGCGCGGGCGACGACCGTTGTGTTTCTGATGGAGTGGGCCTACGGGATGCAGCCCTGGCAGCATTCGGATGGGCCAGGATGGCTCTCGACCGACCGGTTCGATGTTGTCGCGAAGTCCGATCACGATGCCACGGAAACCGAGATGAAGCAGATGGCGCGGACACTGCTCATGGAGCGGTTCGGGCTCAGGCTTCATCGCGAATTGAAGGAGATGCCGGCGTATGTGATTTCGGCAGGCAAGATTGCGCCGAAGCTGTTTCCGCCGAAGGATGGCGAGACGCATGAGATGCGTTTCGCGATGACGCCCGGGCCGGATCAGAAGACGGGCGTGTTCCACATTGACGCGATGCGGTATACGCTCGCGCAACTCGCGGATGTCTTCGCGCGGCGGATGGACCGGGTGATTGTGAATAGGACAGGCATGGACGGCGAATACGATTTCAAGCTCAATCTGACGCCAGATGAGAACCATCCAGGTCCAGTCGACCAGACGCTGTTGCTGGAAGCGTTGCGGCAGCAGATTGGGCTCGATGTACGGTCGGAGAAGACGCTGGTGGATTACTACATGATCGAAGGGGCGGAAAAGGCGGCGCTCACGAACTAACTTTGGTTAGACGTGAGTGCGAGATAACACAATCGCGATTGCGTAGTGAAACATAAAGATTGATAATGACAGGCAATCGTCTGAAAAGGCGTTCCGATGATCCTGTCAAAAAAGATAGTCTTCACTGTCCTGCTCGCTTCGTCCATCTATGCGCAAACGCGCACCGACGAGGTGGCTGTTCTGAGCGTCAAAACAGATGCTCAGAACATCGACCTCATTCTTCCGGATAATGCCCCTGCGACAGCCACGCCGCAAGTGGGACTGATCACGGACAAGAACAACAAGCCACTCTCGCCGCAGCCTGTAGTGGATGTGAAGCGCAAGGAGCCGGGTTCATTACAGGTGAGTCTCTCCAGGGTTTTCTTCTGGGGCGATGCGATCTTACCGTTCACTTTTACTCCGTCGGCCACGTCGATCAGCGAGCCCAAGTCAAAGCCGTTCACCGTCACTTACCGGTTGACGCGGGGCGTGGGCCTCTATCCATCTGAGATTGATGTTCCACGCGATCAGCCGGGGGTGATCTGGATTCATAACCCCGATGTGGCCGTGGTGCAGGCAAGGTGGCGCGTCGTCTCGGCGACGGAAGCGCTGTGCGGCCTGGATCCGGAGGGGCAGCTTCGAACGAATTGCGAAGACGTAGCGAAGTTGCCGGAGATTCGGATTCCAGCGACTCGCAGCGTACCCCTCGAGATTTACGTCCCGCGGTGGTGGCGTAACCCCCTGCATGTGTTCACGGGCTCCGACACCAGACGGGCGCAACTGCAGTTGATATTCGGGCAGGAGGATTCGGCGCAGGAACTGGATGCGGGGCTCAAGCTCAAGGTTTATTCGAACGCTCTGGACGCGGCGACTGCGTGGGTGCCGGCGGTGGTCTACAACCTGATACGGGTTCTAATCTGGATCACAGTGGGCGCCGTGCTTCTCATGCTGGCGCAGGTGATTATTCCCAATTTTCGCCGCAGCCTTCAGATGGAAGCCCGAATCGATGGATTCCGCGAGCGCCTGCGGGCGATCAACAGCGCAGTCGGGAATCGACTCT
This sequence comes from Bryobacteraceae bacterium, assembly GCA_036500405.1. Classification (GTDB taxonomy): domain Bacteria; phylum Acidobacteriota; class Terriglobia; order Bryobacterales; family Bryobacteraceae; genus BOG-234. Next base: position 10,525 of record DASYCD010000352.1, read on the forward strand.
ATACCCGCTGCCAAAACGAGATTGCGCGCGTTACGGAAGCGCTGGGGATTCGCGAGCCCGATTCGAGACCTCCGAGGGCAGTCCGGGTCATTGGCCGCCCCCTCCATATCCCTAAGATGGGTGAGTCGATTTCCGTATTTAATCTGGATCGCGTTGTGCTGTGCGGGAACTCGGGCGAAATTCACCGGCTGGAGATGTTACTGCCGAGGATCGAATCCCGCCTCGCTCTCACGGAGCGCTTTTCGGACGTGCTTACCGGGTTTCTTTCGTGTAACGCGCTGTCACACGCCCCCACCAGCGTATTCGATCGGGAAGACCAGTTGAGCAGCCTTCGGGAAATTCTCTCGCGCCAACTGCTGACTGACGCCGAGGAAGCCAATGCCATTGCCCTCCTCCGCGATCTCGAATCCGGGTGCGACTCAGCTGACGATTTTCTGAATGGGCTGAATCAGAGGCTGGATGCTCTCCGGCGGCAATTGGGTCAGGATGTTTTCAGGACGAAGGCAGCAAAATATATCGCGAAGATCAATGGCGCGGCCGAGGTTCTCGCGGAGTCGGAAGCCTCCGCTCCACAGGCCGGATGGACTGACGAAGAACTGGTTTTCCGCGACCTGATTGCGGTCAAGCTACGGATTGTGGTGTTTGCGGTTGAAATCGAAAGTCTGCTTGCGAAGGATCCACCGCTCGACGCATGGATTCAGGAAAAGCTGCAATCCAAAGATCCGATCGTGATTTCGAAAGTGAACGCGGCGCTGCAATACCTCTCGGAAGGAATTTCGGAAGACGACATTCGCCGGTCGCTCGAGAACGGTCTGTGGGATACGTTGTGGGAACCGCCGAGCGTGCGGAATCAGGACGTGCTGCAGTTCGCATTTCTGTTCCGGGACAAAGCATTCAATTGTTCGTGCGCCAAAGACGCATTCCGTTGTTACTGGAAGATCGTGGATAGCTACACCCATGACGAGAGTTGGGAGGAAGGGTGGAGCATGCAGTACATCCCCTCTTATCGGCATTTCTCTGTGACGCCGGCGATATACGATTCCGCGGGGAACGAGCTTCCGATCACGAAAGCCGCAACGTCGGATAAAGGCAAGGCCGAAATCCGGGTGCGGCGCACGATCAACGCGAGCGGCAGGGCAATACGCGGGACTATCGATGCGGTGATCACGGCGCTGGTTCCGGTGGTTACCGTGGCCGTCACGCAGGTGCAGAATGGCGGAATGATCAGCATCGAAAAGTTGGTGCTGCTTGGGTTTACCTCGCAGGCAATCCGTGCGGCTATTCTGCCGGAATCCGTCATGCCGGAGGCTGGCGCGGCGCTCTCGACTGATGTGAAGGCGGCGACAACGCCGGCTGCGTCGGGGGCGGCAGAGACGGCGCGGAGTTCTCCGCAGGCTATCAAGGCGACCAGTTAGCTGGAGCGGGGGGGAGTGAAACCCCGTCCGGCGCCTGGACCTCCTGCTCCATTGTTGAGACCGTTTCCGCGCGACAAAATGACGGGTTATGTTCTCGCTGAAAGCGACTCGCTGCTCAGGACTCATCTTCCCGCTGGAGTTAGTGGCGCGTGTGTTGCCGGGAGTAACGGCGCATGCTTCGACGATACAGGATGTGGAGTTTGTGATGACCGCGGATTCCGGCGTTTCCGTTCGGACTGGGCCAGTGAGAAAGATTTTGTTCAGGATGCCGCTGAAAATCTGCTTACGCCGAGCACGACAAGGATAGGGATTGTGACTTCTCCTCCACCTCGCAGGCGAGACCCCCGGCTGCCTTGTGCGCTCTCGACGCCGTTACTATTCTTATTTAAAATGTGATCTGCCGTCGGTAAAGCGCGGCTGTATGTCAGAGAAAGCCCAATGGCTACTCGTCTTTTTGCGTAGTGGCCATCAGCCAGGAATCGCTTACAATCCCTCCGAGTTCCCGGGTCTGTAGCGAGTTGCGCGGAGCCGGATCAGCGTTTTCATCATCTGTGAACGATCCCACAAGGAGGGATAAATGTCATCGGCATACTACCTGAAAAGAATGGCGGCTGGAGCTGCCCTCATTTTAATGGCGGGCGGGATTATGACTTTAGTTTCGTTACCCAGTCGAGCAGACGGAGGTCGAGACGACCATGACCGAGGGAATGATCACATCGATCGCGAAAAGGTTTTGATCGGCTTGCGGATCGCGCCCGTGCCTCTGAACCTGACGCGCAGGAATCGCGATCAGGTGGGCCTCGGCAGCTACCTCGTCAATGTCGGCGACTGCAATGGCTGCCACTCGGCAGGCGCCCAGACGGAGTTTACCGGCGATGGGAACCCGTATCTGTTTGCGCCGCCGAGTCAGCGAATGCATATGCCGAAAAAAGTAAATCCGGCAACGTATTTAGGCGGCGGCCAGGACTTCGGTCCGTTCCCGGCGCCGGATAGTCCGTTACATATCTTTTCGCGGAATCTGACTCCGGATATTACCGGCAGGCCGGGAGGACTCTCGCTTTACGACTTCATCGTCATCATGGAAACGGGTAAGGATTTCGATCACCTCCATCCAACTTGTGCGGGAGCGACGCAGACCGCCGGTTGCGTGCCCTATCCGTTCGATGGGAACCTATTGCAGATAATGCCCTGGCCGATGTTTCAGGATATGGTGCATGAGGACATGGCCGCGATCTACGCGTATCTGAGTGCGATTCCGTGTATCGACACAATGGTCACCGGACAGCCTCAGCTACGGAATAATTGCCCGAAATAGGGCATCGTCCATTTTCAGCGATTCCGATTCAGTAGTGAGATTGCCGACCGGGGCGGTAGCGGAAAGCTCCGCCCCCCACTCGTGCGGCGGCGTTCGGAAGGATTTCTTCAAAAAGTACTAGAAATTCATACGATTGTTGCCGACACGTTGATTTGCGTTGTCCTGACTGTCAATCTGACCATTTCGCGATCAGAAATCTGAATGGCATCGAGATTCTGCTTTTCCGGCTGACGGGAAAACGGAAATATTTGTGCGTACGATGCGGGCGAACTCTCCGTGTACTGGATCGCCGCCGAAGCACGAGAGAAGCGCCTTCGGCTGACGCCACGCGCGTCTCACCTTAGTGGCTTACTCGGCTAACTCTTTTCCCACGGACCGCGTCAAAAGCCAGGAACGCCATGCCAGCCATGCGCAGACGAGCGTTGTCAGCAGTGTCGACAATACGCCGATCCAGGCGATGACCGGGACGTACTCCATCTCCACGCGGCTCTCTCCGGAGGCGAGCGGTATGCCTCTGATTCCACCGTCCACCCTGATCACCGGTATGGGCTTGCCGTTTACGACCGCGCGCCAGCCGGGGTAGTACACCTCACTCAGGATCAGCATTCCCGGGCTGGAGGTTCTCGCACGCAGTTTCATCGCGCCGGCCTGGTACTCCTGAAAGCTCACGGAGTCATTCGCGATCCCGCCTCCGGGAAAAGACAAAGGAGTTTCGACAATGCCGACTTTGTGCAGGTCGGTGGAAGTACGCTCAGCGAGCGCAACCGCCGCCTCATCGGATGAAGCTACAACTGTTTGATGCACAATCCATGCGCGGGGAAATGCTTTCCTGTTTTCATAAACCTTCCACAAGCTATCCTGATAAACCGCGCCCGGATCGGGAGTTGACGACGGCTCAATTCGATAGCGTACGTTCATCAGGTCTTCGCGTGGGAACAGGTGTGAATAATCCTTCAGCACCGTTGCTCCTCCACCCCAAATCCATTGCAATCCGAAGATGTCCCCAACATTTGGCTGGTGGTCAACGTCCAGCCTCACACTCACCCGTTTCAGTCCCGGCTGGTCTTCGATGAATTTCGCCGCCGGTCGCATCGAAAGCGCCTCGACGTACATGTCCCCGGTTTTGGCTAACTCGTCCTTA
>DASYCD010000353.1:0-10117 GCA_036500405.1 Bryobacteraceae bacterium
CAGGCTCCGCTCGACCCCGCCTCTCTCCTGAAGCCCCTCGGCGATTCCTGGCCCACTTACCTCGGTGACTACACGGGCCGCCGGTATAGTTCACTTACCCAGGCCAACCAGGCGACCGTCAAAAACCTCTCATTGGCGTGGATCGCCCATATTCAGGGCGGCTCCCGGAGCGCAACAGGCCCGGTCATTGTCGCGGGTGAGGGACCGGACTCCACGCTGACCGCCACGAACCCTACGCGAGTGGGCGGCGCGATTCTGGAGATAAACGGCATCCTCTACTTCACAACGCCGAACAACGTTTGGGCGATGGATGCGCGCGACGGCCGTGAGCTGTGGCATTTCTTCTGGAAGCATCGCGGCGGCACGCTGATTGGCAATCGCGGCGTCGGCATGTACGGTAACTGGCTCTTCTTCGAGACGCCCGATGACTTTCTGGTTTCGCTCGATGCCCGCACGGGCAAAGAACGCTGGCACAAACCAATCGCCGATTTCCGCGAGCAGTATTTTTCCACCATGGCTCCCGTCGTCATTGGGAATCACATCCTGGTGGGTACGGGCAATAACCTGGACTCTCCCGCTTTCCTCCAGTCATTCGATCCCGAAACCGGGGATGTGCAGTGGAAGTCTTTCATGAATCCGATGAAGGAGGGCGATCCAGGTCTCGATACATGGCCGAGTCTCGACGCCGCGCAGCATGGCGGAGGTCAAACCTGGATACCCGGCTCTTACGATCCGGACACGCATCTGTATATCGTCGGTACCGCCAATCCGACTCCGGCGTACACGGTAGGCCGCGGCGAGGGCGACAATCTCTTCACCTGCACTCTGGTCGCGCTCGACGTCAACAGCGGGAAGATGAAATGGTACTTCCAGACGTCGCCGCACGAGACGCACGATTGGGATTCCACCCAAACGCCGATCCTCGCCGACGCGATGTTCCACGGACGAATGCGAAAGCTCGTCATGCAGGCGACTCGCAACGGTTACTTCTTCGTGCTGGACCGCGTCACAGGCGAACACCTGCTGACCACGCCATTCGCGCAGGCCAATTGGGCCATCGGCATCGATAAGGAAGGTCACCCTCGCCGAAATCCGGAAAAGGATCCCACGGTCCCCGGCACGCTGGTGAGCCCAACGAACGGCGGTTCCACAAACTGGCCGCCGCCCGCCTTCAGTCCCGAAGCGGGCTTGTTCTACGTTCGCGAAAACAATGGCTTCGCGATGTATTACCTGACCGAAACCGACCCGCGCGGCTCCATGGGGCTGGGCGGGAAAGAAGAAACCAATATGGGATCTCGCGGGAGTTTCGTGACCGCGATCGACTATAAGACAGGGAAGATTGCCTGGCGGCGTGAGAGCAGCGGCGGCGCGGGAGGTTTATTGACCACCGCCGGCAAATTGCTTTTCGCGGGCGACGGCAGCAGCCTGGTTGCCTATGACGTGGCGACCGGCAAGCCGCTGTGGCACTCGCGCATTGGCGGCACTTCAAATGCGCCCGAAACCTGGATGCTGGATAGCCATCAGTACGTCACCGTAGCGGTAGGCGATATGATCGTTGCGTTTGTTATGAACTAAGGAGATCACTTTGATCGACAGAAGAACATTCATGGGCAGTGCGCTCGGCGCGGCGGCGGGGGCCACGCTTTCCTGCGGAGTCGCGAAGCGGGACAAGCGGCCGAATGTTGTTTTCATCCTCACCGACGATCAGCGTTGGGATTGTATGAGCTGCGTCGAGCATCCGTATATGGCAGAGCTGAAGACGCCAAATCTGGATCGCATCGCGCATGAAGGCGTGCGGTTCTCGAACGCGTTCTGCACCACCTCGCTGTGTTCTCCGGCGCGCGCCAGCTATCTGAGTGGGCTCTACGGACACACCCACGGCGTTCAGAACAACTTCACGGATTTTCCAGCTACGCTGCCGAGTTACCCGCGAGCGCTGCATGACGCGGGCTATGAAACGTCGTACATCGGCAAGTGGCACATGGGCGATGATAAATCGGATCCGCGGCCTGGGTTCGATTACTGGGCCAGCCACAAAGGGCAGGGAACTTACTACGACAATACGTTCAACATCAACGGCAAGGAACAATTCCTCAAGGGCTATTACACAACGCGCGTCACCGAACTCGCGGTCGACTGGCTGAAGCGACCGCACAGCAAGCCTTTCATGATGATCATGGGCCACAAGGCGCCGCACGGGACGTGGGCCGCGGAGCCGAAATACGAACACGCGCTCGACAATGTTCCGATTCACCGGCCCGCGACTGCCGAAAACACCGGCGACGGAAAGCCAGCGTGGGTGAAGGAGCGAGTCCCCACGTGGCACGGTATCGACGGTCCGCTCTATGGACTGAACGACTACACGAAGTTCGTCAAGACTTATCTGGAAACGATCATGTCAGTGGATGACAGCGTCGGCCAGGTCTATGACACGCTGCGCGCATCGGGCGAACTGGACAATACGATCCTGATGTTCGCGACCGATAACGGCTGGATGATGGGCGAGCACGGTGCGATCGACAAGCGCACGATGTATGAGGAAAGCATTCGCGTCCCGATGCTGGCGCGCTATCCGGAAGTGATCCGCAACCCGGTGGTGAATTCGAAGATGGTGCTGAATATCGATGTCGCGCCGAGCATCCTCGATATGTGCGGCGTGCCCCCGCTCCCCAAAACCCATGGCGTTTCCTGGAAGCCGATCCTCCAGAATGCGGACGCGCCCTGGAGAAAATCCTGGTATTACGAGTACAACTATGAGGAGCAGTTCCCCTACACGCCCAACGTTCGCGGCGTAAGGACCGACGAATGGAAGTACGTTCACTATCCGAACGGGGACGACGGCCCGGATAAATATGTCGCCGAGTTGTACAACCTGAAGGACGATCCGCTCGAGACAAAGACCCTCATCAATGCGTCCGACCAGAAGCCAAAGGTCGAGGAACTGAAAGCCGAGCTGGTACGCCTGCAGCAGGAGACCGGCGCATTGCCGGACCACATGCCCGTCAATCCGCAAATGAAGATGGTGCTGCCGGATCAGAAGATCCGGTGACTATGAAATCAGACCTTTTCTGACCGCGTAGAGGATCAGCTCCGCGAGGTTGTGAAGGTGCAGCTTCTGGAAAACGTTGTTACGGTGTGTCTCCACGGTAGAGACCGAGATGTGAAGCTGGTCGGCGATGTCGCGATTGCTTTTCCCGGACGCCAGAAGGAGAAGAATTTCCTTTTCGCGGACGCTGAGCAGATCGTAGGAGTCGTCGACCCCGCGGCGGCGGGCTTCGAGAACGTATTCCTCGACGAGGAGCTTCGTGATGCTCGGACTGAAATATGCGTTGCCTGCGGCCACGGCGCGGACGGCGGCTAGAACGTCGGCTTCGGGTGATGCCTTGAGCAGATAGCCGCGCGCCCCGGCTTTGAGAGCGCGGAGGACGTACGCTTCGTCGGAGTGCATGCTCACCATAACGATACGGACGCCCGGCACTTTTTGGGAGATGCTCATGGCGGCATCCGGACCGCTGAGGCGTGGCATACCGACATCGAGCAAAATGACTTCGGGTTTATGGAGCGCGGCGAGGTCGATAGCCTCATAGCCATCGGCGGCTTCGGCGACGACATGGAACTCGCCTTCGCGTTCGAGCAGGACGCGGAGGCCGCTTCGAACGAGGGGATGATCGTCGGCGATCATGACGCGGGTGGGCGACGGCATGTGTATAGATCCAGAATAGCTTTCGGTATTGGAATTGCGAGGGGCTTCGGCAGTGACTGCAAACATCGATGCGGTGCAACGGTGGCGAGGCGGCGTACGGAGATTTTTGCATCGCTTCGCATCATTACCGCATTTATTTCGTGATGGAACTCTCACAATCGAGGGTGGAGATCCCGGAATTCTGGCGGTTACGGCTGATCTGGGCTTGTACTCGTGTATTCTTAATGCCGCGTGCGCGTCGGGCTGGACGGCCGAGTGGGCCGCGTCGGTGAGCCGGGCGCTGGCGGTCTGTTCGTCCAAGCCGATCAGGATTGTGGTGTATGACAGCAACCTGCCCTACAGCGATTGGCGGAACGGATTGCGAAGACTGGCGCGAACTTCGCCGGCGCCCCGAGTACTGCTGGCTTCGCCTCGGGTCGATGAGGATCTTTGGCGAACCGTCCTGCGACTGCGCGGATACGATGTATTGGCAAGGTCGTCGAACTCGGAACAACTTCGGAGAGAGCTCAAGTTCGCTTCGCTCTCTTTAGGGAATTCATAGACCGCATGGACGGCCTTCGCGGGAGGGTCCGGGTCTCCGCCACCTCTCGCACCAATATTGGCGAGTGAATTCGGGAGTGGTCAGAGCTTCCCGGTTTTTCCGGAGCATGTCCAACTCTGGGTCAGGAAAGCAGAATCGGCAATATCGACAGCACCTTCGAAAGCGCGCTCCTGCTGCTGCTGATCGCGTCAGTGGTGGCGATGCTGTCCCGCCGGCTGCGTCTGCCCTACAGCGCCGGGCTCGTAGCGGCCGGGTTGAGCTTTGCCGCATTGCCTTTCGCGCCACACGTTAAGCTGACGCGCGACTTGATTTTCACCGCGCTGCTGCCTCCTCTCCTGTTCGAAGCAGCGATTTATCTGAATTGGCGCCGGGTGCAGCGGGATTTCCGGGTCATTGGCACGCTGGCAACGCTCGGCGTGGTGATTTCGGGGGTGATCACAGCGACAGGCATGCACCTCCTCGCGAAATGGGAGTGGTCTGCCGCGCTCGCATTTGGAGCGCTGATCGCGGCAACCGATCCCGTGTCCGTGATCGCGACGTTCCGCGATGCGAAAGCCCATGGGCGGCTGATGGTTCTGATCGAATCGGAAAGCCTCTTTAACGACGGCACCGCCTCTGTCGCGTTCGCTCTTGCAGTGGGCGCCGTGGCGGGCCAGTCGGTCACGACTGTCGACGTCGCCGCGACGCTGGTGCGAATGGTTGGAGGTGGCATCCTTTGCGGAGCGCTGGTGGGGTTCGGAACGATCCTGCTCGCGGGAAGGACCGAGGATCATCTGGTAGAGATCACGCTCACGACGATCGCGGCGTACGGTTCGTTCCTGCTCGCCGACCATCTGGGTTTATCGGGCGTGCTGGCGACAATCGCGGCGGGAATGGCAATGGCCAACTTCGCCAGGCGGGGGCAAATTTCCGAGCGGGGGCAGGTGGCAGTTCGAGCTTTCTGGGAATATGCGGCGTTTGTGGCGAACTCGGTGGTGTTTCTGCTGATCGGCGCGAGCGGCGAGGGGCACGGGTTCTCGATTGTTCCGGCGATGGTGGCGGTTGCAGTAGTGCTGGTGAGCCGCGGGGCGGCGATTTATTCCTGCTGTCTGCTGTTTTACCGGAGTTCGCTCCAGGTGGCGATGAAACAGCAGAACGCTCTCGTCTGGGGTGGTTTGCGGGGGGCGGTGGCGCTGGCGCTCGCGCTGGGGCTGCCCGATTCCTTTCCGAGAAAGAGCGAGATCAAAATGGTCAGTTTCGCGGTCGTCGCGTTCTCCGTGTTTGTGCAGGGGCTGACGATGGCTCCGTTTCTGCGGTGGATCGGGGAGATTCCGCGCGGAGAAGAGGGGCTCGAGAACTCGCCACCGGAATCCGCCGTGGACCGTTAAGCAACTGTGGGTCGCGAGGCGTCATCGCGCAGGATGGCGTGCCGTCAAGTCAGGTATTTTTTGAAGAGACTGCCGTGAGTTTCCCCCAGGCCAGCCCCAGGGCGCCTGCCACAAAGGACGCCACTAGGATGCCCATTTTAGCGGCGTCCAGCAGCGGCGATTCACCGAACGCAAGAGCGGCGATAAAGATCGACATGGTAAATCCAATTCCCGCCAGCAGACCGACAAGGCCGACGTCGTACCATGTCACCGCCGCGGGCAACCGGCAGAGACCACTCCGCACCGCGAGCCAACTGGCTCCGATCACTCCCACGGGTTTGCCGATCACCAAAGCAGCGATGACACCGATTATCACCGCCTTTGCTTCGGCGAGATTCAAGTCAATACCGCTGATGTTCACTCCCGCGTTCGAAAGGGCGAAGAGCGGCAGAATTCCGAAAGCGACCCACGGATGCAACGCCAACTGAACGCGTGAAACGGGCGCCAGCAATTCCCTTTGTGCCTCGCGCAAGCGTTTGAGGTGCGGAGTTCTGTTAGTCGCGGGCGCGCCAGTCTGGCTGCGCAGATCATTCAGAGCGCGAGTTGCGGTATCGAGGGGCTGTTCCGCACTGCGCCGGGGAACCACCGGCGTCATCAGACCGAGCACCACGCCGGCTAACGCCGGATGAGCTCCAGTCCAGAGAAGGCCGAACCACAATATCGCGCCCGGTAAGGCGTACGCATACGCCGAGGCAATTCCGATCGCCTGCAGGCCCAGCACCGCGAGGATCCCGGCAGCCGCGATGACCAGACCGCGATAATCCAGCCCGCCCGAATAAAAAAGGGCAATTATCAGCACCCCGACGATGTCATCGATGATGGCCAATGCGAGCAGAAACACTCGCACGTTGCCCGGCACGGACTTGCCGAGGAGCGCGAGCACACCTACTGCGAACGCGATATCGGTGGCTGTCGGGACAGCCCAGCCGCGTCCGGGAAGTCCTTCGGCGTTCAGGGCGAGATAGATGGACGCGGGGGCGAGGACGCCCCCTAACGCCGCGATCAAAGGGAGGGCGGCCTGGCGAAGCTGCGCGAGTGAGCCTTCGTGGATCTCGCGCCGGATCTCCATGCCGACCACCAGGAAGAACACAGTCATCAGAACGTCGTTCACCCAATAGTGCAGGGATCTCGAGAAAGTGAGAGCTCCCAGCCCGATCGACAACGGCGTGTGCCAGACGCGCTCGTAACTCGCGGCTAAGGGAGAGTTAGCCCAGATGAGCGCCGCAGCCGCCGCCACAAGCAGGGCTATCCCGCTGACAGCTTCAATGTGGATGAAGGAATCGAGCGTTAGGAAAGCTCGTTCCGCAAGAATTTGCGCGCGGGGAACAGGGGAGAGATGACGTGTCATGCTGGTCGCGCATGGCGGCCCGACCATGCATTCCAACCTGCCGCGCCACAGGATCTGACGCCAGCAACCACTATCATCTTAGCGAACGCGAATCGAACTGATTGGCGGCGCAGAAGTGGGGCGACGTTCGAGGGGGTGGCTGTTCTTATCACCGCAGCGGTACAAAGGAATACACCCGACAATCCGGCGTAAATCGGGTTCAGTGCGCGGCGTCCGTATCATCGGAAGCATACTCAAATTCCTCAGGTGAATCCCCAATACTACCTCTGTCATCTGTAAGGTACAGGACTCCGGTTATCAAAAGACAGCATGGATCACAAAAATCCAGGCCGTACAATAAAAAGGAGCACCTGACTAAAACAAGAGCGCTATCTATAATGTTGACCTCGAAAGAAAAGTCCGATACCAGACGCCTGCCGATGATGCCGATTCGGGACGTCGTGATCTTCCCGTTCATGATGACCCCGTTCGTGGTGGGCCGTGAATCCAGCGTGCGCGCGCTCGAAGAAGCGATGGCGGGTGACAAGAAAATTTTCCTCGCTACGCAGCATGACGCGTCGACGGATGAGCCGCGTCCCGGTGAGATCTACAGCGTCGGCTGCATCGTCAATATTGTGCAGAGCCTGAAACAGGGCGATGGCAACATCAAGGTGCTGGTGGAAGGCGTGGAGCGGGCGCGCGTTGTGTCTGTGACCGACGACGAAGGTTTCTTCCGCGCGATCGTCAAAGTTTCGAATTACAAAGTGGAAGCCGGGCCGCAGCTGGAAGCGCTGACGAGCCGGGTTACTTCTCTGTTCGAACAGTACGTCAAGCTCAGCCAGAACCTCAATTACGAAACGATGGTGGCGGCGATCCGGGTGGACGATCCCGGCAAGCTTGCCGATACGACGGGCGCGAATCTGCAGCTCACCATCGAAGAGAAGCAGGAACTCCTCGAAATCTTCGATCCGGTTGACCGGCTGACGCGCGTCGCCGAGATGCTCGAGATTGAGATTGAAAAGCTCGGCGTGGACCGCACGATCCAGGGCCGCGTCAAGCGGCAGATGGAGAAGGCACAGAAAGAGTACTACCTCAACGAGAAGATCAAAGCGATCCAGAAAGAGCTGGGACGCGGCGAGAAGAGCGAGATCGATGAGCTGAAGAAGCGCATCGAGATGGCGGGGATGTCAAAGGACGCGCAGGAGAAGGCGTTCGCGGAACTGAAGCGGCTGGAGAATATGCCGCCGATGTCCGCTGAATCGACCGTGTCGCGGAATTATCTCGACTGGCTGCTTTCGGTGCCGTGGAAGAAGAAATCCAAAGAAATCCGCGATCTGAAGGTTGCTGAGGACACGCTGAACGGCGACCACTTCGGGCTCGAAAAGATCAAGGAACGCATTCTGGAATTCCTCGCAGTGCGGCGGCTGGTGAAGACGCCGAGGGCTTCGATTCTGTTGTTCGTCGGACCTCCCGGCGTGGGCAAGACTTCACTTGGGAAGTCGATCGCGAAGGCGACCGGCCGGAAGTTTGTCCGGATGTCGCTGGGCGGCGTGCGTGATGAGGCGGAGATCCGCGGGCATCGAAGGACGTATATCGGGGCGCTGCCGGGTCAGGTTCTTCAAATGATGAAGAAGGCCGGGACGCGGAATCCGGTGTTCATGCTGGATGAGATCGACAAGATGTCGACCGATTTTCGAGGCGATCCGTCATCAGCGCTGCTCGAGGTGCTGGATCCGGAACAGAATTACATGTTCATGGATCACTACCTGGATGTGGAGTACGACCTCTCGCAGGTGTTCTTCATCGCGACGGCGAACGTGCTGCACACGATTCCGGCGGCGCTGCAGGACCGCATGGAAGTGATCCGGCTTTCGGGCTATACCGAGATCGAGAAGCTGGAGATCGCAAAGCGATTCCTCGTGCGCAAGCAAATGGAAGCCACGGGCCTGAGCGATACGCAGATCCAGTTTACGGATGAGGGGCTTTCGGCGCTGATCCAGGGCTTCACGCGGGAATCCGGTGTGCGAAACCTGGAGCGCGAAGTGGGCAATGTGGCGCGGAAAGTGGTGCGCAACATTGTGACGAAGGAAACCGAGGGCGGCAAGGGCAAGCACGCCGACAAGACGACAATTACCGCGGACAAGGTGACCGAGCTGCTTGGCCCGGCCAGGTTCCGTGATACGACGACCGACCGGCGCAACGAAATCGGGGCGACGACCGGCCTGGCGTGGACCGAAGTGGGTGGCCAGATCCTTTCGACGGAGTGCATCCTGATGGAAGGGAAGGGCAAGCTCACGGTCACGGGCAAGCTCGGCGACGTGATGCAGGAATCGGCGCAGGCGGCGTTCAGTTATGTGCGCTCGCGGGCGCATCAGCTTGGGTTGCCGCGGGATTTCTACCGTAACCTCGACGTTCACCTGCACATTCCGGAGGGAGCGATTCCGAAGGATGGTCCGTCGGCCGGTATCACGATGGCGACGACGATCGTCAGTGCGCTGACTAAAATTCCGGTGCGCGGCGACGTGGCGATGACGGGCGAGATCACGCTGCGCGGGAAGGTGCTGCCGATCGGCGGACTAAAGGAAAAGCTTCTGGCGGCGCATCGGCACGGAATCAATGAGGTGCTTATTCCACAGGAGAATCAGAAGGACCTGCCGGATATTCCGGAGTACCTGCGCAATGTGATGAAGATTCACTTTGTGGATCACATGGATGAGGTGCTGCGGATCGCTCTTGAACGTGAACTGATCGCGATGCCCCTTCAGCCGGGCGCAGGGATTGAGATCGCGGCGTTGCCTGAAGCGGACCTCGCTCACTAAGCAGGTCTCTTTCAAGGGAGGCTCAATACGCGCGGCGCCGCCGGTGCTGCGCGTGCCTCCACCGTGCGGGGCGTGGATGGCCATCGGCTATGGAGACGTTCGGGCCGGGGGGCATTTCTGCCACGGAGCCGCACCGGCGCGGCTCGAAACCCGGACCGCGATCAGCGATCTACTGACACGATTCCGACGTTTCGAGCTTGCCGAGAGGACGACGTGGGTTCCCCGCCAGCCTGCCAATCCGCTTTACTGCTGCGAGGCACCAACCGCGGAAGCCGCGTCCTGCGCCATCTTCAGATGGTCCCGCAGAGTCGGGAGAGTCTG
>DASYCD010000354.1:0-1676 GCA_036500405.1 Bryobacteraceae bacterium
CCTGCGTCACGGTCTCGGCCACGTCCGGATCGCGCAGAGACGCCAGCGCAAACCGGTAAATCCGAAGCCGGTGCGCCGTTACAATCTGCTCGAAATCTTCCTGAACGGCGGCTCCTTCCATTCGGCTGTACAGACGAGTACCCCGCCCCTTCGTTAACACGAAAACGAGCGCCAGTCTATACTAATTGAATGAAAGCCACCGAGAAAATTTGGCGCAACGGCGAATTCATAGCGTGGGATGACGCTAAGATTCACGTGTTATCGCATGTTGTCAGCTATGGCAGCTCGGTTTTCGAAGGCATCAGAGTCTACGAAACCACGAACGGCCCGGCTGTTTTCCGGCTTCGCGAGCACATTCGCCGCATGTACGATTCGGCGAAAATTTACCGGATGGATATCCGTTTCACGCCGGACGAGCTCGCCGAAGCGATGCTCGAACTGGTACGCCTGAACAAACTCAACTCCTGCTACATCCGCCCCATCGTTTTCCGCGGATACGGCATGATGGGCGTGAACGGCACGAAAAATCCGATCGATGTTTATCTGGCCTGCTGGGAATGGGGCCGCTACCTCGGCGAAGAGGCTCTCGCATCGGGCGTGGACGTCTGCATTTCGAGCTGGACCCGCATCGCGCCCAACACCCTGCCGGCGCTTTCCAAAGCGGGCGCGAACTACATGAATTCGCAGCTCATCAATATGGAGGCGGTCGCCAACGGATACTCCGAAGGCATCGCGCTCGATAAAGCGGGCTACGTCAGCGAAGGCGCGGGCGAGAACATCTTCGTCGTTCGCGATGGCAAAATCGTAACGCCTCCGCTGGGCACCTCGGTGCTTCCCGGCATCACGCGCGACGCGGTACTCACGCTGGCCGCCGATCTCGGTATTCCGGTCGTGGAACAGGTTGTTCCGCGCGAGCTTCTCTATATTGCCGACGAAGTCTTCTTCACCGGCACCGCCGCCGAGATTTCGCCGATCCGTTCGATCGACCGCGTCAGCATCGGCTCCGGCTATCGCGGGCCGATCACCGAGAAACTCCAGAACGAGTTTTTCGGAATCGTCAACGGCACCAAACCGGACCGCTACAACTGGCTCACGCCGGTCGGCGTCGCGGCTCCTGTCGCGTAGAAATTGTATTACCTGGAACGCGGAATCCGGCGCACTCGTCAGAACTGCGTGCGCCGGTCCGTCGTTCCGCTTTTTGCAGCCGCTACCCTTCTGGCGCAAAGTCCCGCCCCGGATTCCGTCTTCAAAGTATCGGTTGACCTTGTACAGGTGGATGCGGTTGTCACGGACTCGCAAGGCCACCATGTCGCAGGCCTGAAGCCCGAAGATTTCCAGATCCTGGAAGACGGCAAGCCGCAAAAAATTACGGCATTTTCTTACGCGCAGCAAAACCTCCCGCCGCGCCCGGTTGACCGAAAGCCGATGCCTCGCGCGTCGGCGTCCATCGAACCACCCTCGGTCCCAACTCATGGTGTACGTCCCGAATCGGTCCACCGCACCATCGTCCTGATCGCGGATGACCTTGCGCTTGCCGCCGAGGACGTTCCCGCAGCGAAGAAAGCCATGAAGAATTTCGTGGATCGTGAGATGCAGCCCGGCGACCTTATCTCAGTCATGACCACCTCGGGTGGAATGGGGATCACGGCGCAACTGACGAATGACAGGCGCCAGAT
>DASYCD010000355.1:0-10602 GCA_036500405.1 Bryobacteraceae bacterium
AGCGAGCGCTCCGGGCTGAGGATGGGACGTGCGGCGCGGTTGCCTGGCTTCGGATCTTTGTAGATGGCCGAGAAATTCATTTTCAGGATCTCGTCGACGATGCGGAAGTCATTCTCGAAATCGCGAACGAAGACGCTGCCCTTCAGAATGATGCTGGCGAGCGATTTCGAAATCTCGGACTTGCCGCCGCCTGAGACCGTGCAGGGTTTGTGACAGAGGACGCCATCGGCGCGCGCAGCAGTGAGACGCCAGGACGTACCGCCTGGTTGTTTTTCGAGGCGAATCTTGGT
Organism: Bryobacteraceae bacterium; assembly: GCA_036500405.1. Lineage (GTDB taxonomy): Bacteria > Acidobacteriota > Terriglobia > Bryobacterales > Bryobacteraceae > BOG-234. Next base: position 291 of record DASYCD010000355.1, read on the forward strand.
GCCCCAGGGCAGCACGTAGACTTCGCCGTGGCGCAGGACGAGCTTGTGCTCTCCCCATTTCACGCAGCCTTCGCTCACCAGAAAATCCGAGTTGCGCGGGACGTAGTAGATGTTCGGAAACTGGCGATCGACGGCGTAACCTTCGGGACGCATCTCGACGCGATCGCCCAAAAGCTTCATGGCTTCCTCGTACTCGACGGGTTTGGTGAGCACGGTACGGCCGGCGTAAAACTCCTGGCCGAGAACATACGACGGAAACGCGATGGCCCCACCTGCATGCTCTTCCTCGCAGTTGCCGAAGAGATTCGCGGCGAAGCTGATCTGGGTTTTAACTTCCTTCTTGCAGTAGCCGTAATAGTTATCGGCAATGATGGTGACCACGACGCCGCGCGCATCGCGACACGTCAGCTTGAACGCCGAGCCGTTGTTGTAAAGCTCGTCTTCGCTCTTCCAGCACATGCCGTCTTTGCGCTGCTTTTCGGTGGCGTCTTCAAAGCGCGGCAGTCCGAGATCTTTCTTGCGCAGACCCGCGATATGCGGGGCGAGGATGACGCAGCCGGTGTGGCCGGTCCAGCCATCTACGTCAAGGGCGGCGTCGTTTTCCGGCAGGTAGGGGTCGCCCGCGTTGCCAAAAATGCTTTCGACGAAATCGAGATTGCTGACCAGGCTGGCGGGGACGAAGAAGCGCGTCTCCATGCTCTTCGCGGGGACTCCGGCGGCGGCGGGAACGACGAGCGGCCGCAGCAGAAGGGTCACGAAGAAGAGGGCGTGCTTATCCTGGTTCGCGGTGAAGGGCGCGGCGAGAACATCCTCAGACGGCTGGAGGGCGGCGCTGAGCAGGCGGGCGAAGGCGATTTTCGGAACGCCGATCTTGTCGGCGGGAATTGGAAAGCCGCCTTCGGCGATGTGGAAGCTGCCGGCGGTGGTGCGGCGGTCGCTGCGGGGATTGTGGAGAATGCCTTGCGGCAAACGGTAGGACTTCAGGTAGGGCGAGGAAATCGAATCGGCGTCCGGAGGGAGGGAGAGGGCGCGCGCCAGGCCGGGGCGGTCGAGCGTGAAGGCGTGGGCGGGCAGTTGGGGGGCGTCGGCGCCGAGGATGGAATTGAGGTAGTCCTGGATGCGGAGATCTGCCGGGCAGAGGCGGCTTCCGAGTAGCTTGTCCCTCTGGTAATAATTCCGGAGGAGAGGGCCCGCGAGCCGCAGGACCTCGGGGTCTTCGGTGGCGGTGCTTGTCGGCTCGCCCAAGGCTGCGAGTTTTAGATTAATGTAGCGGTAAAGCTCATTGTTTCCATTGAGATCGGCGGCAGGCGACGGCGCGGCATCGTGCGCCATCAAGAGCGATGAAGACACCAGAAATCTCCTCTGAAGTGGGTTCGGTCGGATCGCAAACCGTAGTTTAACACTGGTCCAAAGCGGACCAGTGGGACGCGTTGGTTCTGCGGAAGCTGGTAACATGGGGGTTCTGAGCCCCTCAACCCAGTTTGAAGAGCCACAAGATCCAGTGGCACAACCAGATACCTCTGCCCCGATGCGATTTACTTTTACCGGTTTCCGGCAGGACGGCGGATCGCGCGTTCTCTCTTATGAGGCCCTCGGCGGGGATGGGGTGCGGACCCTGTTCACCGTGCGGGTGGACCTGGAATTGAGCCGGCAGTACAAGATCCGGCTGCAGGAATTGCCTCTGCTTTGCGTGTCGGTGCTGGAGCGCCGGACAGGCGAAGAGCGGGATCTGGTTTTCACCGAAGAGGCGATGGCGCGTTCGGTGGAGGAAGCTGCCAGGGCGCAGGAGGCCGAGGCGGCGAAGGCTGCTCCCCAGAAGCGGCGGGTGAAGAAGGAAGCGGACACGTACGACCCCTACGAGGCTACGCCGATGCCGCCTCCGAAGTATGGGTCGGGTTGGTAGGCTAGCCCGCTTGTGCCGCCGCGTTCAGCGGGCGGGTTCCAATTGACAAAGTATTGACGCGAGGACCGGGCAGCAGGATGCCGGCGAGGTTCAGCGGATCCGCATTCGCGATGTGGATGACGTCTTCCGGGTGATCGCTCGACCGGCGTACCGCGCGGAGGATCTCGATGGCTTCCGGGGCGGCGAATTGCTCGCCGGAGAAGCCGGCCACAAATCGGCCCGCGCGGAGTTCTCCTCGCGCTTCTTTCAGACGCAGAATCGGGAGCAGGTCGCGCCAGAACGGCGAGGTGCTTTCCTTTGTCAGCAGGTCGCGGATGAGGACGCCCCAGCGAAGAATGAGCTGGTCGGCGAAGGCTTCGGCGCGTGTGGCGTTGCGGACGCGGTGGTCTGGCTGCTGCATCAGTGCCCAGCGGCCGCCGGAATGGCGCGGTCGGCGCGCGCGGTCTCTTCCCTCCCCTCGGCGGCGGCGCGGATCGAGGAGGGCGCGGAGATTTTCGAAGCCATCGGCGGTGACGAGACCGGCGGCGACCAGTTCCCAGAGGGCGTCTTCCACTTCGCTGGCGAGACGTCCGGTGGCGCGGGAGAGATCGGCGAAGAAAGATGCGCCGCGAGCGCGGAGGGCGGCAACGACGTCCTGCGCGGCGGGCGAGAGGCCACTCTCATCCGGCGGCGCGGCGGCGTGGGGCGGAAGCCAATCCATCGATTCACGCAGGAAGAACGAGATCGGGGCGATGCGGGTGGCTCGGACGCGGCGGCCTTCGCCATCTTCCCATAGTTGTGAAAAGAGAGCCGGATGCGGGGAAAGCCTTCCCCACATGACTTCCCCGGAGAGACAGAGTTCGTCGAGATATTCGGGTTCGTAGTTGCGGATGCGGCGGCTGAAAATTTCGCTTTCCCAGGCCGAAGCCGGGATTTCGTAGCCTTGCAATTGCCGGATGACTTGCAGCGTGCCTTCGGCGCCGTGCAGCTGCGTACCCGGCGCGACGTGCTGCCAGCGGCAGAGGAAGCGGTGCAGATCGAGAGCGCTGACCGGTTCTATTTCGCGGCGCAGGCGGCCGAGCGTCATGTGGTGGATGCGGGCCAGAATGCGGCGATTGCACCATTGAATCTCGCCGTCTCCTTCGGCGACGGAGAAACGGCCCTGGAGGATTTGTCCCTGGCCTTCGATCGCGGCGAGAGCCTGATCGACTTCTTCGCGGGTGAGGGCGAGTCTTTCGGAAAGCTCGGCGGCCGTGACGGGGCCGAGCGATTCCATCCAGCCGCGGAGAATCTGTTCGGCGTCGTCGACAATGCCCAGGCGTTCCGTAGCGACCCAGAAGACGCTGCTGTTGCGGAGCAATTCAGAGGCGCGTCCGGCGGCCTGGAGCGTGTCGAAGTGAGGCCGCCAATCGGCTGTGGCCGGAACGCGAATGAGGGAGAGCATCGCGTCGTGGAGCTCATCGGCGTCGCGGACGTCGGGCCACGCGTCTTCGGAAACCTGCGCGATCGCGGCGGGATCGAGGATGCCTGCGCCGCCGACGAAATCGGTCCGCAATGAGCCGCGCAACTGGACGGCGCGGGCGCGGCGCTCTTCGAGCGGGGCGTCGTCGAGAAACGCGTACGGGTTGGCGTTGACAATTTCGTGCGAGAACGGCGAGGCGGCCGGGTTATCGATCGCGACGGTCTTGATTTCGGCATCGCCGATCGCTTTGATGATGGCGGTGAGTCGATCGAGATCCATCGCTTCGTGCAGGCAGTTGTCGATGGTTTCGCGGACCAGCGGGTGGTCCGGGATGCGCGGCTCGCCGGTCAGGTTTTCGGCGCAGGCTACCTGGTCGGGAAAGACCGAGGCAAGAAGATCGTCCGAACGCATGCGCTGGATCGGGGGCGGTACTTTGCCGCCGGAGCGGAAGCGCAGGATTGCAAGCGCGCGCGAGGCGTTCCAGCGCCAGCGCGAGGTAAACATCGGGGTATCGAGCATGGCCTGCGTGAGTACATGCTCCAGCGTTTGCGGCTTCAGGAATTCGAAAACCAGTTCGAGCGGGAACGCGTGGCCCTCGGTGAGTGAGATGAGCAAGCCGTTGTCTGTGGCGGCGGCCTGGAGTTCAAAGTTGAATGTGCGGCAGAAACGTTTTCGTAGCGCCAGTCCCCAGGCGCGGTTCACGCGGCTGCCGAAGGGGGCGTGCAGGATGAGCTGCATGCCGCCGCCTTCGTCGAAGAAACGCTCGGCGACTACTTTCAATTGGGTGGGCAGCGTGCCCAGCGCGGCGGCTCCGTCGACCACGTAGTCGATTGCCTGACCGGCGCCGGCTTCATCGAGTGCGCACTCGGCCTGGAGGAACGCCATTGCTTCTTCGCGGCGCGGGGCGAGTTCCAGGATGCGTTCGCGTGTTTCGGAAACGGCTTGCGAGAGCTCGGCGGAACGGCCGGGGGCCTCGCCCAGCCAGAACGGAATGCTGGGCGGCGCGCCCTTTGCGTCCTCCACGAAGACGCGCCCGGCGGCGACTCGCTTGATCCGCCAGGAATGCGTGCCGAGGAGGAAAACGTCGCCGGCCAGGCTTTCGATCGCGAAATCTTCATCGAGCGTCCCGACGTTGCTGCCGTCGGGCTCGGCGGTTACGGTGAAGGCGGAGTTTTCCGGAATCGCGCCGCCGGAGGTGATGGCGGCCAGCCGCGCGCCTCGGCGGCCGCGCACGTTGCCGTTAACGCGGTCGAGGTGCAGGTAGGCTCCGGCGCGGCCGCGCGTGGTGGTGATGCCTTCCGAAAGCATTTCGATAATTTCGTCGAAATCGGAGCGCGGCAGATTGCGGTAGGGCCAGGCGGTGCGGATGCGATTGTAGAGCTCGTCGAGGTTCCACTGGTCGCAGGCTGCTATTGCGACGATTTGCTGGGCCAGGATATCGAGCGCGTTTTCCGGAATTTCGAGACGTTCGAGTTCGCCGCGGCGGATGGCGTGGATGAGAGCGGCGCATTCGATCAGTTCGTCGCGCGTGGTGGCGACAATGCGGGCTTTCGGAATCGCCTTGACCCAGTGCCCTGCTCTGCCGAAGCGCTGGAGCGCGACGGCGATGGAACGCGTGGAGCCAATCTGGATGACGAGATCGACCGAACCGATATCGATGCCGAGTTCGAGGGATGCGGTAGCGACGACGGCGCGCAGATCGCCATTCTTCAGGCGCGTCTCCGCTTCGAGACGGGCCGCGCGAGAAAGGCTTCCGTGGTGCGAGGCGACGGCGTGCTCGCCGAGCCGCTCCGTAAGGCCGTGCGCCACGCGTTCGGAAAGCCGGCGTGTATTCACGAAGACCAGAGTCGTTCGATGCGCCTGGATGTGTTCGGCGATTCGGTCGTAGAGCTCGGCCCACATCTCATGGCTCGCGACAGGGCCCAGTTCATCGCGCGGAACCATGACGCCGAGATCCATATCGCGGCGATGGCCGGTATTGACGATTCGCGTGGCCGGTCCAATGTAGTTCGCGACTTCTTCGATCGGCTTCACGGTCGCGGAGAGTCCGATGCGTTGCGGACGCTTGTCGGCGAGGGCGTCGAGCCGCGCGAGCGTCAGCGCGAGGTGCGAACCGCGCTTATCGTCGGCGACGGCGTGAACTTCGTCGATGATGACGGTGGTCGTTTTCCGCAGAGCATTGCGCGATTTTTCCGCCGTCATCAGGATGTAGAACGATTCAGGCGTCGTCACAAGGATGTGCGGAGGTTTGCGGCCCATCTGCTGGCGCTCAGCCATGGGAGTATCGCCGGTGCGAACGGCAGTCCGGATCGGTGCCAGCGCCACGCCGCGCCGTTCCGCCAGATCGCGAATCTGGGCGAGCGGGATTTCGAGATTCTTGCGGACGTCATTGCTCAGCGCCTTCAGCGGCGAGACATAAACGACTTCGGTCTCATCGGGCAGCGCGCCTGCGCGAGCCTGGCGGACGATCTTATCGAGACAGATGAGAAAGGCGGCGAGCGTTTTACCGGAGCCGGTAGGCGCGGAAATGAGCACGTCCTCGCCGGCGAGGATGGCTGGCCATCCCTGCACCTGCGGCGCGGTGGGTTCGCCGAATTGTTCGCGGAACCACTCCTGGATGAGTGGATCGAAATGTGTGCCGGGCATAAAAAGGGGTCTGTCCCCTCTTTAATTATCAGCGCTGGAAATTGACAAGGTCTTTGTAGGCTTCGAGCGAGTTATAGACGATGGGGCAATACGTCGCGCGGTCGATCATCTGCCACATGCGGCTTTCGATTGAGCCGCTGCCGCGCACCAGGTGCGGAAAATTTCGGCAGGTATCGGGGCGGTCTTCGTAGATCGTGCAGTCATTGCCGTTTAGGAAAATGCAGCCGGCATCCGTGCGGCGCAGAATCATCTCGTCTTCGAAGGCGGAAGAAGTGGTGTACTTCTCGACGAATTCCTTCTCGGACATTCCCATGGCCCGGGAGATGCGAGCGGCGTCCCGCTTTGTGATGTCCGTCTCGGCGACTTTGCAGCAGTTGGCGCAGGCGCGGCAATCCACCTGTTCTTCGATTTCTTCCGCTATCCGGCGGAAACGGAGGTCGGAGAAGTTATGCCGCTTGAGGTGTTTGCGGAACCGCTCATTCTCGGCAAGCTTCTTCGTGCCGAGGCGGTCAATCTGCACCAGGTCTGTGATAGGCTTCGGCATTCGTCTGACTTCAGAGTAGCGGGTCGGGCTGCGAGAATAAACGCAATGTCAGATCCAGCATCCGCGGCCCGATGGGACCGATCGTTCTTCGGGCATCCACGCGGGCTCTCCACGCTGTTCTTCACGGAGATGTGGGAGCGGTTCAGTTATTACGGGATGCGCGCCCTGCTCATCCTGTTTATGACGGCGACCGCGGCGAAGGGCGGGCTCGGTTTCTCCACATCCAAAGCCGGGGCGATTTACGGCCTCTACACCGCAATGATTTATCTGTTCGGCCTGCCCGGCGGCTGGCTGGCGGACCGGATTCTCGGGCTGCGCAGGGGCGTCCTGTGGGGCGGCATCATCATCGCGCTGGGCCATTTCTCCATGGCGATTCCCACGATGAACACGTTTTATCTGGGGCTGGCGCTCATCGTTATCGGTACCGGACTGCTGAAACCGAACGTCAGCACCCTGGTGGGATCGCTGTATGCCGAAAACGATGTGCGGCGTGATGCCGGCTTTTCCATCTACTACATGGGGATCAACCTGGGAGCCCTGGTCGCCCCGCTGGTGTGCGGTTACCTCGGAGAAAACATCAACTGGCATTACGGATTCGGCGCGGCGGGCGTGGGGATGACCGCGGGCGTGATCCAGTATGCGCTTGGCGATAAGTATCTGGGCGAACGTGGACTTCCCCCCAGCCGGACTGCCGAAGATTTTCGGCTTCTGAAACTGGGCGGGCTTGGAATTGTCGCAGTGGTTGTGCTGGGAATCCTGCTGGGCTCTACAATATTCAGCGCGGAGCAGTTGTCAGATGTTTTCGGCATCCTGCTGAGCGCGATCATTGTCCTTTTTTTCGTTTGGCTGCTGACGGCGAAGGGCTATTCCAGCATCGAGCGACGGCGATTCTGGGCGATTCTGGTTTTGTTCATCGGGTCCGCGGCGTTCTGGTCGGCATTCGAACAGGCCGGATCGACGCTTAATCTGTTCGCCGACCGCAACACCAATCTGCACGCGTGGGATTTTCCCTTGTGGGGATTGTTCCGCGCGAGCTATCTGCAATCGTTCAATTCCATCTTCATCATTGCGCTCGCGCCGGTCTTCGCGTGGATCTGGGTCGCACTGAAGCGGCGCGAGCCTTCCGTCACCGCAAAGTTCTCGCTCGGATTGGTCTTCGTCGGTCTCGGGTTCGCGATTCTGATTCCGGTTGCGGGCGGAGGGCTGGCGAGTCCGTGGTGGCTGACGGCAACGTATCTGCTGCATACCATCGGCGAGCTCTGTCTGAGCCCGGTCGGAATGAGCGCGATGACGAAACTGGCCCCGGCGCGCATCAGTGGACTGATCATGGGCGTCTTTTTTGTCTCGATCTCGGTAGGTGATTACATTGGCGGGCGGCTGGCGTCGGTCTATGAGACGTTTCCGCTGACGACGCTGTTCGCCATCGTGGCCGGGTTCTGTATTGTGGTGGGAGTGTTGCTTGTCTTGCTTCTTCGTCCGATGAAACGTCTTATGGGAGGCGTCCACTGATGCCTGCGCTCTGGGAGCAGTATCGCGAGCAGTTTCCGATTACGAAAAATCTGGTCTATCTGAATCACGCGAGCGTGGGCCCGCTTTCGCGGCGCGCGGCGGCGGCGATGCAGGGGCTGGCGGAGGATGCGCTCCAATACGGCAGCGAGCATTATGCGCGATGGATGTCTGCGTATGAGGGCGTGCGCAATGGCGCGGCGAAGCTGCTCAATGCCGATGCGGGCGAGATCGCGATCATCAAGAATACGTCGGAAGGAATTGCGACGGTCGCGATGGGGATTGCGTGGAAGCGCGGCGACGCTATCGTGATTTTCGAGGAAGAATTCCCCGCCAACCTGTATCCGTGGAAGCGGCTTACCGAGCATGGGGTTGAGGTCCGGCAGCTTTCCATTTTCGACGATCTCGACCGCATCGATCAGGCGACGAAAGGCGCGCGGCTGCTCGCCATTAGTTATGTCCAGTATCTGAGCGGCTACCAGGCTGATCTCGACGGGATCGGCGAAATCTGCCGCAGGCACGGCTGCATATTTTGTGTCGATGCCATTCAGGGGATGGGGGCATTTCCAATTGATGTGCGGAAATCGAACATCGGGGCGCTTTCGGCGGATGGCCATAAGTGGCTGCTGGGACCGGAGGGGTGCGGCGTGCTCTTTGTGGAGCGCGGCCTGCAGGATCAGATCGAGCCGGTGGAGTTCGGGTGGACCAACGTGGCGCGCTACGCCGATTACGCTTCGCGCGATATGACGCTGCGGCCGGATGCGGGGCGATATGAGTGCGGGACGCTGAATACGATCGGATGTTTCGGCCTGGAAGCGGCGTTCGAGTTGCTGCTCGAGATTGGCGTCGATAAGATCTCGACGGCTGTTCGGGCGCTCGGGGATCAGATTTGGAACGGCGCGCGCGAACTCGGCTACGAGACGCTGGGACGGCGGCCGGAAGGTGGCGGCGCCGGGATTGTTTCGATCCGCAAGCCGGGGGTGGAAAGCCCGTTCATCGTGCGGAAACTGCGCGAGGCCGGTTTCACGACGGCGCCGCGGCAGGGGTGGGTGCGGATTGCGCCGCACTTCTATATTTCGCCGGACGAGATCGATGCGCTGCTGCGGATTCTACGCACTTTTTAGCGCACTCCGTAACCCAAGCAAACGGATCAGCGCCGGTTTTCTGCGAACCACATCTTCGAGCGAATAGCGATCCAGAACCGCGAGGAACGCCTCGACGGCTTCCTTCAGGATCGGCTGAAGACCGCAGCCTCGAGTGATCCGGCATTGATTCGAGCCCGACTCGAAGCATTCAACCAGATTCATATCTTCAACCGTGCGCAAAATCTGTCCGATCTTCAGCTCGCGTGGACTCTTCGCCAACTGAAGCCCGCCGGCGCGACCTCGCACGCCCTTCACGTAACCCGCCTGTGTAGCGTGGTTCGCGACTTTCATCAAATGATTGCGAGAGATGCCGTAGCGGTCCGCAATCTCTCGAATCGTGGCGGCGCCTTCGGGCTGAACGGCCAGGTGAATCAGGAGCCGCATCGTGTAGTCTGCGTGGCGCGTGAGGTACATCGGTATAAGATGTATTATAAATACATCTTTACGCAAATGTACAACGACGTGAACGAAGACAGCATTGCCGATATGGTGGATACGTTCTACGGGGCGATTCGCCAGGATCGGCTACTCGGACCGATTTTCGACGGCGCGATCGGCGAGGATTGGGCGCCGCATCTTTCGAAGATGAAGGCGTTCTGGGCGACGGTGCTGCTCGCGTCGCGCACGTACAAGGGGAATCCGATGATGGCGCATCTGGCATTGCCCCGTTTGACGGAGAGCCACTTCGCGCGCTGGCTGGAGTTGTGGCGCGAGACGGCCGCGCAACTGTGCTCGAACGGCCCGGCGGAAGTGTTCGTCCAAAAGGCGGAGATGATTGGGGCGCGGTTGCTTGGCGCGATTTCCCGGCATCATGAGCATTTCGCGGCGGAGGTCCGGTCATGACCTCGGCTGATCTGGAGAATCTCCGGGCGAACACGGTTGCATTCCCCCGGACAACACCGCTGTTTCGGGAAACCGGCCTGCGCACCCTGCTGCTGCATTTGAAACCGGGAGAGAACATACCGGAGCATCAGACTCGCGGCGCACTTCTGGTGCATTGTCTGGCCGGGCGTGGGGCTTTCGCCGAAGGCGAGGGGCGGACGGACTTACGGCCGGGAATCCTGATCAGTGTGCCTCCTTCGGAGCCGCACAGCGTGACTGCCGCCGCCGATGAGGAACTTCTGCTG
>DASYCD010000356.1:0-14274 GCA_036500405.1 Bryobacteraceae bacterium
CCGCCGTCCGATACGAGAATCAGGGCCTTGCGCGGATTCGTCGCCTTCTTCATCTGGGCCACCGAAAGAGTGATGCCATCGAGCAGCGCCGTGTTGCCATTCGATTTCGTGAACATCATGCGGGTTTCAATTTCCTTCAGATTGTGCGTAAAAGGCACGACCAACTGCGGCTGGTTGTTGAACTCGACGAGGAACGCCTCGTCTTCAGGATTGGCCGATTTGAAGAATTCGGCCACCGCGCGGCGGGAAATCGCCAGATTGCCGCCCATGCTGCCACTGGTATCGAGCACGATGCCGATCGAAAGCGGCGCATCCTCGCTGCCGAAAGAGACCAGCTTCTGCGGGACGCCATCTTCGAGCAGCTGGAAGTTCTCCGCTTCCAGCCCCGTCACCATGCGCTGCGCCGCGTCGAGAACCGTGACGGGCACCAGAACCAAATTGGTATCGACGCGCAGCGTGACTCGAGGCAGAGTGGACTCCTCCTGCCCCAACAACAGGAAGCCGGCCAGGAGAACCAGAATCGGCAGAAGCGCGCGCACTCACCTAGAGAGTAGCCGAAAGCTGTCGGTGGAATGTACGGTCTGGCGGTGCGCGATACGATAGCCGCATGAGGCGCATTCTGGTTTGCTCCGGCCTTCTCTCGGTCGCATTGGTTCTGGCGCAACCCGCGCCGGATATCGCGGCTCGGCTCGCCCGGTGGAAGACGGTCCAGATGCCGTTTCATCCCGATGGGCTCACCGCGCGCGATCGCCAGATGGTAGACCAACTCGTGGAAGCCTGCCGGCTCCTCAACGATGTCTACTGGCGGCAGAGCGATGCGGAAGGTCTGAAACTCTTCCTCAATCCTTCCACCAGCCCGCAGGTCAAACAGCTTCTCAATATCAACGGCAGCCGCTGGGATCTGATCGATGGCAAGCCGTTTTACGGCGCCGGTCCGCAGCCGCCGGGACGCGAGTTCTATCCGCAGGGGCTGACGCGCGCGCAGATCGAAGAGTACGTCGCGAAGCATCCCTCGGAGAAGGCTGCGATTTACAGCGGCACGACAGTGGTGAAAAGGCAGGGCGACCGGCTCGTCACGGTCGCTTATCACGAAGAGTACAAAGCACTGCTGACGCCCATGGCGCAGGCTTTGCGTAAGGCCGCGGATTTGAGTTCCGACGCCGCCTTCGGGAATTTCCTCCGGCTGCGCGCGGATGCTTTGCTGAATGACGATTATTACAAGAGCGACCTGGCATGGGTAGATCTGAAGGACCCCAAAGTCGATATCATCTTCGCGCCCTATGAGACGTATCTGGACGATGTCCTGGGCGTGAAGGGTTCGTATGGCGCGTCCGTGCTGATCCGCAATGAAGCGGAAACCCGCAAGCTGGCGATGTACCAGCAGTACGTACCGAAGATTCAGACCGCGCTGCCGCTGGACCCTGCCGATCGTCCATCCAAGGCCGGCCAGCCAACGCCCATGGAAGTGATGGACGCGCCGTATCGCGCCGGAGATCTGCGATATGGATATCAGGCAGTGGCGGATAACCTGCCCAACGATCCGCGAATCCACCAGGAGAAGGGTACAAAAAAAATCTTCTTCAATAATTTTCTATTTTGGCGCACGAAAGAGGTCATCGTGCCTCTATCTAAAAGACTTATGCCTCCCGACCAGGCGGCCAAGGTTTCCGCCGAGGCGTTTACCGCAACTGTAGTAATGCACGAAATTTGTCACGGTCTCGGACCCGACTACTCGCAGGTGAATGGCAAAAAGACCGATATCCGTGAAGCCATCGGTCCCACATTCGGCGGATTGGAGGAAGCCAAGGCCGATGTCGTGGGGATGTTCGGTCTGAAGTGGCTGGTGGACCAGAAAGTCCTGACCACCATTCCGCTCGATCAGTACTATTCCTCGTACGTCGCCAGCATCTTCAGGACGGTCAGATTCGGGACGGGAGAAGCCCATGGCAAGGCGGAGATGATGGAATTCAACTATTTGTTGGAGAATCACGCTCTTTCGTTTGCCAATGGCCGCTACAAAATTGACTTCGCAAGGATGCCGGTTGCGTTGGCTCAGCTTGCGAAGGAACTTCTGGACATCGAAGCAACAGGCGACAGAGGTCGAGCAGAACGTTGGTTTGCGAAGTATGGAACTATGCCAGCGGACCTGAGCAAGATCATGGAAACGACCAAAGACATCCCGGTCGATATCAGCCCGGTTTTCTCGTTCGCCGACAACCTACGCTGAGGTTCAGGCTGGTGAGGTACCCGAGTTCCGGTGCGTTCACGGCCCGGGATTTATGCATTTTTGCTTCGGCTGAGAGCCCCAAAAGTTCCACGCAACCTTTTGATAGTACATGATTTATCCCGGGGACCAAGAAAATACAGTCTAATATCTTTTGTCACGCCCTTGGGAACCATGAAAATATTCTGGCGTCTCAAGCACGTCACTGAGATGGTCGGACTGGCTGAAATTGGGTTCAAAGTCGCAAAACATTTTTAACGTCGGTTGTTTTCGGCTAAAATTGAGTGAGGAGTATCACATGACGCACTCGCTCACGATGCACGCTGACGCATGGATCAGCGACGGGCCGATTTACAGAAGCGGTCCAGCATTCGGATACCGGGTGACCGGACTGCCACCGGGCGAGGAGGCGAAGATCCAGAATCTCGGCGGACCGGAGACTCCTTCATGGCGGGTGCTTCGGATTTTGAACGGCAAGAGTTCGGAATTGGAAGGCCGCTTCGAGAGCGCTCAGGATGCGCTGGTCATTTTGGAAGAAGAGGCAGGAGCTTGATCGTGAAGACAGCGACAAAGAACGGACAGAAGAAAGCGGGCGCAACGAAAAAGACGCACGGCCCAGTTGAACATCAGCGAGTCTCTGCTGACGCACTTCCTCGACGGTCGCTGGAGCAAGCCCTTGAGGTTGCGAAAACGCTGAGAAAAGTGTACGCCGGGAAATCCGTCTCCTTTGAAGAGCTTGCGAATACGAAGCACGAAGGCATTGAGAATTTCATCTTGCACAGTTTGAGGCGCTACAGGCGCTTTGCCTCAAACTTTCCGGTGCGTCAAAGTCAAAGATTCTCAAAGGAAACGCTCAAAGTCCGTTAAGTCATTGATAATACATTACTTAATTTTTACATGCACAAAAGAAGTCGTTTTTTAAAAACTTCATGGATGCGCGCGTCAACAACGTGATCATTCCCATTGCGAAGATTTTGATGCAGCCCGCGCAGGCGGCGAAAGTCACCGGCGACGGCAGCATGGCGTTCGCCGTGATGCACGAAATTTCGCATGGCCTCGGACCGGCGTGGTCGCGGATGAGTGGCAAGCAGGTGGATATTCGCGAATCGATCGGGCCGTTATTCGGTGGACTCGAGGAAGCGAAGGCGGACGTGACGGGCATGTTCGGTCTACACTCGCTCGTGGAGCAGGGGGCTCTTCCGAAGGACCGGTTGGAAGAGTACTATGCGTCCTATATTGGAGGAGTATTCCGGACCCTTCGATTTGGGACAGGGGAGGCACACGGCAAGGCAATGCTGATGGAGTTCAACGTTTTAGTCGAGAGTAAAGCGTTGGTGTTTTCCGGCGGACGCTACGTGATCGACTACGTGAAGATGCCCGGCGCGATCGCGAATATCGCGAAGCAACTGCTTACATTCGAAGCGCATGGCGACCGTGCGGGAGCGGAGGCCTGGTTCGGGAAATACGGCAGTGTTCCGGCGAATTTGCAAACAGCGCTCGATGAGACAAAGTCGATTCCGGTGGACGTGAGCCCGGTGTTCTCGTTCAAAGACGAACTGCGGTGACCCCTGCGTCGAATTGGTCGAACCTAAGTCCAGCTAAAAAATCAGTGCGGGTACTAGCAATCACTGGCGCCCCACGCAAGCGTAGTCCCAGCACTGAAATGAAAAAAATGAACAAAATCTAATCTTTTAATAATGTCGTTCATGTGTTTTAGGCGCTATCCTACGGTGGAATCCCGGTTCGATGTTGATCGATCTGGATGAATCTAATTCAGTACTCAAGGTGCCGAATGAAAGAACGACTCGCTACGCCCGCTATTCAACCTGATCGCCTGGGAGACATCATGCGCGAATTATTCTGCGCCGACCAGGAACATGAGGCGGTGACGATTCTCGTCGATCTTACGGACGCCGAACTTGCCGCCGTTCGGTATGACGCCGAAGAGAACCTTGCCGACTCCATCCTCCACGACGAGACAGAGGCTGCTTCGTTCTTCGGCTACCTGCGGGCGCTCGTAGATTCGGCAATCTGGACCAGACGGCTGCTCGTAAATTAGCGCGGGCGCGCTACGGAATGAGCGCGCCGAGATAGTTCGCATCTCGATTGAAAACCGGAATCGCGGAATCCACCTCCCACGCTTTCCCACTGGCAGCGCGCCGCACCACACGCCCGCGTTTGAAGTCGGCCGGCTGCTTTGCCCAGTTCACGCCCTTCGCGAACAGCATCTCGTGCTTCTCCTGCGTCGACTTCCCCACCAGATCCTCATGCGAATGATGAGCCGACGCCAGCATGTTCAGACTGTTCGCCGATGCATCAAGTTGCCGCCAGAGAAAATACTTCTCCACCTCCGCGCGCTGCGAGATCACCAGCAGCCGCGAATCGAACGCGGCCACCTGCTCTCCTCCAAAAGCGCGATTGAAGTAGCCCGTGAAGAGACTTGCCGAAACGGACACAATCTTCTGCACATTTCCGTCGAACCAAAGCGCCGCGGTCTCCTTCTCGAAATCCGTCAGCAGGAATGAATACTCGTCGCTCTGTCCATACGCGAACCGGCAGCCGATCATCTCTCCGCAGAGTCCGATCGCCGCCTGATCCAGCGCATCGGCAAGGGGACGGCAATAGGGCCGTTCCATCTTTCGTGTGAACGTGTGAAAGCCGCGGCCGTCAATCCGGATCACCAGGTACGCGCGGCGGGGCACGAAAACACGCAGCGCGTCCTCGTAATCCTGCTTCATCCGGCGCCCCAGGTCGTCTTTCACAAAGCGATTATGGCAGTATCAATGGCAGTGCGCGTCGTGCTCGATACCAACATCCTCGTTTCGGCCTGCTGGAAACCGGGCGGCAATGAAGCGGAAGTAGCGCGCCTCGCCACTACCGGTGTCATCACGCCCTGCGTCTGCGCGGCTGTTCTGGCCGAATACCGGGATGTCTTCTCCCGCCGGAAGCTATCTGGAATCAGCGTCCTGGCGTCGGAACTTGTGTCAGCGCTCGAACGCTCGGCGCTCACAGTCGAACCCGGCGCTCCCGTCCAGGCATCCGTCGACGATGACGATAACCGCTTTCTCGAATGCCTCGAAGCTGCGGGGGCCGAATTTCTGATCACCGGCAACCTTCGCCACTACCCCGAAGTCTGGGGCGCCGCCCGCATCGTGAATGCGCGCACCTTCCTCTCGCTACGATATAGAGAGTGACCGATAACGCAAAAAGACGTGTCCTCATCGTCGATGACGACGAATCCCAGCGCTCCGCTATGACCCATCTGCTTTCCGGATGGGGGTACGAGGCGCTCGCCGCCATTGATGGGCGCGATGCGCTCGCGAAGCTGTCCGACTTCGACGCCGACGCCATCATCACCGACCTCAACATGCCGAACCTGGACGGCACCGGGCTGCTCGCGGAATTGCAGAAGACCGCAGCCCCACCGCCCACCATTGTGCTCACCGCCTTCGGCAGCGTGGAGAAGGCCGTCGAAGTGGTGCGCGAATCCGGCGCTTACTGGTACCTCGAAAAGCCGGTTCAGGCGCGCGTGCTCCATACGATTCTGGAGCGCGCCCTCGCCCAGGCCACACTGGCCCAGCATTCGCAGCGCCTGGAACGGCAGCTCTCCGCGCGCGGAGAGCTCGGGGGTCTTGTGGCGCAATCCGCGGCGATGCGGCGCGTGTTCGCGCAGCTCGAGCAGGCCGCGCCCACCAAAGCCACCATCCTGATCGGCGGCGAAACCGGCACCGGCAAGGAAGTCGCCTCGCGGGCCATTCACGATCTCAGCCCGCGACGCAGCGGACCGTTTCTAGCCATGAACTGCGCCGCGCTGCCCGATACCCTCATCGAAAGTGAATTGTTCGGCCACGAGAAAGGCGCGTTCACCGGCGCCGCCGAACGGCGCGCCGGTTATTTCGAACTGGCGAACGGCGGCACTCTGCTGCTCGATGAAATCGGCGAGATGCCCATCGGCACGCAGGCCAAACTGCTGCGCGTACTGGAAGACCGCAAGATCCGCCGGTTAGGGGGCGCGCGGGAGATCGAAGTCGACGTCCGCATTGTCGCGGCCACCAATCGCGACCTGCGCGAAGGCATCTCGAAAGGCACATTCCGTGAAGATCTCTATTTCCGTCTGAACGTTTTCGAAGTGCACCTGCCGCCGTTGCGCGAGCGCCGCGAAGATACTCCGCTGATCACGCGATCGCTGATCGAAGGTCTGAATCGCAAACACGAATGCCGCGTGACGGATATCGCGCCGGACGTGGAAGCGCTGTTCGCCGAATATCCCTGGGGCGGAAATGTGCGCGAGTTGCGCAACGTGCTGGAGCGCGCCGTGATTCTGGCGGGCGAAGGCATCATCCAGCGCAGCCACCTGCCATCCGGGTTCGCCGGCCTTCCCGGCCATCTGGTGGAGACCGCCTCCGGCGAAGTGACGCTGCGCCCAGGAGTCACGGTAGACGAGGCCGAGCGCAAGCTCATTCTGATGACGCTGAAACATACGAACAACAATCGCGCCCGCGCCGCCGAGCTTCTCGGCCTCAGCGTCAAAACGCTTTTCAACAAACTCAAGCTGTATAACGAACCAGGCGAACCACAAGAATGAAACTGCGCGCCCGGCTGATGGTGCTGTCGATCTCGATGGTCGCTCTGATTGTCACTGTGCTGTTCGGGCTGCATCTCGACAGCCTCACGCGTAACTGGCTGGATTCCGCGCTCGAGCGCAGTAACGGCGCCGGACACGAGATCCAGCGTGACATCGTGGCGCGCATTGGCGACTCCGCGCCCAGCCCGCCCGGCGAGACGATCGACGAGACCAAAAAAGCGTGGACGCAGGTCGTTGCAACTGATCAGTCTCTGACGGACGCAATGGTGGAACAGGCGGCGCGCCCCGCCGCGTCTATTGTCGAAATCAACGTCATCGGCGAGCAGGGGCACGTGATCGCATCCTCTATCCCTTCCCGCCTGGGGCAGACGGCGCCGCATCGCGAAGATTTGGAGGCGGTTCGCGATTCCGGCTTTCTCGGCCGACTCAAAGCGATCGTCAAATCGCGAAACGACTATGAGATCCGCGTCCCGCTCGGCATGATGGGCGTGCCGGAGCCGACGCCTCCGGTCTTCCAGATTCAGGTGCTGGTCTCCTCGATTCTGCTCTGGGACAAAGTGAAGCCGGAACTATTGAGTACAGCCTACGTCTCACTATTCGCGCTGCTCGCGGCCGCGGGTCTGGCAGCGATTTCGGCGCATCTGGCCCTGCTTCCACTGCGGCGAATCGGCCGCGCGGTCGACACGCTGGCCATCGGAAAGCCGCTCGGGCTTTCCCTGCCCGCCGAAAATGGCGAAGACCGCGAGGTCGCCGCCATTGAATACAAACTCGGTCTGATCGGCGAGCAGATGGAGGGTGCGCGCCGCGATGCCGATCAGATACGCTCTTTCGGCAAGCTGGCGCGCAGCGTGGCGCACGAAATCAAGAACCCGCTGAACGCGATTTCGCTGCGGCTCGAAACCCTGCGCATGCGCATTACCCCGGAGGTGCCCGAGGCCGAGGCGGAAATCGACCTCGTCTCCAATGAAGTGCAGCGCCTGGATCGCGTCGTGCGGACGTTTCTCGATCTCAACCGTCCTATGGAACTGGAGGTCGGCAACTTCGATGCCGGCGAACTTGCTTCCTCTGTGATGGAAACGATGCGGCCCGTGGCCCAGCAGGCGAATGTGCAGCTCAGCGTCTCAAAGCCCGGCGCGGCGCTTCGGGTTGAGGCTGACCAGGGACTTCTCCAGCAAGGGCTGATCAACGTAGTCAACAACGCCATCCAGGCTATTGCAAGCACCGGAGAGCATGGCCGCGTGCAGATCGCCGTGTCCGGCCAGAACAACAACTGTTCCATCGCAGTAACCGATAATGGTCCTGGTATGCCCGAAAACATACAGGAGCGAATTTTCGAGCCCTATTTCAGCACCAAGGCGTCTGGGTCCGGTGTCGGACTGGCAGTGACAAGGCGCGCCCTGGAACTGCATGGCGGAGACATCCACGTGAAGAGTTCGCCAGGCGAAGGCACCACCATGGTTCTGTCGTTTCCGGTGAGGGCACGGAGTCGCGTTTGAATCCGCTTCGAATGATCGTGGTGACGGGAGCGCTCGCGGTATCGAGCGGTTGCCTGTTTCATAAATCACCCCCGAAGGCGGTTGCGCCCATTTCGGTTCCGCCGCCACCGATTGTAATTCCCGCGCCATCTGAACCTGCGCCACCTCCGGTGGTGGAGCAGGGGGCCGTGCGGAATTCTCTCCCCGAGGCTACGCTGCCGCCGGCGGAAACTCCGCCTGCACCGAAGCCGAATCCTTTCCCGCCCGCAAACAATCCGCCGAGGAATTCGCGCGTACGCCCTGAGCCCGTAGCGCCTGTGCCCGTGGCTCCCACGCCCGCGCCCGCACCGGCCCCGTCGCTGGGGGCGATGCTTTCAACGGAGGATCGCAGAAGACTGGATTCGCAGTATTCGGCGGATCTCGTGCAGGCGGATCGAATTCTGAAGACTCTGAACGGAAGACCGCTGAATGCGGAGCAGAAGGATTCGGTCAGCCGCGCGCAGGCGTTCATCCGGCAGGCGAATCAATATCACGATCGCGATCTGGCGACTGCAGCCGAGCTCGCGCGCCGCGCCAGAGTGCTGACGCAGGATCTGGCGAATTCGCTGCGATAAAGGGCTACGCTATGGGGCGACGCGACATGACGGAACGTCGCGCCACCCCATAATTTTTTTACCAGCGGAAGCCGAACGTCACAGGAATATAGTTGGTAAAGAACCGGTTGTTATCGAAGATGTGCACATAACGCGCTTCCGCGTAGAGCTTGCCGTGCCACGGCGCGCCGAATGCGACTCCGAGACCCGCGTCATAACCCGGCTTTATCACCGAATAATCCGAACGGAGAAGTTCGGTGAACGCGGGCGAAAATGACCGCCGGAACATACCGCCGCCGCCCGTGACATAAAAGTCCGCGTGCGCGCCTCGGCCAAGATGCAGCACCGGATCGACTGTTGCAGAAAACACCTGCATATGTCCGCCTGCAACGGAAAGATTTCCCGGCACGCTTACCGGAGTCCCCAGCATTCCCTCGCTGATATTGATCAGCGCACTCACGTGTGAATTGAAGTTCACGCCTGCGCCGCCGCTGATATTCCAGCCCAGATCCAGATCTTTTCCGGAATGCCCGACGCCAGTGGTAAATCCGGCACCCATTTGCATCGTAAATTTCGATACGCCTTCCTGCGCAGACAGGGATATTGCGCAGACTGTCGCGATACCAATCACAAAAATTGAACGCATATAAGCTCTACTCTCCTCTTTTTTTGACCCGTAAATTCAACTTCTACGCCTGAGGAAAGGTGCAAGCAGCCTTCCAAAGGAGAGACAGCTAACCATAGCTTAAGTTCGATAAATCACCACCACGATATGGAAATGAGTGAAATCAGCCTTGGGATTTGGATTGCACCTGCTGGATTGGTGCCCATTGAATCGATCCTCCGGTTCTCCGCCGAACAAAGCACCGAATTCCTCCGCTCGGTGATGCTCGAAGCGGAACGCGCAGTCAAATCGGTTGGCGTTGAAACAGTGCACGATTTGCGCGTTGCGGTGCGCAAATTGCGGCAAATATTGAAGGTCTTGAAGCCGTGGATTCCCCGCGAAGAGTCCCAACTGCTGCGCGCCGAGATGAAAGAACTGATGGCGCGCGCGGGCGAGGTGCGCGACCGCGATATCGCCATTGCTCTCATGCGGAAGATTCACGTGCCGAAGAATCGCCGTATTCTCGCGGAAATTCATAAAGAGCGCGGGGTTTCCGCCCAGGCGCTCCAGAGATGTATCCGCAATTTCCAGCGCCGCAATACTGCGGCTGCGTGGAGGCGTGCTCTGACGGTTGGGAATCGCACAACTGCGCCTCTGGCGGCAGAGGTGGCGGCCACCCTTTTTCCCAACATGCTGAAGGACTATCTGCGCCGCGGCGCACGACTTGCGCGCAAGAACGCTTCGCCAAAACAGTTGCATCGTTTCCGTATTGCGACAAAGGAAATTCGCTATACGCTTGATATTTTCAGAGCGCATTATAGCGGAGCAATCGATAATTTCGCAGAAAAACTGAAGAAGGTCCAGACGGATCTCGGCGCCATCCACGACTGCACGGCAACCAGTAGCCTGATAGAAGACGCGAAATCGTCAGGCAGCCGGAAAGAAATCCTCCGCGATGTTGAGAAGCGGCGCCGGAAAAAGACGGATCGTTTTCTGCAGGATTACCACCGCGAATTTGAGAACAAAGACGCTGTCCGCGAATGGAAGAAGGCACTACAGCGCCCGTGATCGCCGCGGGATGCGATTCCACCTGTTGTAATGGCAATTCATGCCTGAATCGCTGCGGCCGGCGGGAACCTTTGACGAATGGGCCCGTATCGACGGAACCCCGGGACCCATGGGCGTCACCTGGGTCGCCTCTCTCGAAGCCTGGAATTTCGCGCTCTACTCGCGCCGCGCGAGCGCTGTCACGCTGTTGCTCTATTCCGCCGATGACCCTGCTCATCCGGTTTTCGAGCAGCGGCTCGATCCGCGTGTCAATAAGTCCGGCCGTATCTGGCATTGCTGGGTTCCGGCCACGCGCGCGCCACGCGCGGTCCACTATGCCTATCGGATCGACGGTCCGCGCGGGCGACCTGGCTATCGCTTCGATTCAGAAAAAATCCTGCTCGATCCCTTCGCTCCCGCTGTCCACTTTCCGCCGGAGTACAGCCGCGACGCCGCCGCGGAACCTGGCGCGAACGACGGCCGTGCCCCCCTGGGCGTGCTCCCGCATCGTGAGATCGAGGAGAGTCCGCACGGCAATCGTCCGAAACGCTCCGCGCACGATCTGGTCATCTACGAGCTCCACGTCAAGGCATTCACGGCCCGCGCCAACTCGGGCGTGAGCGCCGCAAACCGCGGAACCTTTGCGGGCCTGATCGAAAAAATTCCCTATCTTCGCGAACTCGGCGTTGCCGCTGTGGAACTGATGCCGGTGCATCAGGGCGATCCACAGGAGGGCAGTTTCTGGGGCTATATGCCGCTGAACTTCTTTTCGCCGGAACGCCGCTACGCCGCCGCGCAAACCAGCACCGGCGTCGCCGCTGAATTCCGCAACATGGTCGATGCTTTTCATGACGCCGGTATCGCCGTCTGGCTCGACGTGGTTTATAACCACACGAGCGAAGCCGGCGCGGACGGTCCCGTGTACAGCTACCGAGGCATTGATAATCCGTCGTATTACCTGCTCACTCCGGACCGTTCCGCCTACCGCAATGAGACGGGCTGCGGCAACACGCTGCGGTGCGATCACCCGGTGGTGCGGGCACTGGTTCTCGAAAGCCTCCTCTACTGGATCGAGAAGATGCGCATCGATGGTTTCCGCTTCGACCTCGCCTCCGTGTTCACCCGCCGTACCGACGGCTCCCTCGATCTCGACCACCCCTCCCTGATTTCCGATATCAGCTATCTCGGCGCCCGCTACGGCGTACGCATGACGGCGGAAGCGTGGGACATCGAAAGCTACCTCCTCGGCCGCGCCTTCCCCGGCCTTAACTGGCGGCAGTGGAACGGAAAGTATCGCGACGACCTCCGCGATTTCATACGCGGAGTGCCCGGCCGCGTGGGCGCGCTCATGCAGCGCATCTACGGTAGCGACGATCTCTTTCCGGACAACACCACCGACTCCTATCACCCCTTCCAAAGCGTCAACTTCATCACCGCGCACGACGGCTTCACGCTCTACGACCTGGTCGCCTACAACCAGAAACATAACGAAGCTAACGGCAACAACAACCAGGATGGCAGCGACGATAATCGAAGCTGGAACTGTGGCTGGGAAGGCGACGAAGGCGCGCCGCCGGAAGTACTCGCGCTGCGCCGCCGACAGGCCCGCAATTTCATGTGCCTGCTGATGCTGAGCAATGGCACCCCCATGTTCTGCGCGGGCGATGAATTCCTTGGGACGCGCCGCGGCAACAATAACCCGTATAACCAGGACAACGATATCAACTACACCGACTGGGATCTGCTCGAAACCAACCGCGACTTCTTCCGCTTCGTACGCGGCATGATCGCATTCCGTCGGGAGCATCGCTCCATTGCGCGCAGCCACTACTGGCGCGAGGACGTCTGCTGGTACGGAACCGCTAAAGATGTGGACTTTTCACCGTCCGGTCAGACGCTCTCCTGGTGTCTGCGAGGCGCGAGCCAGTTCGATAACGACATCTACGTGATGGTCAACGGAAGCGCAGTCGACGTGAACTTCGAGATTCAGGAAGGCGCCCCGGAGCGCTGGCAGCTCGTGGCGGACACGAGCTTACCGTCTCCGCACGATTACTGCGAGCCGTCGGACCGCCGCACTTTGCTCTCGCCGATTTATCGTGTGGGCGCTCGCAGCGTGGTCGTCCTCTGCTCTACCGCCGCGTAACGGGCGCGCCGTCGAGGATCTCCGAAAGAATCCGCCCCATCGATCCGCTGGGCGCATCCACACCCAGGATATTGCTCAGAGTTGGCGCGATATCGTTGACCGCCACCGGCTCGGAATAGTTGCCTGGCTTAATTCCCGGTCCCATGAAGATCACCGGCACATGCGCGTCGTACCAGTAAGGCGTGCCGTGCGTGGAGCCCGTCGCCGCGAACATCCAGTACGGTTCCGGCAAAACGAAGAGCTCTCCGGAACGCTGCGGGAAATACGCCAGTGTAAAGGCGCGCCCCACGCGATCGCCGGTCACCGACCCGGACTCCAGTTCCGCCCGCGTGTAGACGCGCGCGATATGCGGAACAGTCTCCATCGCCTCCGCCGCCACACGCTCCACTTCCGCGCGATCCAGATGCCGGCTGTCGATCAGATCCAGATTCAGATACTCCATGCCTGACGTGAACCACTTGCCTTCGCCATAACGCGCGTTTAGCGCGGCGGTGGCCTTATCGGTCAGCGTCTTCGTCACCAGCCGTCCGCCGGGCATGTGCCGAGCCTGATTCACTTCCGGTTTCGGGGCAACGCCGTGATCCGCCGTGAAAATGTAGATCACGTTGTCGGCCCCCACGCGGCTGTTGATGTAATCCATCAACTTGCCGATCAGAATATCGGTGCGCACCGAGATGTCATGCACTTCGGGCGCATCCGGTCCCACGGCATGCCCCACGTAATCGTTCGAGGAGAAGCTGACCGTCAGAATGTCGGTGTCGTTGTGAGCGCCTAGATTTTCCTCCCCTACCAGTTTTTCAGCGAATTGTTCGATCAGCTCATTGCCGTCCGGCATCGCTTCAATGTTGCTGCAGTTTCGCGGATCGCGTACCGGCTCCTTCGGCTTTTCCTGGCCCTCCGGCACTTCCGGCAGCGGCGGATACAGCTTGCAGAACGGCTTCCCGCTGCCAGGCTTCACGCCCAGCGGAAACCACTCTTCTCCCACGAAATTGCGTTTTTCGATTTGGGCGTTTAGATCGTTCACCCACTGCGGCATCTGGTCGCGATAGTAGCTGCTGGTCACCCAGTGCTTCACATCGTCGGCAAACCAGTAGGCGCCGTTCGCCATGTGACCGGAAGGCAGAATCGCGCCGCGATCTTTAATCGAAACCCCAAAAACGTGCGAATCCGGGTAGCGCATTTTATACTCGTCACCGACCGTGCTCACCAGCAACTGGCGCGGTGACGAGGAGAGCGGCGGCAATACGCGTCCCGAAGCCCCGCTCGCTCCCGAAGCGCCTGTGGCGCCGCTTTTGCCCGCCGGGCGTCCGATCGTCTTGACGCTCGCGTCGGAAACGCTCTGCATCGTGCGTTGCAGGGTGCGGTCATACCAGTCGTTCCCGGTGATCCCACTGACCGACGGGGTCGCGCCCGTCAGATACGTGGAGTGCCCGACCGCCGTCACTGTCTTCGCGTGGATATAGCTTGCGTTGGTGAAGACGGCGCCTTTCGTTAGCAGGCGATCGAAGCCGGCGTGATAATCGGAGCGAAACCGCTCCAGATAGTCGTAGCGGAACTGGTCGGCCAGCAGCGCGACCACAAGCTTCGGACGGCTGGCGGCGCG
>DASYCD010000357.1:0-2679 GCA_036500405.1 Bryobacteraceae bacterium
GCCGACGCGATCAGCAGGCCGATTTTCGACAGCATCTTCGGCGATGGTTTGATTTCGAGCTCAGCCATGCCCGTCCTGGGCTTCAGTTTAGCAATGCAAGCTGATAGCCTGTTGGCTGCAAACCCCATGCCGCAGGTCCTATGAAAGTTGCCGTCTTCGTGTTGTGCCTTGCGCTGGGAAGTTTTGCGGGGCGCGCCGCCCCCGTCTGGCAGCCGCAGCCGGGGCATCCACAGATACCCTTGTGGCCGAAGGCTCCGCCGAATGCGCAGACGAACCCAAAGCCGGAGACCGTGGAGCCCGTGACCGATGATCCGGTTGCAGGCAAACCGTGGACGCAGGTGGAGAACGTCTCCCAACCCACCATGACCGTCTACTCGCCGAAAACCGGCGATACGGGCGCGGCGGTGGTCGTATTTCCCGGCGGCGGCTACAAAATTCTCGCGATCGATCTGGAAGGCACGGAGGTCTGCGATTGGCTTACGTCTCGCGGCATCACCTGCGTTTTACTTAAATATCGAGTGCCGGATTCGGGACCGCACTGGGAGGACAGTTGCAAGTGCCACGTCACCCCGAAGGCGCCGATCGCGCTCGAAGATGCGCAGAGGTCGCTCGGGCTGGTTCGTTTGCATGCGCGTGAATGGCATATCGATCCGCACAAAGTCGGCGTGCTGGGTTTCTCCGCGGGTGGCCATCTTGTCGCCGCGATGAGTACACATTTCGATAAGCGCGCCTACCCGCCGATCGATGCGGCCGACAAGGAAAGCTGCCGGCCGGATTTCGCTGTCGCGCTCTATCCCGGTCACCTGTGGATGCAGGATGAAAAAAAGTTCGCCCTCAATCCGGACATTCACGTGACGGCAAAGACGCCACCCACGTTCCTGCTCCAGGCCGAGAACGACAACGTGGATGGCGTCAACCAGGCTTTGGTCTATTACATCGCTCTGAAAGACGCGCATGTGCCCACCGAAATGCACCTCTATGCCGAAGGCGGCCATGCATTCGGCCTGCGCCGCACAAAGCAGCCAATAACGGAATGGCCTGATCTGGTGGAAAAGTGGTTGCGTACAATCGGGGTGCTTGAAGTCCGAAAGTAGAATAATGCCGGAACTAATCGAAGTTTTCACGCAGCCAGGTGCGCTCTTCGCGTCCCTGCCGGAACGGCGGGCCGCATGGGTTTCGCCGCTGATCGCGAACACGCTGCTGCTGGTCGCCTCCACCGCCGTGACCCTGAACGTGCTCGGCATGGAGCTCATCATGCGGCAGCGGCTCGCGAATTCCAACATGAGTCCGGAGCAGATGCAGGTGGCGATTCAGCGCGCGAGTTCGCCCATAGCCGCATATTTCAGCTATGGCGCGGTGGCGCTCGGAACGCCGCTCTCGATGATGGCAATCGCGGGCGCGCTCTTCGCGTTCGGCCTGATGACCAAACGCGCGCCGAAATATCCGGGCATGCTCGCCATGACGTGCCTCGCGTTCTTCCCTTACTTTCTGGTCACGGTGATTATGACGATCATCGTCGTCCTGGCGGCGCCGGATAAAACCGCACTCGATCTTTCGAATCTTCTCGCGACGAACGTGGGAGCGTTCGTCAGCAAATCGGACACGTCAAAAGGCATGTACGCGCTGCTGACTTCGCTCGATCTGCTGAGCTTCATCGAAATCGGCTTCCTTTCGTTTGGCTTCTCGAAGCTGACGAAGTCCGGGTTCTTCGGCGGGCTGGGGGCTGTGCTCTCCCTCTGGTTTCTTTACGTGCTGAGTAAGATGGCCCTCGCGTTTTTCCAGTAAAAACAGGGCTTGCGCGCTTCAACCCTATTTGACAAGGGCACATTCCGCTCCGTACACTAAGAAGTTCAGGCAGGCATTTCATGGCGAGGCGCAACGCTTCTCTGAATTCGCCGGTTGTCAAAAGACGGAGCCTCCCGTTCCGGGATGCCGGGCCCCGTCCGCCTGAGGGAGGTGCGCCTTCTCGAGTAGCTTGCTGACGAGAACGGCGGCCTTTAGTTTCCGAGCGATCCCTCACGGACTTTTTTCGCTTTTTTTCCCCGCAGACTGCCGCATTTGTGGCATTCCTCTCGAAGGTTTCACCCGTATTCCCGTTTGCCAGGGATGCCTGGAAGAACCGGCGCCGCTCGAAGCCGACTACTTCTGCGCCTCGTGCCACGCTCCGTTTCAAAACCGTTTCCCTCTGGATGAGAACGGCGTCTGTGCGCTGTGCCGCTCCGGACTACGCGGGTTCGATCGCGCGGCGAGCTTCGGTTATTACGAGGGGACGCTGCGGAAGCTGATCCACCTGTTCAAGTACAGCGGCATGACGCCGCTTACCGGCAAGCTATCGGGGTACCTGGAAAGCGCCCTCTCCATCGATGACCGCTATGACGCAATCGTTCCGGTGCCCCTGCACTGGAAGCGCCGCTGGCGCCGCGGATTCAACCAATCCGAACTGCTGGCGAAACAGATTTCCAAACGGCGTCGGATACCACTCGTGAAGGCGCTGCGGCGCGCCAGGCCCACCGCTAATCAGTCCGGCCTGACGAGCGCCGCGCGCCGCCGCAACATTGCGGGAGCGTTTCAGCCGAAGCCCGGCGCGAAC
This sequence comes from Bryobacteraceae bacterium, assembly GCA_036500405.1. GTDB lineage: Bacteria > Acidobacteriota > Terriglobia > Bryobacterales > Bryobacteraceae > BOG-234. Next base: position 2,591 of record DASYCD010000357.1, read on the forward strand.
CTGCGCGGCAGAAGAGTTTTGTTGATTGACGATGTTTTCACCACGGGAGCCACGGCCAGCGCCTGCGCCGCGGCCCTGAAGCGGGCGGG
>DASYCD010000358.1:0-2688 GCA_036500405.1 Bryobacteraceae bacterium
CGGGTAGATTCCTCCCGCGGACGGCTGCTGTGGAGAGCACGGGCTGTCCAGGAAGTGCCCGTATATCGTCACGAAATCATTGGGCATCAGCGAATGCGCCGGGACCACGCCCGCGCGCGTAAAGGAGGGAGCGGCAGCGGCTTGGGCAGCAAAACCGGCGACCAGTGCAGCCGCAAGAAAACCGAGTCGACCGGCAGTCATGTGAAATATAGACCCCGATTCCGGCCTCCTGGTTCCAGCGGAATTGGCGTGCGCGCGATTCTGGCCGGTCCCGCAAATCGTGTACAATTCTCTCGTTATGGCCGACGCAGTCCTCGAACTTCCCTCCGCTACGTTGAAGGCGCATCTGATGGAGCGGTTGCGGGAGAGCATCATTTCGGGGAAGTACCGGCCGGGCGACCGCCTAAACGAAACGCTCATCGCGCGTCAGTTCAACGTCAGCCGGATCCCCGTGCGCGAAGCGCTCCTGCAGTTGCAGGAGCAGGGGCTCCTCATGAACCACCCCCGGCGGGGTATGTTCGTGAATAGCCTGAGCGAAAAAGACACGCAGCGTATTAATAGTGTCCGCATCATCCTCGAAGCCGAAGCGCTCAAGCTCTGCTCCGCGCGCCTGACGCCGCAGGTGGCAGCCCATCTGGAACGGCTGGTGGAAAAAATGGAAAAGTGGCAGACCGGTTCGCAGCTGGATGCCGCTGAGCTCGATTTCGAGTTTCACAATACCGTCTGGGGCTACACGGGAAACAGCTACCTGCAGAAAACCCTGCGCACGCTGCTGCCGGTCTTGTTCGGGCACCGCGCGCTCGATGGCATCAGCCACCAGATGCTTCGGTGGCGTCTGCATCACCATCGCGCCCTGCTCGATGTGATTCAGGGCAATTCGCGGCAATCGCCCGAAGAGGCGATCGTGATTCATCTTCGAATGGGCTACAACGAACCAGAGCGTTTTTCGAGCCTGGCCGTCTGCAACGGCGCTCAGCCAGCAGCGGAATAGACGTATACAATACCAGCCGCAAACATCGTCACGGTGCGGATAACTACGAATGTCGGTTTGTGTTACGTCGGCAGGATTTTCTTTATTTACTTTATCTTACAATTCCTCGCTGTTTAACCTGCGCAGGACGATGATTGAATACAATATGCCGTGATATACTCCCGTCTGACCTTCAGAGGAAACATGAGTCATCATTACTCGCTTCGGATTGTTTTGGCAGGTTTAGTGGTCTTCGCGGCGCCTGTCTGGGCGCAGCGCGGCGGACGCGGCGGCGGCGCGCGGGGTGGCGGCGCAGCGGCTGACCGGCCTATCGATATCACGGCAAAGAGCGCGTTCGATATGGCGTCCGTCGAGCGCGGAGGCAAGATTTATGCCGCGCAATGCGCCTCGTGCCACGGGGCCGACGCGCGTGGCGGCAAACTCGCGAAAACCGATTCCGACCTGATGCGGTCTGACCTGGTGGCGATGGATCACTCCGGCCGCGAACTGCCTGGCTTTCTGGAACTCGGCCGTCCTGACAAAGGCATGCCGAAGTTCCAACTCTCCCATGATGACGGCGTCGATCTCGCGACCTGGCTGCACTATCAGGTCACGGTGACCGTGGCGAGACAGGACTATCAGCGGCACAACGTATTCAGCGGCGATGCGAAGGCGGGCGAGGCGTTCTTCAACGGACCGGTTGGCAAGTGCAATACCTGCCACTCGGTGAGCGGCGATCTGAAAGGCATCGGCCAGAAGACCGGCGGCGACGCGGGTAACATGCAGGCCTCGATTTTGGGCGGAAGCATTGGCGGAGGCCGCGGTCGCGGCCGTGGCGGCTTCCCTGGAGCAGGCGGTGGACGAGGAGGTGGCGGAGGCGGCGGCAATGTGACCGCGACGGTCACGCTGAAGAGCGGGGAAAAGTTCACGGGATCGCCGGTGCTGATTAACGATTTCGTGGTGGAGATTAAACCGGCGACCGGCGAGAACAAAACCTGGCTGCGGAATGACGGCTGGCCGCATGTCGTCGAAGTGAACCGGCTGCAGGCCCATATCGACCTGATGAAGAAGTACACGGACGACGACATTCATAATCTCGCCGCCTATTTAAAGGACAAATAAGAGAGAGCCCTCATGACATTTCGCTTCATTTCTCTGACCGCAGTCATCCTGCTCCCCGTTGCCCTTGCCGCGCAGATTCTCGATCCCGCCGTTCTGAAGAAGCCGAACGCGACGGACGCATGGCCGACCTATCATGGCGATTATTCCGGCAAGCGCTACAGCACGCTCACACAGATCAACCGCTCCAACGTCGGCACGTTGACCCTGGCTTGGGCGTCGAAGCTGGCGGCAACGCAGGATAGCGCAACCAATGTGGGCGGTCCGTGGAAACCTGGTGACCCCACTTACTGGGGCGGTCCTACAGATACTTTCCGCATCGCCGGTTCTCCGCTGATGGTGGATGGCGTCATGTATATCTCGGTGACGGATCGCGCGTGGGCAGTGAATGTGCGAACGGGCGAGGTCTTGTGGAGTTACTTTTACAAGAGCCGAGGCGGCCATCACGGCAACGCCAGCAAGGGCATGAGCATGTATGGCGGCTGGTTGTTCTTCGAGACGCCGGATTGCGCGCTGGTTTCGCTCGACGCCAAAACCGGCAAGGAGCGTTGGTACAAGCAACTCGCGCCCGTGGAACTGGATTATTTCTGCAGCTCGGC
>DASYCD010000359.1:0-3684 GCA_036500405.1 Bryobacteraceae bacterium
CTGTTCCTTGGTGGCGACCAGTTGCTGCTTTGCGGGATCAGTGACCTCCGCGGCGGCGGGGCCGGAGCGTACCAGGGTGAATGTGCCGGCGTGAGATTCGTCGCTGACCACGGAATGTTCGGTCGCGAGATGTTTGGCGTCTGTAAAGAACGCGGCGGTCTTCGCCTGGGCGAATTTATAGGCTTCGAGCGCGGTGACGGCGTTGTTCTTGTCCGTATCGGCGGCGGGGTCGCGCAGAGCCTGCACCCAGAAACGCGAGAAAACGGTAGCGTTCTTCTCGGTTCCGGATTTCGTGGCCGTGATAATGACGCGGCCTTCCTTCTTGAATGCGTCGGTGGCGCCGCCGCTGGCGCTGGTCATATCGACAATCAACTGGCGGCTGGCGCTGATGCGATTCAGCAGGACGGCCAACTCGGGCGCGGAGATATCCGGTCCGGGCAAATTGAATTTGTATTCGGAGCCATCGAAAGTGCCGTGGCCGATCATCATAAAGACGAAGGCGTCGGCCGGCCTGGCTTGCGCGGCAATTTTGCCGAGGGCGGCTTCGAGTTTCGGCCGGGTAGCATCGGCGCCCTTCAGGGTTTCGACAACTTTATCCGTGCCTGGCGAATCGCGGAGCATCTTGTCCGTGTCCGTCGCGAGCATTTCGAAGCGCTGCTCGTAATCGGGCTCGCCGCCGAGACCGGCAACGGTCAGGAAATACGTTGCGCCGAAGGCCGGGCGCGCCGTTGAAAAGCAAAGCCCCGAGAGGCAAAGCAGCGCAGCCGCGGTATTGAGCAGAAAACTTCGTCTCATACCACACCCCATTTTCGCCGAAGCAGCCATTCCCCGCCTCGGAGCAGGATCAGCAGAAGGAACAGGATCGGCATATCCCAGATATCGAGACTGTCGTGGCCGGAGATGCCGGCTTCCGAGATGGCGACTTCATCGCCCAGACGTTTGGCGTTGCCGGGCGTGTAATAGTTGCCGCCGGTATCGGCGGAGAGGCGTTGCAGAAGATCTTTATTCTGAGCAGCGTTGAAATTCTCCGCGACGCCATCTTCGCGACGGAAGTTGAGCGTATCGCGGCCCACTTCGAGTTTGCCGTCATTCGCGGCAATTTCAGCGACGTACGCGCCGGATTTATCGGCGGTGTAGTCTCCCGCGTAGGCGCCAGGCTCGAGTGGATCAGGCTTCATTTCCAGCGTGTCGATGCGGCCATCGGGCCGGTTGATCGTCGCGGTCACGGTGGCGCCCGCGACGGTCTGATAAGTCTTGTCGTGAACGAGCGCGCGCAGGTGGACCTGGCCATCGTCATTCAGCATTTGGTGAGGAGTGGTCGCAGCCACCTGACCCGGAGTTTCGGTCACGAGCCAGCGAAGCAACTGCTGCCAGAAGGTCTCGTGCGTCATGTCGGTATGATCCTGGAGCATCTGCCAGCGCCATGTGCCGGAGGTGGCGAGCACGGCGGTACGGCCGTGGCCGTAATTCTCGATGGCCAGTAGGGGCGACGTACGCTTGCCCTCTTCGCCCACATTCATGAGGACAACGGCTCCCGGTTTGGGCGCTCCCATCACGGCGTAGTTGGCGACCTTCGGCATCTTCTTCCAGCGCGCGTCGTTCGCTTCCGCGTTATCTTCCAGACGGAGTATTGGACTGGCTTTGCCGGCGTCCGTAAGCGAGGCGATGGCAAAATTGCGCGAAAAAGTCTTTTCCGGCATGAGGCGCAGCGGCATCATTTCCGCCATGGGGGTGCTGGCGTAGCCGCCGTCACTCAGAGCGAAGCGCCCCGCGAGGAACAGTACGCCGCCGCCCCGGCGATCGGCGAAATCGCGAATGGCGGCCTGCTGAGCCGGCGAGAAATAGTTGGCTTCTTCGCTGCCGATGATCAAGCCGTCAAAGGCAAAAAGCGCCTCAGGCGTTTCCGGAAATCCGTTCGCAAATTCTTTGGCGTTCGTAACCTGAAAGTACGTTTTGTTCTCCGTAGTCCGCACCATGCTGTCGAGTTCGATAGCCGGGTCGTCTTCGAGCGCGCGCCGGATGAATTTGTATTCCCACTGCGGCTCACCATCGAAGAAGAGAATGCGACGCTTCTTCTCCGAGATATTGACGAGCCGGACCCGGTAGTTGTTCAGGACGTTCTGTTCGCCGGCGACCGGATCGATACCGATCTGGAAGCTGTGCGCGCCAGCCGGTCCGGCGTTAAACATCACGGTTTCCGACTGGTCGACATCGGGCTTCAGGGTGATTTCCTGTTTGGCGAGTGGATGCCCGTTCTCGCGCACCATGAGGTTGATCTTCTGGCCTTCGAGACCGTGCTGGCGGAAGTTGACCCGGGCACTGACGCGGGAGTTGGCGAGGACGCGAGCGGGAACGTCCACGTCCATGACTTCAATGTCTTTACTGAAATGGTCAGGCCCAAATCCGATGGTGTGGACGGGCAGATGAAGCTGGCGGATCTGAGAGAGCGTTTCGCGATCGACGCCGCCCGTATTGTCGCCACCGTCTGTTAAAAGAACCACGGCGCCCAGCGGCATGGTGCTGGCGTCCGCGGCGATGTGCTTGAGACTGTCACCGATACGCGTAGCTTCGTCGGACGGGTTGAGGCCGTCCACGTGGGTGGAGGCGGATTCGAGACGGGAGGCGTCACGTCCGAAACGATACGTGCGAACCTGAAATTTCTTCTGGAGATCGGGGAGAACGGTACCGTTCAGCAGATCTTCGGCATTCTGGAGACGGCTCTTCGAGTTGCCCGGATCGACCATCCCCATGCTGCGGGAATCGTCGACCATGACGGCGACGACGTTCTGCTGGGGGCGAAGCCGGGCAACGCTCATCGCCGGGTGCCAGAGCATAAAAAGGACGATGGCGATCATGGCCGTCTGGGCCAGGCCGATGGCGGCTAGCCGTATAGTGCTGAGGGCGTTACGTCGCTCGTGGAGGAACCAGGCGATGACGCCGATGGCGATGACGAGGGCCAGAATGAAAGTCCAAAAGGGCCATGGCGCGAGCAGCACCAGTTTGCCTTTCGAAAAGATAGCCGGCGGGTATTTAAAAAGCAGTTCGAACATTCGTTTTATGTTCCGCTTGCGAGCCGGCTAAACCATGCCACGGCGAGGCATCGAGTAGTGTATACCCGTCGCAATCATCCTCCATGTGCAGCGCTCGCGCAACATCGTGGCGCGTAAAGGTTTGCATATTTCGACGTATGGAGATCCCGAAAAGCTACGGGGAAAGAATAACATGTGTTGAATCAGTCGAATGTTTGGTTTCACACCCGAAGCGAGGGCGGTTACGAAGCGGCGGCGGTACGCAACAACCCTGCGAGCTCCGCAAGGCCAATCGCCCGCGTTTTCTCGTCGAGGGGGTACGACGCGGTTCCGGGATAGACAACAAATTGTTTCTCCGGGTTGAGATCCGCGCAGGCGGTGTGAAAGCCCCGCTCGACCTTGGGGGCTGAGCTGAGCTTGATTTCAATCGCCCACAGACGGCGGCCGGGGAGAGCAAGAAGGAGATCGACCTCAACACCATGCGAGGTGCGGTAGTAACTGGCCTCGGTCGATTCGGGAGCAGTCGTCAGGAGTGTCTCTATTGCAAAGCTCTCCCACGTTTGTCCGATGACCGGATGCCCGAGGAGTTCCTCTTTACCGCGAATTCCGAGCAGGAACCAGTCTTTTCCCTGCGTTGTTATGCCAGGGCTGTAGC
>DASYCD010000360.1:0-49391 GCA_036500405.1 Bryobacteraceae bacterium
CGATCACCCATTCTCCCGCGATTCCGATCAGTGTTCTCCCGTGAAGCCGATCGCCGTTCTCCTCTGATTCCGATCACTTTTTGGCCGCCGCGCCACTGGTGATCGGAATGGGAGAACGGTGATCGGAATAAAGGGAGAACAGGAAAAAGGGCGGCGCTGGACTTAAAACTACAGGCGGCGAAGATCGGCTCTGAGGAGGGCCGACCCACCGTTGCCCGGAAAGCGAAAGTCCATGAGAAAGATCAAAGAGATTCTGCGGCTGCACTTCGAGCAAAAACTCGGCCAGCGGCAGATCGCCCGCAGCGTGCACACCAGCCAGAGCACCGTTCACGATTATCTGGCGCGCATGAAAGCCGCCGGCCTCACCTGGCCGCTCGGCGAGCAATGGAGCGAAGACCAGATCGAACAGGCCCTGTTCCCCTCCGGGGCCACCCCAACCCGGCCTGCAAAAAGACCTCAGCCCGACTTCCTCCACATCCGCGAGCAACTGGAGAAGCATCGCGATCTCACGCTCGAACTGATCTGGGAAGAACATCGCCAACAGCATCCCGACGCTTACTCCTACAGCCGGTTCTGCAAGCTCTACCGCTCCTGGAAGAAGAATCGGGATGTGGTCCTGCGTCAGGATCACCGGCCCGGGGAAAAGCTGTTTCTCGACTGGGCCGGAGCCACCATCCCCATTCATCGGCCGGACGGAACTACCCGGCCCGCCGCTGTGTTCGTCTCCGCGCTCGGCGCCTCCAGCTATACCTACGCCGAAGCCGTGGAAGACCAGCAGATGGCGAACTGGCTCAAGGTCCAGATGAATGCGATGGAGTTTTACGGCGGCGCGCCCGAACTGCTGGTTCCCGACAACACGAAGACAGGCGTGACCCGCGCCTGCATCTACGAACCCGATCTGAATCCCACATATCAGGAGTTCGCCACGCACTACAAAGTGGCCGTCCTGCCCACGCGTCCCCGCAAGCCGCGTGATAAAGCCAAAGTCGAAAGCGCCGTGCAGGTGGTGCAGCGCTGGATCGTGATGCGGTTGCGCAACCGGCGGTTCTTCTCCGTCGCACAGGCCAACGCAGCGATTCGCGAGCTGCTGCCGATGCTCAACAATCGCCCCTTCCGCAAACGGAAAGACGAAAGCCGCGCCAGCCTGTTCCGGAAGCTCGATCAGCCGGCCCTTCGGGCGCTGCCTGCCGCGCGTTACGACCTGAGCCAGTGGGCGCAGGCGCGCGTGAACATCGATTATCACGTGGCCTTCGACGGTAACTGGTACAGCGTGCCGTATACGCTGACCGGCGAAGCGGTAGAGGTGCGTTCCACGCCAGCCACGGTGGAGATCTTCCATCGCGGCAAGCGCGTCGCTTCGCATCTGCGCTCGCGCGAACGCAACAAGAGCGTCTGTCACGGCGAGCACCGGCCGAAGAGCCATCAGGCGCACCTGGAATGGCCGCCATCGCGCATGATCGACTGGGCAGTGAAAACGGGCATGTTTACAGGCCGGTTGGTACGGCGGATTCTGGAATCGAAGCCGCATCCGGAGATGGGTTATCGCGCCTGCCTGGGGATCATTCGGCTGGCGGCGAAGTACTCGCCCGAACGCATGGAGCACGCCGCGGAGAGAGCCTTGCTGACGGGCGCGGTGAGCTACCACAGCGTGAAATCGATTCTGCGCAACGGGCTCGATTCGCAGCCCGCGCCGTTGAATGCGCCGCCGCCGCGGCTATCGCCCAACCATGAGAATCTGCGCGGACCGCAGTACTTCCAGTAAAGGAGAACAGACACAATGCTGAATCAACCGACACTGGAAAAGCTGGAAGCCATGCGGCTGCACGGTATGGCGCAGGCGTGGCGCGAGATGGCGAAAAGCGAACAGACCGCGGAGATGAGTTTCGAAGAGCGGCTGGCGCTGCTGGTGGACCGCCAGTTTACATGGCGCGAGAATGAAGCGTTCGCGGCGCGCCTGAGGCGGGCGAAACTGCGGGCCAACGCGTGCGTGGAAGACATCGACTACCGGGCTGCGCGAGGACTCGACAAGCCGCTGGTGCGTTCGCTGGCGGCGCAGTCGGAATGGGTGGAGCGGCACGAGAATGTTTTCGTGTGCGGGCCAACCGGCGTGGGTAAGAGCTATCTGGCCTGCGCGCTGGCGCAGAAGGCGTGCCGCGACGGATACTCAGCGTTCTACACGCGCGCGGCGGCGTTGTTCCGGGATCTGGCGCTGGCGCGCGCCGACGGCAGCCTGCGCAATATGCTGCTGCGGCTGAGCAAAATCGATGTGCTGGTGGTGGATGACTGGGCGATGACGCCGCTGAGTGAAGCCGAGGCGCGCGACTTCTGGGAGATCTGCGAGGATCGTTGCCAGGCCAGATCGCTGATCCTGACTTCGCAGATGCCGGTGGCGAAGTGGCATAGTCAGATCGGCGATTCGACGGTTGCGGAAGGAATCCTCGACCGGATCGTGCATCGGGCGCATCGATTCGAGCTGAAAGGAGAGTCGATGCGGAAGGCTTCACCGAAGCAGCCGGAGCGATGAAGCCGCTCCGGGTCACAGCGGGACTGAAGGGAAGGGCCTCAACTGCCGGCCCTTCCCCCGGCCCCCATCCTGGCTCGAACAGGGCCAGCCTCCGCTTCGCTCCGGATCGGGGAGCGCCCATGATCCGATTCTCTTGCCATTCCGATCACTCTCGTGCACAATCAAAAAGCCAGCGTCGCTTCGCTCCGACCTCGCTGATCGGACACCGGGAGAATGGTGATCGAGATCAGAGGAGAACGGTGATCGATTTCAGGAGAATCCGCACTGTATGACTCTTTCATTCACAACTCCACGCCGGTTTTATCCCGGCGCACTCAGCAACCTGCTAAGGTCGTGACGCGAGAAAACGCTCCTCGGGATAAGGATGTCGAACCCGGCGTGGCGGTACGTACTTGCGGGTCAGGCGGTTGAAGCGTTCCCAGCACAGCCGGTGGCGCTGGCTCCGACGCAGCAGAGCATGCCGCCATGCGCGGCACACCTCGGCACGGAAGCCTTCCAACCGCATCAGGTTCGTGGGGACGGCGTGATACTCGAAGTATCCGGTGACGACCCGCTTCAGCCATGCGCCGACTGCTGACACAGGTTCATGCCGCTTCCGGTACAGTGCGTCGCGAATTGCCGTCATTGTCGTCCGCATGCGCTTCTTCGCGGTTAGGCGAATGATCTGGAATCTCCCTTTACGGTCTGTTCCACAACAATGCGTGAACCCGAGAAAGTGTGCTTATTGCGAGAACTACACTGAGCTGGTTTTTGAAAACAAGCCAATCTGCGTTGCCTGTATGTGCAGGCTGGAGTCGCCGAAGCAGCTGGTCATAAGAGAACCGAAACGAAAGTGACGATGAGAGTTTAGTGAGAACAATGAGCGCAGACGTGACGGGCGAAGGTTAATCTGCCAAAGCGCCAACATCGCGCCCTTGCTACGTTCCGTCGACTTCTGCCAGTGTTTGGGAGTTTTCGGCCAGGATTGCCTGCACAGCTCGGAGGTCAGCCGGCTCCCAATCAGGGATCGCGGCAAGCAGCGCGCAATCGAGCGCAGCTATACATTCACCCCTGCTGATTTCTTCTTCGCCAAACCGTTTCAGGATCTCGCGCGTTTCAGATCGGTACACTTCCACGGCTGTCAATTATACCGGCTCGGGTATTGGATTCGAGCCAGAGCAGGCTGAACGAATCTTCGGCCTTTTCAAACGGCTCCACCGCGAAGACAGTATCCGGGCACGGGACTGGGGCTGGCGATCTGCCGGCGCATCCTTGAGCGATGCGGCGGGGAATGTGGGCACAAGGTCAACTGGGTGCTGGAGCGACGTTCTTCTTCTCGCTTCCGGGCCCCCGAAAGCGAGTAGCCGTGGTCTTCATCACCGAGTTGCGGCGTAAGCCAATCGAGCAATGAGGCGTCGGGTCTTTCCGCGGCACGGCGGGTATGCCGCGTGATGTGCATCACCGAAGCCTCCGAACCTTAGCATTTCGCAGAAGAATATGTTCCGCGCTCGTTCCAGATCCGTTCTAGACTGTATTCATGGACGGGAAATTCAACACTATTCTGGATAGTTTGCCGCCAAAGCCACCGGCATCCAAACTGGAGCCTTACGCTGAACTGATCGGTGAGTTGCGCAAACGGGATCGAAGCTACCGCGAGATTGCAGGTATTCTCAAACAGCGGTGCGGATTGAGCGTCGGCCTTAACACGCTCTACAGATTTGTCATGTCTCGATGCCTCGATACGAGCGTTTCGAACGCACAGGCAGGGGAGAACAGACGGACCGGCAACAGTCATCAGGAACATGGAACGGCGGTTAATGATAGTAACTCTGAGAAGGACGCAGAAGCAACGTTCAGTCAGGCAACATAGGGGAGAGCAGTCGTTTGGGATCGGCGCCCGCCGAGGATCGGGCGTGAGCAGCACTAACTGACTCGAGATCCACCAGGATGGATCGCAGCAGGAGGCCAGAAAGAATTCCCTATGAAAGATGCAGCGTCAGGAGATAGTTTGGAAGAAGCCCGCATTCGCTTCCTGGACAATGAACTCGACCTTTCCAGGACATTCCTGCAAACGGCATTTTTAGAGGGCGACGATCCAGCGAACGCTCTGGCCGCCAGATCCAATGCTCAGACTGGGCATGACCTCGTATTGACCTGGGTAGCCTGCATTCGCAACGCGAAAGAGAGGGATCGTCTGATGAACAAGTTGTTCGATCTCAGGAAAAAGCTGGACGATTTCGATATGGTTCGTTCGGCAAGAGAACGAAGCATGAGCAGCGATTGACATCCCCAAAGGATTTTGGCCAAAATGCCTGAATTGGAAGAAACAAACACGCCTCTTCTGGAGGTCTCATATCCCGACCCAGGCCAGATTGAGAGTGATCTTGCCAATCCGGACGATGCTAGTCCGCCGCGAGGTCATTTTTTCCCCATAGTCGGTATCGGGGGTTCGGCCGGAGGTCTGGACGCATTCAAGCGTCTGCTCCAGGCTCTGCCAGACGACACGGACATGGCTTTTGTGATCGTTCAACACCTCGATCCGAAGCATATCAGTCATTTACCCGAAATATTGACGAAAGACACCTCTATGCCTGTCCGAAATGTCGAGGACGGCATGGCGATTCGGCCGAACGAAGTGTTCGTCATCCCGCCGAATACCACGATGGTTTTGCAGGATGGTATTCTGCGCCTGGCAAAACGTGAGCCCGGCCTTCACTTGCCCATTGACGCATTTTTTCGATCCTTGGCGAAGGTTCAGGGCAGCCGTGCCATCGGCGTCATTCTGTCCGGCAACGCTTCTGATGGCAGCCTTGGCATCCGGGCCATCAAAGAAGAATCCGGCCTGACATTCGCACAGGACGAAGCTTCGGCTCAGCACCCGGGGATGCCGCGGAACGCAGTTACGACCGGAGCAATCGATTACGTCCTCGCCCCGGCCGACATCGCCCGTGAACTAACCCGCCTGAGTCAACATCCGTTTGTCCGGCCGCCTGTTTCCAATCAACCCAGGGAAGAGTCGCTCCCGGAAGGAGATGGTGACCTCGCCAAAATTTTCCATATAGTACATAAACGGACGAAAGTCGATTTCTCCCATTACAAGTTCAACACGATCCGCCGCCGTATAGGCAGACGCATGCTCGTGAAGCGCGCCGGGACTCTGAAAGATTACCTTCAGGTGCTTGATAAGGACCCGGACGAATCGCGGGAGCTTTATCGGGATTTCCTGATCAGTGTGACCAACTTTTTCCGTGACCCGCCGGTTTTCGAAGCGCTCACCGAACTGCTGAGGGGCATGCTCAGGCAAAGATCATCCGGCGAGCCCTTTCGCGTCTGGGTGCCGGGTTGCGCGACAGGAGAAGAACTATATTCACTGGCAATCACCATTAAGGAGCTGCTCGAAGAACTGGACTTGAATATCCCGACGCAGCTGTTCGGCACGGATATCAGCGAAGTGGCGCTGGACCGCGCTCGCGCGGGTACATATCCGGACCTGATCAGTGACAATGTGTCCGCGGAAAGGCTGGGACGCTTCTTTGTTCGGGTTGAACGGGGATTTCAGGTATCCAAAGCCATACGCGAAGCGTGCGTCTTCGCGCGGCACGACATCACGAGCGATCCTCCGTTTGCGCACATGGATCTAATTACTTGCCGCAACCTGTTGATCTATCTGGACAACGTCCTGCAACGCAAGGTGCTGCCCATCTTTCACTACAGCCTGAACGAAACCGGGCTGCTTGTGCTGGGATCGGCGGAGACAATCAATTCTTCCAGCGATTTATTTGGGGTCGTGGATAAGCAGAATCGAATTTACAGCCGCAAAGACGCGCCCGTGAGGCTTACGCTGACTCTTACGGCAAACCGCACCGGAGAGCGGGAGCCTGACATCGTCAAAGTCCGCACCACTGCCTCGGGTCTCGAACTCCAGAAAAAGGTCGATTTGATTCTGCAGAGCAAGTACTCGCCGCCAGCCGTCGTTATCGACTCGGACATGGAGGTTCTTCATTTCCGGGGTCGACCGGGGCCTTATCTGGAGCCGGTTGCCGGCCAGGCCTCCTTTAACGTTCTGCGAATGGCACGGGAAGGCCTGGCGTCGCATCTTCGAAGGCTGGTTGAGTCTGCCTCCAGCCAGAATGTGTCTGTCCGTGAGTCCGGAATTGCCATCGATTTTCAGGGTGAGCGGCGGGAAATCACGATTGAGGTAACCCCTGTTCCCGGTGCGGATCCGTCAGAGCATTACTATGTGGTCGCCTTTGAGGAAGGCCGCTTGCCAGCTGCGCCTTCGCGTCACTCCACAGTGGCGCCTGCGAACATCAACGATTACACTACGTCGCTGGAGACCAACAACCAGGATCTTGAAAGACAGGTCCTCGAACTGCGCGAGCAGTTGCGTAATGCGCATGAGGATCATGAGGCCCACGCGGAAGAGCTACGGGCGTCAAATGAGGAGGTCCGCAGCGCGAACGAAGAACTGCAGAGCACTAATGAAGAACTGAGTACGACCAAAGAAGAGTTGCAGAGCGCCAACGAGGAGCTAACCACTTTAAACGAAGAGCTGCAAACCCGCAACACGGAATTAAACACCTCTAACAGCGATTTTGGAAATTTGCTGTCCGCTGTCGATGTACCTTTTCTGATGGTGGATAACGATCTTCGTTTGCGGCGGTTTAGCGGCGCGTCGGAGGCGGTTCTGGGTGTCCGAGCTCTCGATGTCGGTCATTCCCTGACGCATTTGACCGGCCGCATCGACCTCAAAAATCTGCAACCCCTCATGCGGAGCGTGATCGAAACCTTACGGGTCGAACAATTAGAAGCTCAGGATAGCAGCGGACATTGGTATTCCGTCTCGGTTCGTCCCTACAGAACCGTGGACAATCGTATCGATGGCGCCGTCGTTATTTTTTTCGACATCGACATTCTGAAGAAGACACTGCGAGCCGCTGAAGAAGCGCGTGATTTCGCCGAAAGTCTGATCGATACCGTGCGGGAACCTCTTGTCGTACTGGATGCCGACTTGCGGGTCCAACGAGCGACCTCGTCGTTCTACGAGACATTTCAGGTCTCGCGGAACGAAACCGAAGGCCGTTTTCTCTATGATCTCGGCAATGGGCAATGGAACATTCCACGGCTCCGGGGGCTGATTGGCGACGCTCTGTTTCGGAACGGTTCCTTCCAGGATTTCGAGGTGGAACACATCTTTCCGCACATCCGCAGGCGAAGAATGCGACTGAATGCAAGGCGTTTTTCACCGGAAGGAGAGCAACAGCGGCGGGTGCTTTTGGCAATAGAGGATATCACCGAGCGGCGCGAACAGGCGGAAATCCGCTATCAACGTCTTTTTGAGACAGCTAAAGACGGCATGTTGATCTTCGATGCCGAGCGCGAAAGAGTCACGGACGTGAATCCGTTCGCGCTCGAACTAACCGGCTACCGGCGCGAAGAATGGGTCGGCCGTACGCTCTCGGAACTGCAGGCATTCCGAAATGCGCCGGAGACAATCGGGATTGTCAGTGAGGCTGTTTCGCGAGAGGTGGTTCGTCATGATGGCGTCGTTCTGGTGGCGAGCGACGGTCGAATTGTCTATGCCGACCTGGTAGCGAATCGATATGTCGTTGGAAATCAGCAGGTCGTGCAGGTGAATATGCGGGATGTTACCGCACGCCATGCGGCGAGCGAGGCTCTCCGTGAAAGCAAGGAACGTTTCCGTTTGCTTGTGGAAAGCGTTCAGGACCACGCGCTGTTTCAGTTGAACACGGAGGGCCGGATTTCCGACTGGAATATCGGGGCCCAAAGGATTCTTGGCTACACAGAATCCGAAGTGGTGGGCCAGCCGTTCTCCACAATCTTTACTCCGGAGGACCTTGCAGCAGGCGCCCATGAACAGGAACTCGATCGGGCCAGAACAACGGGAAGTTCAGACGATGAACGTTGGCACGTTCGAAAGGACGGACGGCGTTTCTTCGCGAGTGGCGTATTGACAGCCGTCCGTGACGCTCAGGGAGCACTCCGCGGCTTTGTCAAAATCATGCGCGATGTTACCGAACATCGGCTTGCCGCAGAAAAGCTCAAACAAAATGCCGAGTTGCTTCGGATATCCGTAGCCGAAAAAGAGGCGCTTCTAAAGGAAGTTCATCATCGGGTAAAAAACAATCTCCAGGTGATCGTGAGTCTGCTGAACCTGCAGGCAAGGAAGATCGAGGAGAAAGCCGTCCTTGCCCTGTTCGAAGAAACACGCAACCGTGTGATGGCAATTTCCTCGATTCATGAGCAGTTATACCAGGGCGCCGCATTCGCCACTATCGAACTCACGACATATGCGCGGAAGTTAGTTCCGGATATTGTGCGATTTTATAGCCTCGAGCAGCGTGTACGCGTGGAGTTCGGCGGTGACGAAGAAGTGACGTTGGAACTTGAGCGCGCGGTCCCTTTTGCGATGCTGCTGAATGAACTGGTTTCCAATGCCTGCAAACATGCGTTTCCTCGGCTGCAAGGTGGAACAATTCGCGTTGGCATTCATCAGGATGAAGGCTGGATTGAACTGATCGTGGCGGACTCAGGTCAGGGACTGCCCGCCGAATTCGATTATCGGCAAACCTCCTCTTTAGGTTTAATGCTGGTACATGGCATGGTCCTGCAACTCCGAGGTACCATCGAACTCCGCTCGGAAACGGGAACAATCGCGCGAGTGCTTTTCCCGTCTTCGGGATCGGAGCCCGAGAATGGGTGAGCTCACGCATACTGCGAAGATTCTGATCGCCGAAGACGAGCAGATCCTGGCTATGGATGTGAGCGCCCAACTATCCGATCTCGGTTACGACGTGGTGGGCATCGCCAGCACAGCCAGGGAAGCTCTGCGCCTTTCCGACGAACGTCGTCCGGACCTGGTGCTCATGGATATTCAGCTCCATGGCTCAGTGGATGGCATCGCAGCGGCAAGCGAAATCCGGCGCCAGTGGCAAATTCCGGTCGTGTTTATGACCGCCTTTGCCGGAGAAGAGACCTTGAAACGGGCGAGATTGTCGGGTCCCTATGGCTACCTGCCGAAACCCTTTGAAGCGAAGCATTTGAATGCGGCGGTCAGCGTCGCTCTCCAACAACATCGGTCAACGCGTGAGGTGTTTCAGGAACATGGCTGGCTTCGGACCGTGCTCCTGAGCATGAGTGACGGCGTGATTGCGACAGATCTCGATGGCCGGGTAAAATTCCTGAACCCAGTCGCTGAGAATCTCACAGGTTGGACCCTGGCGGAGGCATTGGGCCGTTCCATCGAAGAAGTATATATTCTGCGCAGGGAGGACGGGGCGCCATTAGCAGAATGCCAGCTGCGCCGTGTGCTTGCTACGACTAGGGCCATCGGAAGAGAGCGATTTCTACTTGCTGCTCGGAGCACCCAACCGATCTTCGTCGAAGATTCGGCTGCTCCCATTCATGATTCGCAGGGAACGATTATCGGGGCTGTTACTGTGATTACCGATGTGACCGAACGCGAACGCAGTGAACGGCAGCGCCAACGGCTCCAGGCCGAACTGGAAACGTCCAACGCTGAGCTGTCCCGCTTTTCATATTCTTTATCGCATGATTCACAGGCGCCGGCAAACAACATTGCCGCGCTCGGCGAACTGCTGAGACAAGGCAAAGAGGGAGCCGTGACCAACGGTCAGTCACACATCCTCCAGATGATAACGGAATCCGCAGGAGGGATGCAGCGGCTAATAAGCTCGATGTTGAATTTCGCGCAGATCGGGCACGGCGAAATCGCGTTTGAACCAGTTCCGCTCAATGGTGTTGTTGAGACCGTACGGGTGAGGCTCTCGGAAGCTATTGCGACTTCGGGAGCCAGAATCCAATATGAATCGCTCCCAACCATCACGGGCGATCGAAGCCAGATCGAACAGGTGTTTCAAAACCTGCTTTCGAATGCCATCCAGTATAGGAAGCCCGGGGAAGTACCTGTAATAAGCATTTCGGCCGAAAACACCGGAGATGAGTGGAGGTTCTCGGTGGCCGATAACGGCCAGGGTATTTCACCCGAGTGGCTTAGCCGGGTATTCCAGCCATTGAAAAGACTGCACGGCAGCGAGATTCCCGGAACAGGGTTGGGGCTGACGCTTTGCCAACGAATCATCGAGCGGCACGGCGGAAGAATGTGGGCCGAGTCAGCCGGAACGGGACACGGCACAATAATCCGGTTTGTCCTTCCGTGCCACCGAGTGACAGCAGGATGAAGGCGCGGGTTCTGATTGCCGAAGATAATTTTCTCATCGCGGAAGGATCTCTGCGTCCAACGGTTGCAAGAGATTTTGAGGTTATCGGGCTTGTCGCAGACGGGAAAGAAGCCGTTGCCGCAGCCGAGCAACTCCAGCCTGACGTTGTGTTGCTCGACGTCTCTCTCCCAACGTTGCGAGGCTTCGATGCCGCCCGGCAAATCCTGGTTAGCCAACCGAACTGCAAGGTATTGTTCGTGTCCAACTACTGGGACGCTGCCTACGTTCAAGCCGCGCGCGAAATGGGAGCTGGCGGCTATGTATTCAAGAGTCGCGCCCCGACGGAAATCGTCCCAGCCATTCGGTCCGCGCTCGCGGGTCGATTCTACGAACCTGGTTTATAAGTATCGAATTCAAATCGTCCGCGTGCAATTCCAGTTAGAGGGGGACGCTCTCAATCGCCGCCGATACGCCTTTCTCGGAAAATGGCTTGGCAATACAGATGTACGGAGCAACCATCTCACTATCGCCGTTGAGAAAAACGTGGCTGTTCGCCGTTATGTAGATGACGGGAACCGCAAGCCGACGAGCGATCTCCGCCGCCGCGGTGGCTCCGTTCATCGATCCGTCTAACTGGATATCCATGAGGATCAAATCTGGCTTTTCAACGGAGGCGAGCCGAATCGCATCGGACGAGTTTGCTGCGGGTCCGACGGGAACATGTCCTAATCGTTGTAGGAGATCACTGAGGTCGCGAGCGACAACCCATTCGTCCTCTACGACGAGCACGCGCTTGGATCGTGAGGGCGAATCGATATCTGTCGAGAACCGACGATTCGTCTGGCTGGCTTTCATTGAACTTTAATGCTATCAATTCAGGCCGCCAAATGGAGTGCCATCTGTGCAGCTGAAGTGAAAGCCGACAAATCCGCGGATTTGAGCAGGTATCCGTCGGCATGATTTCGGCGTGCCTCGTTTCGATCTGCCGCGGCATCGGAGGACGTGAAGATAATTACCGGCAGCCGCGAGAAAGCAGGATCGCTTCGAACGGCTCGCAATACAGTGAGACCTGAACCGCCCCGAACATTAAGATCTAAGACGACCACGTGTGGTCGAGCAACTCCGACAAACATTGCCTCCTGCTTCAGGAAAGCGATCGCAGAAGCGCAGTCGAGAACGCGATGCAGAAGAACTGTGGAATTGAGCTCTCGAATCTCTCGCTCGAAGAGGTAGGCAGTTGGATCATCATCTTCGAGGTACAGAATCACCCGTGCCTGGGATTTGGCCGCGTGGCTGACCTCGTCTTGCATTAATCCAGCGCCTTGCTCACCTGGTTCTAAGGTATCACGGAAGATAAGGGCCTTACTCGTTTCTGCTGCCGAAATTCGGCGCGGCTCGCAAAATTACTGTCATATCGATCACATCACCAGTTGGGAATGCCGACGGAGCGCGTCTCCCGTAGTTCAATGCCTATTGCGTAATATGCGTATCTTGCGAGCCGGATAGAAGCGCCATTAAGGTCTTAGCGGAAGTATCGATCGCGATATCTGAAGCCAAAGTTTGCTGTTGCAGTGTAGCTCGTCGGCGACCATGCTCTCTTTTCCTGCCGCCAGTTTGTTCTTCAGCTTCGCGGCGCGGCAACGCGATGAGCTTGTTTTAGTACGGAAGCCGGCCGAATCAGAATTCAGCCCCCGGGGAACGGAAGAATAAGCGGCAAGCTTCATCCCGGTGGGGCCGAACGGGCTGAAGCCAGCCGGGCAATGGTTTGCACCGATGGCATCGCTCAGCCCGTGGGTACACTGATTGTGATCAATTCAGATTCAATCCAGCTGCATACTTTGCAGGATATCCGGCGTTGAAGACTTCACTCTTCGCAACCGTATTTGAGCGGTCTTCCTGGGCTGTCGAGTGCGCTTTCGAGGCGCGGCGTCTCGTCGGTCGGCTTAACCTTCAGGAGTGGCGTCTGTCATTTCTTCACATCAGGTGGCGGCATTGTTCCCCGGCGCCGATATCATCGGGAAGTTCGCGGGCGTCGTTCTCCTTTTCCGGAAGAAACGAATCGCCATATCGGGCCCTTCGCGCCTAAAGGCTATGCTATGGCTCGTCCGATGCCGCTATCGCCGCCGGTGATGACTGCGGACATCTCGTGGAGGCCGGGTGATTGGGTGGCCCGCATGCCCTGCGCGGAGCAGGCTGCGAACCAAAGCTAGGCATACCGGCGCGTCATGGCGGCGCAGAAATCGGCGAACTGTTCGATCTCTTTCGGAGGGCTTGTGTGATTCGGCAGCAGGCCGCAGTGCTCAGGAGTGAAGCAGTATGTGAGGGTGGTCTCGAAAGGCTCGAGCGCTTTCATCTGGCGGTCGAACCAGCGCATGGCATCGGGGCGAAAACTATCGGCCCAACTCAGCCCCGTGCGCAGGTAGCGCACCCCAAGATCGCGCAGATGGCGGACGGCTTCGTCGAGCCGAGGATCTTCGAAGTGGAACCACTGGCAGATGCCGAGGCCGGGGGTATAGTTCGAGAAATCGCGCGCGGCAAGTTTGGGTGTGCCGTCCTCGCGCAGCAGGCCCATATAAAAGTGCCGGTAATAGGAAGAGCCTTCGGCTTCGCGGTGACGCGTGGTGGCGGGCCAGGCGCGGGGCAGATCGTAGAGCGAATACCAGTGGATGCGCTCGGAGCGTCCGAGCATGAGCTCGGCGGCGCGGTTGAGTCCGAACTGCTGGACTTCCTCGGCGCCGAAAGTGGAAACGCCCGTTTCGGAAATCCAGAGGGGATGGTTCGTTACGGCGCGGATTTCATCGAGCTTATCCGGCCATTCGTGAATGCTCCAGTGATTCCAGTCGAGCGGAAAGCCGTGCACGGCGACGACATCGACGTGATCGAGAACGGAATGGCCTTGCATGGTGCGGATGAAATCGGCGTCGATGGGGGAGATGCCGCCCAGCACGCGGCGCAGAGTGGGACGTTCGGCGTGCACGGCATCCGACGCAAGATTGACCATGCTGGCGTAGATGCGCCAGTCCGGATCAATCTCGAAGTTCCAGTGCGAGAGATTGTTCGGCTCGTTCCAGAGCATCACGGCTTCAACCATGACTGGCTCGCGAGCAGATATAAACTTCTTCCTCGGGGTGCGCGGTGATTTCGAAACCGGCGCTTCGCAGCATGGCTTCCACGCAGGCGCGGTTGGGAATCCACCAATTGGTTGGATCGTGCGAATAGCGCTTTTCGACGAAGTACATCACGGGATATCCAGGGTTCTCAAAAACGGAACGCTCGGAGAAGGGGTAATCGGACTCGACGGGAAACACATCCGCAGCGCCGCGCTGGAGCGACTGGAAAACCATTGTGCGGCCGACCGCATGCTCTGCCAGAAGATCGAGCGCCAGTAACGGATGCCGCAGATGATAGAGAACACCCATGAAGAGCACGAGATCGAATTTCTCGCGCAGCTCGGCGACGCGATAAACATCCATGTGCCGAAATTCGATATCGGCGTCGAGAACTTCGGCGGCGAAGCGGGCCTGAGCGAGGTAGGCGGGATCGGAATCGATCGCGACCACGCGGGCGGCGCCACGGCGCTTCATCTCGAGCGAATAGAAGCCCGCGTTACAGCCGATATCGAGAACGCTGGCGCCGTGGAGGTCAGCGGGGATGGTGTGGGAAAATTTTTCCCATTTGCAGGAGGGATAGTCGCCCAGGAAATGATGGGGCGCAGTCTGAACTCCGCCGAGATCGAGATTGTGGAACCACTCGCCGAGCTCGTCCACCCGGCGCTGAATGTCCTGCCGGGTCCAGGAACTGATGGCTGCCGCGCTTTCCGTCATTTAGTTGCACCTGTGATTGTCATTTCCGTCTCCGCCAGCAGCCGCACCGCCGCGATGTAACCTTCCATGGCGCCAACATCGAAATACGCTGCGCCTCCTTTTTCGGACCACGCCTCGCCGCCGGCTTCGAGCCACGCGTTGACGAGCGTTCCGATGTATTCGTCCCGCCGCGGACCCCACAGCTCGAACAGGTCATGGAAAACCGAGGCGGGCATGCGGAACGCGCCCCAGATCCAATTCGATCCGGCGTCCGGCCGCTTCACGCGGATCTCGCGGACGCGGCCATCGGGCTCGGCGATCACGGCGTCGAACAGCTCAGGCTTGTCGACAGGGAAGAGCAGGAAGGAAAGAGCGTCGCGATGCAGCAGGCTGAGAGCGCCGGCGGGGAACCAGATCGTATCGGGCAGGCCGACGAGCACGGAATCGCCGGGCGCGATCAGCGGCGCGGCGCGGAAGATCGCATCGCAGAGGCCGAGCGGCTCCGGCTGTACGCAGTAACAGATGGGTATGCCGTGAGCCGTGCCGCCGTAGTATTCGAGAATGTCCGATTTGCCAGGGGAGATCACGAAGCAGATGCGGGTGGCTCCGCCGAGCACCAGGCGTTCGATGAGGTAATCGCTTACCGCGCGAGGTGTGGGACGGCCGTCGAGATTGCGCGCTCCGACGGGGAGCAGTTCCTTCGAGAACGCGAGCGGCTGGATGCGGCTGCCCTTCCCGGCGGCTGGAATGATTCCCCACATCAGGCGACGGCCTCCTCGACACCGACGGATTCCAGAATTTTTTCGAACTCCACCGCGCGGACAGCGGCGGTGTGCCGAGCGAGAGTCCGTTCGCGGGCCGCGGCGGCGATGCGGCGGAGGTCGGCATCGCTCAATTGCAGGGCGCCGAGGACTTCGTTTGTGGTCGAAACCGGCAGGATCTCGGCGCCGGGTTCGAAGAACTCTTCGAGACCGGGCCAGTAATCGGTGAGCAGAGGAACGCCACAGCAGGCGGCTTCGAACAGACGGCCGGAGGGGCAGTAGCCGACGCTCGCCATGACGCTGCGGGTGACGTTCAGGGTCAAACGCGAGGAGCAGTAGAACGCGGGGTGCTCGCCGGGCGGGACGTGGCTGACGAAATAGATATTGGGGCGCCAGGCGAAGCCCGCATCGTATTTCGAGCCACCGATGAGAAACTTCGCGTCAGGCAATCGCGCGGCCGCATCGAGAAAAAGAATGCGCAGCATACGATCGCGATCCGCGGCCCAGGTGCCGAGATAACTGAGGTCCGCCGCATAGCGGCCACAGCGCTCTACGGGATGGTGAGCCTCGGGATCGGCGCTGCCATAGAGCGGCTCGGCGCGCCGGGCGCCGAGAACTTCGCGCAACTGGCGCAGGGAATCTCCGCCGGTGAAACTCAGGACCAGATCGAAATCCGCAAGGCGGCGCGGACCGATATACGGCACCGGCTCTCCGGCGCTGAGGCTGGCCAGGGTGACGGGGGTATCGAGATCGTAAAAGACGCGCCAGCGCGCGGGGGAGTCGAGAACCAGAGCGGAAGCGGCAATGCCATCGGGGCAGTACGAGGTCACCATGCCGACATCGGCATCGGCGAGGTGGCGTCGCGCCGCAGTGGAAATTTCGGACCAGTCGCTATAGAGGATGAGCTTGCCGCCGCCTGGCAATTCGGTAAGATCGCGGGCGCTCGCGTAGAACGGTAGGTCGCGCTCGAAGAAGACAACATGATGGCCCCGGAGCGCGAAGGCGGAGCAGAGGCCACGCCAGAGAGTGGCGTGGCCGTTCCCCCAGGAGGAGCTGACCGTCAATCCAAAAATCACGATCTTCATAGGGCGAGCTCCGCGGTTCGGTTAAGGCTGAGAACGCGCGGCCCCCATTCGGCGACGCTCGCGACGCTGAGAGAGCCAGGACTGATTTCAAAACGCTGCATCAGGTCGATGGCGATTCCGAGAAAGGCAGCGATCAACAGCCGCAGGGGATCGCCGTGGCTGACGAGCGCGATGGTTTCGCCCGCATGAGGGACGGCGAGGCGCTGGACCTCCAGCAGGATGCGCGTCTGCGCTTCCGCGGCGAACTCACCACTCGGCGGACGGACGCAGCTTCGGACGGCGTTGAATCGATCCCACATCGGATTTCCTGTCAGCTCCGCAAACGTTCTTCCTTCCCACTCGCCCAGGCGCAATTCGGTCAGACCTTCCGCGACGACCGGTGAGAGGCCGCGACGCCGCGCGATGAAATCCGCAGTTTCAATCGCCCGCTCCAGCGGACTCGTGTAAATGGCTGTCAGCGGGAGATTGGCCATCGATTCGGCCAGGAATTGCGCCTGCTGGATTCCCGCCGCATTCAAATGCCAGCCGCTCCGTCGCCCCATCAGGGAGCGCCCGGCTGTGTCCGTTTCTCCGTGCCGGATCAGAAGCAAAGTTGTCATGGGCTTCTTTCAGATACGATTCGAGCTGCTGGGCGCGATGCGCAGGCGTGTGCGCGGCGAGAATGCGGGCGCGCGCGGCGGCGCCGAGAGCGAGGCGGTCGCCTTCCGGCAGATCTCTCAGATAGCGGAGCGTGTCATCCGCGCACGAGGAAATCAAAATCTCGCGGCCAGGCTCGAAGAGAGAATCGAGGCCATCCCACCAGTCGCTGACTATGGGAACGCCGCAGGCGCCCGCCTCGAATAGACGCACGCTGGGCGAATAACCGGCGGTCTTCATGGCGGCGCGCGTGAGATTCAGCGTGAAGCGCTGCGAAGCATAAAATCCGGGATGGAGGTCCGGGGCGAGGTGGATGGTGCGCTCGACGTTCGAGGGCCAGTCGATGCCATCGGGATACATGGGGCCGGCCACGGCGAAGCGGCCCTCGCGCCAGGCGGATGCGGGCTCACAGAGGAGATGCCCGAGCGGACCCTGGCGATCTTCACTGTACGTGCCGAGATAACCGAGATCCCAGCGGCGCTCGCGCGGCTCCGGGCAGTAGGCATTCGTATCGACCGAACAGTAGAGTTCTCTCGCCATGCGCGAGCCGTAGCGGCTTTCGAGAATTCGCAGAACCGGGCCGCCGGTGAAGGAGAGATACAAGTGATAGCGCGGGATCAGCGCGGGCGTGAGGTATTCGCAGCTATTATCCGCGAGGTGCGACAGGGTAACCGGGGTATCGATATCGTAGAACGCGGTGATGCCCTTCGCGATGGATGTAACCCATTCGCCGACGCGCCCTCCTTCCGGCACATAGGAGCCGACGATTACGAGTTCCGCTTCGGCTACTTCGCGCTCAAAGCGGGAGGTGAGATCTTCAAAGCTCTCGTAAACGCGGGTGGTGGCCCCGGCGGGATGAGGAGCGTCACGGTTGGCGGCGTACCAGGAGACGTCCCGCTCCAGAAACAGCGTGCGGCGGCCCAGAGCGGCGAGCCCGCGGAGCAGGCTTCTGTAAGTGGTGGCGTGACCGTTTCCCCACGATGAGGTGATGGAAAGCCCGAGAACCACGATATCCGGTTGTCTCATAGCGCGGCCCCGTGCGCCACGCGCCCTTCAAGAACCATTTCGACTTTCGCGGCGCGATGCGCGTAGGTGTGCTCGGCGATGGCGCGCCGGAAAGCGGCTTCTCCGATCGCGCGGGCACGTTCCGGAGTGAGCTCGAGGAGATGACCGGCGACGGCTGTGCCATCTTCCGCGACGAGAATTTCTTTGCCGGGTTCGAAGAAGAGATCAATGCCTTCCCAGAAGTCCGTAATCAAACAGGCGCCGGCGCCGGCGGCTTCGAACACGCGCGTAGCGGGCGAGAAGCCGTAGCGGGCCATGCTCTCCCGCGAGACATTCAGGACCGCGAGCGGCGTGCAGTTGAATGCGTTGTGATCGCGCGTGTAAACGTGATCGAGCCAGGTAACGTTAGCGGTCTCCGGGCGGTCGGAAACTCGATCGGCCCAGCCGGCCCCGCCCAGCAGAAAGCGGCGATCGCCGAGACTTGCGGCGGGACGGAAGAAGAATTCCTCCACGCGGGCTTCTCTGTCCGGAAGACGGTTACCGAGAAAGCCGAGCGCGGCTTCAAATCTGGCATCAGGCGGCGCGGGGTAGTGGGTGCGGGTGTCGAGACCGTTGTAGATGGGGACGCACAGGCGCGCGCCGAGCTTCTCATATGCGGATACGACCGGGTTCCCGCCGCCGTACGTGAAGACGACGTCATAGCGGGGAATGAGCGGGGCAAAGGGATCGGCCGGATTGCTCCGGACGCGGTCGAGTGTGGCGGGCGCATCGACGTCCCAGAAGGCAACGAGATTGGAGGATCTCTTCAGGTCGGCAATGGCGGCTTCGAGCAGCGTATCGAAAACGCCGACTCCACTCGCTTTCACAATGAGATCGTCATGGCAGGCGTCATCGAGCGTTTTCCGAACCGCTTCCTCTGTGGCGTCATAGACGACGACGGTTGCCCACGGCGGATCCTCGATATCGCGATGATTCTGGCGGTCATATGCGTCTGGTTCGTAAAAGGTGACGTGATGTCCACGGGCCGCCAGCGCCCGCACGATGCCGCGGTAGTAAGTTGCGGCGCCATTCCAGTACGCCGAGACAAGACTGGAACCGAAGATCGATACGCGCATTAGTAAGTCCCCTGTACCGCGGCTTTGGTGTGGCTTTCGACGATGGCGAGCAACTCGGCGGCGCGATGCGCGCACGAGTGCCGCGCGCGAATGGTTTCGAGTCCATGGGCGGCGAGGCCGCTGGCCAGAGATGGATCTTCGAGCACGGCGCGCAGGCTGTCCGTCATTTCATGCGCATCGCGGGCGAAGAGAAAATCTTTCCCCGGGCGAAAAAGATTTTCGGAATCGCACCATGGCGCGGAGATCATTGGAATGCCGCACGCGAGAGCTTCAAAGGGACGAATGGTGGGGATGCCGGGCAGCGCCTTCACATAAGGCCGCCGCGGAACGTGAACGGTAACGCGGTAACGGGAGAATACTTCAGGCGCGCGATAGTTCGGGAGCGATCCGGCGTATTCGATGCCCGCAGCCCTGAGCGTTTCGATGGCGTGGCCTGGATATCGAACACCGTAGACCCGCGCGCGAAGGTGCAGCGCCCGCACCGGCTCGATCAGGAATTCGCGAATTTCTCCCGAGCGCTCACCGTCACCCCAATTCCCAATCCAGACGAGGTCGCCTTCGGGCGCCGTACCGGGCAGCGGACGAAACACGCGCGTATCGGCGGCTTCGTGCCAGGTCCACGCGTTTTTCGCCCAGCCGTTTCGGATGTAGAGATCGCGGATCACGCCGCCATAGGCGAGAACGCCGTCGTAGTGGCGAAGATCGTAGTTCGCCATCGCCCGCGGGTCGGTGACGCTGCGATGGTGCGTGTCATGGAAGTAGAGCCGCAAATCCGGATTGCCGGCGCGATATTCCCCAACGCGGCGGACGAGATCACGCGAATTCCATTCGTGCACGATTACTACGTCCGCGCCGCTGAGGGCATGGCTGAGATCGAACGCGGCTTCGTCATAGAACTGGCTGCGAAGCTTCGGATAAGCGCGGGCGAATTCCTCAACAGCGGAGCGGCCGCGATCAGCGATGAGATGAGTGAGGCTCCAGCCGTTTGCAGGCTCGAAAATGCGGATATCGTGTCCGGCTTCCAGCAGCTCTGTCGCGATGCCGCGGAGAAAATGGGCGTTGCCGTGATTCCAGTCGGAAACCAGCGAGTGCGTGAAGATTACGAAACGCAAGCGACCCTCCGGCCGGCGGTGACTGCGCCATAGGCGGCCATGTAGTCCGCCGCCATTTGTTCCGCGGAGAAGAAGCTGGCGCGGGCCAGACTGCGCCGGCCCATTTGCTCCCGCAAGGCCGGATTACCTGTCAACTCAAGGAGTGTCTCTTTCAGCCGCTCGGGCTCATCCGGCGGAACGAACAGCGCGGCGCCATTCCAGTTTTCGCGAAGACTCGGAATGTCGCCAAGAACAAGAGCGCAACCGGACATGGCGGCCTCGAGGACAGTCAGACCGAATGGTTCATAGCGCGCAGGGTGCGCGAAAATGGCGGCGCAGGCGCAGCAATCGGCGAGCCTTCGGGCCGGCAAGTGGCCGAGGCGAAGAGTGCCGTTGGCGGCCGGCTCGGCGGCATCGGCAGGCGCATTCATAGGGTGACGGTCTTCACCCGCGAGCCAGACGGGCCAGGGCAGCGATGCGGCGATTCGGGTGAGCGCCTGCACGTTCTTGGCTTCGTCCCACAATCTTCCGGCGGCGAATATCATTGGCTTTTTCGCGTCCGGACGGAAGAGACCGCCGTCGCGACCGTTGGGAATCATGCGAGCGGCCGGCAGTCCAGGGCCGTAATGCCGTTTGATTGTCTCAAGCATCGCATTCGAAGGGGCGGTGAGCAGGTCCGCCGCCAGCAGGCCTTGCCTCACTCGCCGTTGATACAGGTCCCATTCCGGCGGAGCTTCCTCGTTCCGAACCGCATTCCACCAGGAGAGAACGCAGGAATGCGCGGTCATGATGACGGGCGCCCCGAACGGCAGCGCACCATGACAGTAGCCGTTGAGATGGATCACATCCGGTTCATAGCGGCGCGTGAGGTCGAGCAGCCAGCCGCTGCTGTCATCCACATCAGCCCACGGGCGCTCCATCCATTCCAGGCGATAGCTGCTGGCGAGGAGCCGAAGATTGGCGAGGCTCGCGGCTTCGCGCCGCTGTTCGTCAGAGGGGAATCCTCCCATGGCGGCAAGGATGACTTCCACGCCATGTGCGGCAAGCCCTCGCGCCAATTCGAGCGCAAAGGTCCAGACGCCGCCGACCGTATCGGCGGTCATCAGCACGCGCTGAATGGGGCCTTCAGACATGGGTTCGTTTGCCTGTTTCGAGCTGGACGAGGGGAAGCGGCCGGCTCTCCTGGATATCGCTGAATGCGCCGAACCCCGAGAGATACGCCTCATGAGCCCGCTCCCAGGCATAATCGTCCGGAACTCCCCAGCGGCGCGTGTAATCGGGGGATCCTGGATACGGGAACATCGGCACCGGCTCATTCGCCCACACGCCTTCACCGATGAGAGATTCGCGCCAGACCTTGACGGCGGCCGGGTCGTCGTCCTTCGAATCCATGAGATTCGCCTGGACGAATGGAACGCGGCGCTTCGCGCGGATCAGCTTGCCACCGATGGCGTCGGTTGAAATCCGGCATTTCTTGTCGAGAGCGGCGCGGCCCTCTTCGGTGATGCTCTCAACGCCCGCTTCGATCGAGACACAGCCCGCCGAGCCGAGCAGATCGATCATGTCGTCATTCCAAAGATCGATTCGGGTCTGAATGCCGAAGGCAATGCCGCGCTGACCAATCAGCTCCAGGACGTTGCGGGTGGGCAGAAAAATTTCATCAATGAAATAGACGTAGCGCGCGCCGGCGGCAATGAGGCCGTCCAGCTCTTCCGCGATCACCTCAAGCGGACGGCGGCGAAACAGATTGCGGAAATTGTCTTTCGCGCAGAACGTGCAGTGATAGGGGCACCCGCGCGAGGTTTCCATTTCCGCTCCAGGCGCATCGGGCCGCGCATCGAAGCGGTGATGATGGTGGCGGTGTTTCGCGATCACCTCAGGCTCCCAATGGAGGGCGGGCAGGCTGTTCATATCGGACGCATGAGGAGCGCCGTGCACCGCGATGCCGCCCGATTCATTCAGGCAGATGGAGCGCATCGCATCTCCGGAGGCAAGGGCGGGAAGAATCTCTTCGCATTCGCCGAGGATCACGGCGTCGACGCCAAGCTTTCGCAGCGTGGCAGCCGGCGTGGTGGAGCCATGCGGGCCGACCACCACGGCAAAACCGGCCACATCGCGGATGAAATCCAGCGTTTCTTCCGGGACGCGCAGCTCCGGCGGCGCGCATCGCCAAAAGAGATAACTGGGAGCGGTGGTGACTACCGTGAAGTCGGGCTGGAAATCCTCGACACGGCGGCGAATATCCCGGAACGTCAGCTCATCGAGCTGCGCGTCAATGATCCGGACCTCATGGCCTTTCCGTTCGAGCAATGCCTTTGAATAGCCGAACTCCAACGGCAGGTGCGGCTCTCGGCAACCGAAGTAGATGCTGCCTTCGAAGCTCCACGGAGGATTAACGAGCGAGAAGCGCATGGAAACCTCCGCTTTCGACGAGTTCCTGCGGAACCGGAAGACCGCGCGTTTCCGCCAGCCAATGGAACAAGCGCTCAATACCGGCGCGCGCGCTGACCTTCGGCGCCCAGCCCGTGGCGGCCTTGAAGCGGCGGATATCGGAGACGTAGTAACGTTGGTCCGCCGTTCTCCAGTCCTCAAGACTCACGCGCGGTCTTTCGCCCTGGAACTGAGCAATCAGATCCAGCAACTCGACGAGGCTGATGGTGTTACCCAGACCGCCGCCGATATTGAAGGCCTGACCTGACAGGGTGTCGATGTTCGCCTGGGCGAGCAGGAAGGCTTCGACGAGATCGTCCGCAAAGAGAATGTCGCGTACCTGCATGCCGTCGCCATAGACGATGATCGGTCTTTTTTCCAGCGCCTGAATGAGGAAGTGGGCAACCCAACCCTGATCCTCATTGCCCATCTGATGGAGCCCATAGATGCAACTCATGCGGAAGACGACGGTGGGCAGGCCGAAGGTGCGGGCGTAGTCCCGCACATACTGGTCGGCGGCTCCTTTCGAGCAACCGTAGGGACTATGAAAATCGAGCGGTCTCTCCTCACTGACGCCGGTACGGAGAGCCGCATCGAGCGGCTGGTAACGGCCGCTGCTTTTCTCTAGAGGCAGATCATGCAATCCGCCGTAGACTTTGTTGGTGGAGGTGAAGAGCACCGGCGGAGGATTGTCGCAGTGGCGCACTTCTTCGAGCAGATTGACGGCGCCGCCGACATTGATCTCAAAATCGAGGCGTGGATCGATCAGGCTGGTGGTCACTGCGACCTGAGCGGCAAAGTGGAAAACCTGATCGGCTTCGCGCACCGCGGAGCGCAGAGTATTGCGATCGCGGATATCGGCGACTTCAATCCGGACCCTGTCGCCCCAGGTTTCGCGCAGCCATGCGGCATTGAGCTCGCTGCCGCTGCGGGAGAGATTGTCATAGACCAGCACGCGGCGGCCATCGGAGAGGAGACGGTTTGCCAGGTTCGAGCCGATGAAGCCGGCGCCCCCGGTGATCAGCGTGTGGCGGCTCGTTTGTCGCGAGGCGCTATTGCGGGACGCGGCGCGCGCGGTCTGGAGGACCGAGTCGACTCCGCCTTCGGCCAGGATGCGAAACAACATTTTGGGGCTGCCATCGCCACGCTTCAGGCCGTAGTGGTAGCGGCGTTCGTCCGAACAAAAGGGATCGTCGCCCGCGAGAGCGGGATCGGAATCCTGCGCGGACTGCCAGTAGATGCGATCGACGGGGGCGGTAATGGCGTCAGCGAAGGCCCGCACCTGGGCGCGCTCATCGCCCCGCCAGGTGGAAAATCCGGTCTGGGTGATCCAGAGTTGCGCGCGCGAGCCGAGGGCGGCCAGGCGCTCGCGGGTTTCGGAGATTTCGGCTTGCCAGCCGCGCCAGGCAACTTCCGGGGTATGCGGATATCCGTGGATACCGACGGCGTCGATATATTGCAGAACACCGCGATCCTCCATCAGATCGAGCCAGACCGAATCCATCGGCCAGGTTCCGGGGAGCACGGTTTTCTTACCACGCCGCCGCGCCCAGTAAGCAGCGCCACCGATCATTTCGCTGAAAATGTTCCAGTCGGGATCGAGCCGCGAATCCCATTCCTGAACATTGTTCGGCTGATTCCAGAACTCGACCCATTCAAAGTAATCACCGAATCTGGTGATCATGACATCGAGGAAATCGGCATAGGCTTTCGGGGTCTGGGGCGGCGACGAAAACTTTGGCACGATGCCCAGAGGCGCCGGCGTGTAGCGAAAGCAGGGGAGAACGTTCACGTCCCGCGCGAGACGAGGGAGAAGCCAGGCATACCAGCCGTCGCCTTCGGACGAATACCAGTCCGCCCAGCAGAGGCCGGTTCGCAGCTCGTGAATTCCCAGAGTGCGGAGATCGGCGAGAACGGACTCGACTTTCTCATAGTCGCCGCGACGGAACCATTCGACGACTCCCGGTGTGGCGAGATGATGTCTGCTGTTCCCGTTTGCGCGCGCGCCGGTCATACCAGCAGACCCCGGGCGGCCAATTCGGCCCGCGCCTCAACTCCGCGATCGACCGAAGTCTGACTTTCCAGCCACTGCGCCAGATCCTCAAGACCGTGCTCGAGAGTGACGACGGGCTCCCAGCCGAGTAACTGCTTCGCGAGCGAGATGTCCGCGAAGCAGTGGCGTATGTCGCCGGCGCGATAATCGCCGGTAATTCGCGGCTCAATACCGGGAGCGCCAATGGCTTTGACTGTTCGCTCCGCGATTTCACGAACAGTCATCGCGACGCCGCTCGATATATTCAGCGCATGCCCGGCGGCGGCCGGACTTTCGAGCGCCAGACGGCAGGCGCGGGCGACATCGTAAACGCTGACGAAATCTCGCTTCTGCAGACCATCTTCAAAAATCAGCGGCGGATTGCCATTGAGCACGCGCGACGCAAAGTTACTGAGCACGCCGGTGTAGGGATTGGAAAGCGCCTGGTCGGGACCGTAAGTATTGAAGAAGCGGAGAGCCACCGCCGGTATTCCGTAAGCTCTGCCGAGCATGAGACAGAGCCGCTCCTGGTCGAACTTCGACAGCGCGTAAACGGAAGCGAGCGAGGGAGCTTTCGTTTCGCACGTCGGCACGGGAATCAGGGGCCGCCCGGCGGCATCATGAAGTTCCCAGTCGCCGCTCTTCAACTGCTCGAGCGAGCGATCGTAGCCTTGCCTCGAATTGCCATCCTCATCCATATAAGACCCTTCGCCGTAGATGCTCATACTGGACGCGACAATCAGCTTCTCCACGGGACGCGCACTGAGATTTTCGAGGAGAACGGCAGTACCGTCGTTATTGACGCTCGTGTACTCCACGATCTGGTACATGCTTTGCCCCACGCCGACGAGCGACGCCAGATGGATGACCGCATCAACGCCGCGAACCGCGCGGACGACAGCTTCGGGGTCGCGAACGTCACCAACCGTGAGATGCACTTCCGCGGGCAGATAGTCCGGCCGGCGGCGGTCCGGACCGTGCACCTGCGGAACGAGCGAATCCAGGGCGCGAACGGAATATCCATGTGCGAGCAGTTCCCTCGCGACGTGCGCACCGATGAAACCAGCGCCGCCTGTGATGAGAATATTTTTGATCATGAGAGTCTCTGAAAGTCCTCAACTGCAGTGAAACAGGAGCGTGGCAAAAAAGCGCATCGCTGAAAGTCACGGGATAACGGACGAGCAATCGTTCGACCAACCGCTTTGCGACGTGCGAGTCATGACAGATCGAGACAGCATCTCACGCGTGATTTGCACGACGGACCGCCAGTCGCCTTCGTGCGGTTGCCGCACAAGGCGGATGCCTGGGTACCAGGGACTATCGTCGCGGTCCAGCATCCAACGCCAGTCCGCGCGCCGTGGAAGCAGCAGCCAGACAGGCTTGCCAAGCGAGGCCGCCAGATGCGCCACCATTGTGTCGACCGAAATTACAAGATCCATGCGGCGGATGGATTCAGCGGTAGCGAGGATGTCTGGCTCACCCGCTTCGAGATCCTGAAGGAAGTCGGGAAGACGTTCCGGGGGCCGCTGTGGCCACCGCTGCAGCGAGTGGAGCGTTATGCCAGGAATTTCCGCAAGTGACCTGAGATATTCCACAGGTAACGATCGCGCCTGATTCCATTCGCCCGCCGCCCAAATGATTCCGAGTTTGCGGCAATCCCCGTCACTGCTAGATTCTGCGCGGCTCCATGCAAAATCTGCGGCTGGCGGAATGTCGTCGAGAGTACTTCGAAAAAAATACGGAAGATCGGAACATTCGATATCGCCATCGCAAATCGATTTTTCTTCGAGCGTGAGAACGCTCTCAATGCTTTTCACGCGGCGCAATAACGGATGAAATGCGCGAGGGGCGTGAACGGTTACGCTTCCCCCATTCGAGGCGAGCGCTGGCGCATATCGAACGAACTGAATGGCATCGCCGAATCCACGCAGACACCGAACAGAAACACTTTTTGCGTTGCGCATGATCTCGCGATCGAATGAGGCGCCGACCGCATCGCTTTCCCGCCATGCGCGTGCAAAGTCGCCCAGTAACATCCAGCAGGTCCATCGCTCATTGACGTGTACCTCAGGACGCTCTCCGCGCATGAGAGCCTCGTAAAAATACCGAAGCGCCGCCGCAGGATCGCGCCGGTTGAGAAGCGCACAGGCTGCGGCCGAACATTTCGCGGAAGTCTGGAGAGTGTGCATTATAGCCAAGAAAAACCCTTTCGGATTACTTCCGGCTGACCAATTTGTTGAAGTTACTTGCCTTTCCAGTGGCTGTCTTTTCCTGCACGACCAGCGCGAGATCGCTTTGATCGAATTTTTCAAACCAATCATCCCACGAGATTTCCTGCAGCGATTCTTCGCCGGAATAGCCGGGGAAATTAAGACGAATCATTCCCTGATCGCCGCGGCTTCCCGTTCCTTTTACGCAGGAAGGAACCGCCTGACGCCTTTCGGCCCAACGGCGGATCTGTTCATGATCGGTCAATTGCGAAGCCCTCGACGCGGCTGCGGTTCGATGAGTGGCAGCGGTCGTTCGGGCTTTCTTCGGCGCGGCTTTCTTAGGCATGGGTTTAGACCTCATGCACCGCAGAATCAATTAGCTGACCACTGTGGAACGGCGCACGCGGGAGGCAGGCGGGAAATAATGCAATGCGGCGAGACGATTGGCACTCGCTTCTGGCGTTTGGCCAGATACATGGCAGAATCGGCGTCACGCATCACATGGTGTGCGTTATCGCCATCGACGGACAGATATCGCGATGCCGCAAGTGGCTTGAGCAGTGACGCGGTCGCGGGCGCAGAATGGGGCTCATGGCGCTACCGCCTTTTGAGCAGCCTATCACCCGCACAGATGGGAAATATCGGTCGCCTTTCGACAGGCGGGTCGGCGCATGCAGAGTTCTTAAAGGCCGGCGTGAATGCTTTTAACAAGATTGCTGGCACGCCGGAAGAGGCTGTGGCCCATCAGCCCCACCAATATGACGCCTGCGGTTTATTCCCTCGCACCCCGGGCCTGAATTCTGATTCGGGTTGTTTTCGTATCAGCTCGAACTCAGGTTTGTCGTTGCCGCGCCGAGCATCGCAATCAATGCAAACAGGCCTTTCCTGGATGTATAGGGATGTTGGCCGTCCACAATAAATGCACATCTCCATATCCGAATAGTACGGGCAGTATGAGTAGATGTAAAGTCGGTAAATTCACTGGGAAACGGACGGAGTGAATATGTGATATCCGTGACACTGTTTGTGAAGTACACGGTTCACATTCTTTTGAAAAGCAGGGCATCGTCAACGGCGCGAAGCCGCAATGAAACGAACCGCTACGTTGTCCATCCTTTATTTCCCGGCACCGGCATCAGGAATTCTGTCGATAATCGCGGCACGC
This sequence comes from Bryobacteraceae bacterium, assembly GCA_036500405.1. Taxonomy (GTDB): domain Bacteria; phylum Acidobacteriota; class Terriglobia; order Bryobacterales; family Bryobacteraceae; genus BOG-234. The sequence continues at coordinate 28,038 of DASYCD010000360.1, forward strand.
GATTCATCAGGAGGATGACCCAGTTGGTGTACTTGTACTTGCAGGCTTGCCGATTCCAGTTGAAACGCTCGCGATCGGCCAACTTCCTCGCGCTCTCGATTTAGTGGTGGTTAATTCCTGAATTTCATTGCAGAGCAATCCGACAGTCTTCTCGTATTCTGTCCGAAGTCGATTCTCCTGCCCTTCCAAAAGTGCGCAGATGGCGCAGTCTCCGAGTCCTGACATCTTGTCTACAGGGGCACCTCCATCAATCAACGTTTCAACCTGTGGAAAATCCGGGGCATTCATCTGCGCTGCGCGCATAGTTCCAGAATTCCATCTTCTCGAGTGAATTCAGGGCACGGTCGGCAGTTCTCACGCGGCCCGACGGGCTCCTCTTTTCGCATCACAAATCCAGAAATATCATGGGCCATGTCGATACCGAGAGTGCGAAATATGTGATCCGGCTGATGGGTGGCAGGCTGAGGAACCCCAAGAGCGATTCCCTGCGGGTGAGTTCACGTGCGAGCACGGCAATTCCGATAGCGAAATATACGACCATTGATTTGGCTTACAGCACTTATAGGTCCTGATTGCCGGCGGACCCGAGGCGCCGTTGATGGCGGCCTCTGCCACTCCACGCCGGTGCAAAGCAGACACACTGGCTTAGCGCATGGTGTTTGAGTAAGGCGGCTCCTATCGGAAAGCTTGAGAAGGGCGAAAGGGGTTGCGGCGCCATGCAGCAGCTACAAAATGGGTGCACCGGAGCGGAATCGAGTTCCCCTAAACAGCGCGAGTGTTGTACTGCAGTTCTTTCGGGCATGCCGAAGACAGGGCATTCCGCTCACGTTAATGGGCGCGATGATCAACATCACCCTTCCCTGGTGGCCCAGGACCGGCGCCACTGTATTTGCCGACCTGTTTCTGGGCACCGACGTCCGCAATGCCGGCGATAGCCGGCGCGCTATAACGGGCTTGTTATCGGGGGCTCGGCGTTCTGCTTCACCAGCCTTTTCTGTCGACGAAGCGATTCGTCGCGGCGATTGGCGACTGACCGTCCCACAGGCATTGACGATCGCGACGGCTGAAGGCCAGCCGGGGAGCCGAAGTGCGCGCCACGAGTTGGGGTGGGATTGCTGGCCCGTTCCGACCGTGCGTTTAGTCGACGTTCTGGAGGCCGCGCTCACGCTGCTCACCCCAGTAGGACTCCTGGGTGTTTCTTATGCGCTCCCCATCGTCGTAAGCATTATTGTTCTCCTCGGGATCGTGTATTTTTCCTACCTGCAAACAATTAAGGCATATCCGAAAGGCGGGAACTCGTATACGGTAGCGCAATTGAATTTGGGCGCGCGCGTTGGGGTGTTTGCGGCCGCCGCGCTGATGGTCGATTATCTGCTGAATGTGGCAGTCGGGATTTCAACCGGCGTCGTCGCACTTGTCTCGGCGTCGCCACCGCTCCAGCCGTTTACACTTCCGCTTTGTCTGGGGATACTGGCGATCCTGACGCTCATCAATCTGCGCGGTGTTCGGGAGGCGGGCGTGATTTTCATGGCGCCGACATACCTGTTTCTTCTTTGCATTTTCACGGTGATCTTCATTGGCGTTGCCAAAGCAATCGCGGCGGGCGGGCACCCGATGCCGGTCGTGACGCCACCGAAAATCAAGGCGGCCGCAACCAGCGTCAGCCTGTGGCTGCTGATTCGCACTTTTTCGAGCGCATGCACTGCGATGACCGGGGTTGAGGCGGTGAGCAATGGCGTTCAGGCATTTCGCGCCGGTGATTCAGACGGCGCGGCGCACTCTGACCGTCATCATCGCATTGCTGATGGCAATGCTTCTCGGGATTGGCGTACCTGACGCCCGCCTATCACATCAGCGCGACAGAACCGGCTCGCGCTGGCTATGAAAGCGTTCTCTCGCGACTGATCGGCGCGACAGTGGGGAAGGGTGCGTTCTACTTCATCAGCATTGGTTCCATTCTGGCAGTACTGTCGCTTTCCGCAACACGTCTTTCGCCGATTTTCCGCGGCTGTGCCGTGCGGTCGCACAGAACGGATACTTGCCGTACGGATTCGCGGTGCGCGGCCGGCGGCTGATCTATACGTACGGAGTGTATGCGCTTGCAGGCGCATCCGCGATTCTGCTGCTGGTATTTCAAGGTGTGACGGACCGCCTGATTCCGCTCTTTGCAGTCGGAGCATTTCTTTCATTCACGCTCTCGCAGGCGGGCATGGTCGCTCACTGGCGCAAGAGCAATGAGCGGAACGCACGAATGTACATGCTGGTCAACGGGCTCGGCGCCGCGGCTACAGGCGCCACAGCAATCGTGGTGATGGCGGCAAAGTTCACGGAAGGCGCATGGATCACTCTGTTGATGATTTCCAGCTTGCTTGCGTGGATGACGTCCATCCGCCGTCACTACCACCAGGTGGCGCTGGAAGTCGCTGCGCCCACGAAGCCGGAACCAGCAGCGTTGAGCGCGCCTCTGGTTGTGGTACCGGTCGAGGAGTGGAATCGGGTGGCAACGAAAGCGCTCAAGTTCGCGATGACGATGTCGCGCCAGGTTCAGTTCTGCACATCGAGTCCGCAGAGTCCGGGGAATTGACCGATTCGCTCCGCCGCCAGTGGGGAGAGTGGCTCGCCGAACTCAACGACGAGCCGGGATTTGAGGCGCCTGAACTGGTGCTTCTGAAATCTCCATACCGCGTTGTCGTGAATCCGATCGTCGATTACGTTTTAAGGCTGGAGAAGGAAAATGCCGACCGGCAGTTGGCGGTGGTGCTCTCCGAGTTGGTGGAACAGAATTGGTTTCAAACGCTGCTCCACAATCAGCGGGCGCGGGTGTTGTCATCGACTCGCAACGGCGACCAACGGATTGTGGTTGTGAACGTTCCCTGGTATTTTCGTCAGGAGAGACGACGATGAAACAAGGCTCAGGGGATCCCGATTGAAAACTGGATTCCGGTGCACGGGTCTGGGTTAACGCCTTGGCTGACACACTCAACGAATCGCTGCGAGCTGTCTCCGGCAAGGTCTCCCGGCGAACTTCAACTTGAAGCTGGGTTAGCTGGTCTTCTTTGCCACTTTCTTCGAAGTCGTTTGCGTTGTGGCTTGTGTCCGAAGCCATCTTCACAGGAGCAGCCCTCTTCGTCCCTTTGGCGTTGCGAACGGTGTCTCAGCGCTTTTTTTGTTGCAGCCGCAATTCTCCAGTCGCCCCAGTGCTATCGCCTGCTGCTTCTTTTCCTCGTTCAAGACATTGCTCACGAGGACGGACGATAACCTCCTTCCGTCCGATCAATGCCCTGAGCCGCTAAGCTTGGCCGGTTTTCAGGTGATCATGCGCTGGCTGGTTTTGGGTGTTCACCGAGGACCTCCACGGAATTGTCGTCCACCAGAACGATGGAAAAGTGTTTGAGACTGTTAGCCGTTCAGGGGAACTTTTTCGCGCTGTTTTTTGTGCGGGGAACTGGTACAATTGTAGAACCACCACCGTTCGGGGTTTGCCAACACAACCTGATACGTTTGTTGATCCTGCTCCTTGTGAGCGCGGTGGTTCTGGCATGAATTCCTTTCAAGCACTTCAAGCCGCGTCGAAGATTGCAGTTCCTACGCCGACCGATTCTGAAAATGCGTGAAGCCCCTGAAAGACAGATTGAACCGCGATTCTGACTCGTCAGTGCGGTTCGATTTGCGGCGGACTTCCCCCGAGCCCCGCTGCGTGAACGGGAGAGCGTGACATTGGCAGCTGTGGCAACGAGGCTGAGAATGAACGAGACGGACCCATACAAAAATCCGGCGAATTGCCTTCACGATAAATCAAAGATTCTTGTTGTTGAAGATGAGCAGGTCGTGGCGATGGATGTGGAGGCGCATCTTTTGACGCTCGGCTATGAGGTAGTCGGCTTGGCGGGCACAGGGGAGGAAGCGCTTAGCCTGACCGATAAAATGTGTCCCGATTTGGTATTGATGGATATCCAGCTGCACGGCGAGCTGGACGGCATAGCGGTGGCCGACCAGATACGTCAGAGGTGGCGAATTCCTGTCGTTTTTATGACCGCTTTTGCCGGAGAGGAAACGCTCGCGCGCGCCAGAGAGGCGGGACCGTACGGCTACATCACCAAGCCGTTCAAAACACAAGATCTACAGGCCACGGTAGCCGTCGCACTTCAGCAGTACAGAAATACACGCGAGATTTTTCAGGAGCATGGCTGGCTGCGCACGCTGCTGGCGGGCATGAGGGACGGGGTAATCGCGACTGATATTGACGGCCGGGTGAAGTACCTGAATCCGGCGGCTGAAGAGCTTACCGGCTGGGCTCTTGCGGATGCAATTGGACGTCAGATCGAGGAGGTCTATCCATTGCGCGCGGAAGATGGCTTGCCGCTGGAGCGGTGTCAGCTCCGGCGTGTTCTTGCGACAAATAAACCTGTCGCACGACAGCGATTCCTGTTGGGCAACACTGGTAACGTGATGGTGGAAGATTCCGCTGCTCCCATTCATAATGCTGAAGGTCAACTCAGCGGCGCCGTTACAGTCATTGTGGACATCACGGAACGACAAAAGCTCGAGCAGGAACGAGCCCGGCTTTTCGACGAACTGGAACGGACAAACGCTGAGCTTGCGCGCTTCTCCCATACAGTCGCACACGATTTGCGAGCTCCGGCACGGACTGTGAAGTTATTCACCGAGTTGCTCGCCCGCGACCTGGGAAATAGAGTTGAGAAAAGTACGGGCGAACATCTGAGGGTGATCGGCGATGCGGCATCGGGGATGGAGCGCCTGATCGAGACCCTGCTGCGATATGCGGAACTCGGCGCTGCTCCGATTGAACGGCAGAGGGTCTCAGCCAGCGATGTGCTGGCCGAAGTGCGCGTTTTACTATCCGCGTTGTTGTCTGAAACCCGAGCGCAGATTGAAGCTGGTGATTTGCCGATGATTTCAGCCGACCCGGTGCAGTTCCAGCAGCTTCTGCTGAATCTTCTGGTGAATGCGGTCCAATATCGTTTGCCGGATCAGGCGCCGCAAATCTCCATCAGGGGCGAAGCTACCGAAAATGGTTGCGAATTTGCGGTAACGGATCATGGCCAGGGAATACCTGCGGAGCAACAAAAGCGAGTCTTCGCCCCGTTTACACGTCTGCATGGCGGGGATGTGCCCGGTACCGGACTTGGCTTGGCGCTGTGCCGCACGATCGTCGAGCGGAACGGTGGCCGAATCTGGGCCGAATCGGCTGGTGCCGGCCAGGGCACAACCATCCGTTTTTTTCTCCCGTGTGCTTCGCCTGCGCCACCTCATGAATAAACCGACGATTCTGATTGCGGAGGACGATTTCCTGATTCGGGAAAGCACATTGCGTCCGCTTTTAACATCGCATTTCGAGATTGTCGCGGAGGCGGCAGACGGGTTGGAGGCGGTCGCCGCCGCCGAGGAACACAGACCTGAAATTGTTTTGCTGGACGTGTCGCTTCCCGTTATGCGAGGTTTCGATGCAGCTCAGAAAATTCTCGCTCAACAGCCAGGCTGCAAACTCCTGTTTGTTTCGAACTACGCGGAGCGTGAGTACGTTGAATATGCCAGGACGATCGGCGCAAGCGGTTATGTATTAAAAACCCACGCCATGAGCGAACTCATTGACGCGATTCGCACAGCGCTCACAGGGCAATTCTATTGGCCTGTTTTCTACACGCCACGCGATTGCAATGACCCTGTAACCGAAATAAGATGAAGCTCCGCACGCTTTCGCAGCGATGCGATTCGCAAGCTTCAGAGAATACGAGGAACTCACCGTTTGATTCCAGGCGTTAATGTGCTCTTCAGTTCCGATCTTTGGGGACAAGCGCTCGAAAGTTACGCTCGCGCCGTCCACCTTACGGTCAAGCTCTTCGATGCTGAAAGCCGGCTGGTATTCGGCCCTGTGCAGTCGACTCCTTTGTTCCAGTTATTTGAACAAACCATTGGTTACGATCCCGGCTTGTTTGGGGATTGCGCGGCTTCCTGTCTGGCCCAGACAAATGAACGGCGTCCCGAGATAGTCTCCCGATACGGTCTTAGTGTGGTCGGAATTTCACTGGCACTGGAAGGCAGAATCGTCGGGGCCGCGGTCGCAGGCTATGCTTTCGTAGATTTCGCTCACATTTCAGAAGTTCAGCATCTGGCTCGAAACTGCCATATCAGTTTCGAACGGCTCTGGCAGGTAGCGCGCAGGCAAAAACCGGTTGCGCAGAGCCGCCTTATTCTTACGGGCGAACTGCTGCAGGTGCTCGGGGATGCTCTATTGAGAGAGAATTCCCATACGCGGCAATATGAAAAAACCGTTGTGGCTCTGGAAGAAGCCTACCGCGCCAAAGATCAGGCCGAGGCGTCAACCAGGAAGTCGCTGCTGGAAAAAGAAGAGCTACTGAAAGAAGTGCACCATCGTGTCAAGAACAACCTGCAGGTGATTGTCAGCCTTTTGAACCTGCAGGCCCGCCAGACAAGTGACGAACGCGTACTGGCGCTCCTTGAGGAAACCCGGAACCGTGTGCAGTCGATTTCGGCCATTCACGAACTGCTCTATCGCGCCGAGTCCTTCGCGAGCATTCGTCTGTTGGGCTATGCGCGGCAACTTGTGCCGGATTTGATTCATTTTTACGGTCTGGCGGATCGGGTCCAGCTCGAAATCGCCGGGGAGGAAGTTAGCCTGGAACTGGAGCGGGCCGTGCCTTACGGTATGCTGCTCAATGAATTGGCCTCGAATGCCTGCAAACACGCGTTTTGCCACGGCAGGAACGGGCATCTAACCATCGAATTCAGAGCGGATGGGAAGCAAATCGAGATGACAGTCGCTGACGATGGTCCGGGGTTGCCTCAGGACTTCGACTACAATCAAGCCGCGTCTCTGGGTTTGAAACTGATTCGGGGCCTCGTCCATCAGCTCCGGGGCACGTTGGACATTCAGTCCCAGGCGGGCACTATCATCTGCGTGAGATTTCCGGCGACAGAAACATTTAAGACGCTGGGAATAGCCGAATAGTCATTCGGCGTTTCTGACGGGACGCACGTCTTAAGCAACAGTATGAACAGCCGGTGTTTCGTAGAAACCCAACACTAGTCAAGGTCTTCTTCGGGAGAGCCTGAATTCGGCTCTCGATTATTATTCGCAGCTTCAAAGCTGCGACGTTCTGGCGCCCGCGATACAAGACCAGAGTAGCTGGAAAATGGCTTTTGAGGAGATACCCGCAACTCCCGCGACAGTACACGCATTCCCTTGCCGTTTAGAATTTCGCATTCATGCGTGACGCGGTTCACTGGATTCGCCCGCATCTTCGCTATTGTCATACCAAGCCGGAAAGTGTCGCCAATCTCCGCCCAGTTGAGAAGGACGATATTATCCACCAGGGAACTCATTGCGAACTGGCCCATCATCGTCGCCATCCCCAGCATTTCCGGGTTTTCATGGTTGTAGACCGTTGTCACTTTTTGCTCCTTCATAAGAGCTGTCAGCGCATTGAAGAAATCCCGGAAAATTCTCCCCTGTGTTCCCATCGTTGAAGCATAGGTGGACAAGCTATCGATCACAACGCGAGTGGGCTTGAAATCTTTTACCAGTCTTTCGATGTGATCAAAATGTACATCCACCTCGATCTCCTGCGGAGAATCGTATTCCAGATGAACAAGCCCACGGTCAATCTCGCGCTGCAGATCGACGCCTATGCTGCGGGCATTTCTGATGATTTGCGGCACGCGCTCATCCAGGCTGAGCATCAGGCAACGCTCTCCGCGCCGGGTACCCTCGGCGATATACTGAATGCCCATGACGCTCTTACCCACGCCCGAAATCCCGGCCATAACGGTCGTGCTTCCGACGAAATACCCCCCATTCACGATTTCGTCGAGGCCAGGAATTCCCGTCGGAATCCGCTCAGAAGGATCATAAGTGGCTACTGTATCGCGCGGCGCTGAACTCATAGCCTGAACCCGCCGATACACACGAAGCCCTTTGCCATCGAGGATCTGTAAGGTATGCCGTCCCATTTGGTAGGCCTGCCCGCGCGATTTCACAACTTCAATCGATCTCATCACCGCGCGCTGGTGATCTTCCATTTTGAGCCGGATGACTGTATCGGCGATGGACTCCTCGGGCATCGAGTTCGCGCGAAGCCTGCCATCGAATGAGGACGCTTCCACAGCCAGGACCGCGGTAAGACTCTCCCGCTGGAGACCTTCGGTGAGCACGTGAAAGGCGGAACGCGATTCGCTGGCTCCGTCGCTATCGCCGAAAAGGCGAGCTACGCCGTCAACGTATATACGGCGAGCGCCGATTTTCGCAGCTTCCTCCAGGAGCACACTATCGGCTTGCTGCAATTCCTGCCGCAGCACCTCACGGGTGGTGAAGACGATTTTCAGGCGGCCCCGCCGTTCGAGCGCCGCCAGATCCCAGCCGAACCGCAGCGCGTCGCGAGTGACTTTCTCCGGCGAAACTTCAAAAAGCACGATGACGCCGGGCTCGTCGAACTGGCTCGCCCCGCGATAGACAAACTCTACCCCAAGGGTTGTTTTACCTGTGCCGATACTGCCTTCCAGCAGGATGACATTGCCACGAGGGATTCCCCCGAACAGAATATCGTCAAAACCGGCAATTCCCGTCTTAACGAGATCAGCTTCAGGCATTGCAACCTCCATGTATGACTTCACGCTCTCTTCACCAGCCGAAGCTGAGCTTCGGCCCTCTGCCCGGGCTCCGGCCGACCTGAATTCAGGGCGGCGAGAATGTATTGCCTTCCGAGCCGGGTGGACGCCTCGGTCAGAAGCAGCTTCAGCCCTTCCCCCTGCGGTCCCGTAAGGACAAGAGAATACATTCGCGCCGCATGGCTGGAGCGCTGTGTTGCCCGTTCCAGGAGACCGGCTTCTGAGAAAAGGTCGAGAGCTTTGGCTACTTCCTTCATGCTGTAGCCCACAAATCCGGCAAGCTGCTCGTTCGTCAGCAGTGTGCGGGGATGTCTGTGCAGGAAGAGTAAAAGATCTATAGAGCAGGCATCCTGAATCACCGGGGCGGCCAAAAGAAGGTTCCTGATCTGTTCGCGCTCGTGTTGGCGATCAATCGATTGAGGCATTTATTTCATCCGCGGTTGAAGCGCGCTCGTGGCTGGAGTTTCAGTGAAACTACAGTAATTCTGTCACATCGGAGGAACCGGCGAATACGAAGCCGGTTCGGGCACGATTCCGAACGCTGTTCAGCGATGACGTGCGGGCTGATATCCCATGGAAATCGGCGCGAGATTTCGGATGCATCATCGGATTGAAAGCTGGCCCATTCCGGGCGCTTCGTCTAACGCTCACGGCGCCACGGGCACAGCGCGACAGTTTGCGGCCCACCGGTATCGCCATACCCGGGCGAGTGATTAGATTACCCGCCCACGACAGTCCTACAATTGATGCAGCAGGCTCTGCCCCTGTGCCAGGTGGCTGCGCTGGTGTTCCTGAAATTCCCGTGTTGCCCGCGTTAAGCTATCCCACATTTCATCTGCCAGCATTCTGATTGCGCGGTACTTATCGGGTCTCAAGCCACTGCGGAAATCATACAGTGATTTGATGGCCCCTTCATAGGACGCTCGCAAGCGATTTTCCTGCGCCATCAGATTGGCGCACGTCTCACAGCTCGCCAAGTGCAACATAATGTACCCCCTTCCTGATTTGGCTTCATCTCGACAGCACGCGAGGGGCCAGAGCGAAACGCCCGACTCAGAAACCATCGGAACAAGCAAGTGGACCGATGCCCTGAATGCGCTCGGTCGGCAGGAGAAGACCAAAGGCATCCGGGTATGCGACCGTGTGCTGTGTTAAACGCGATGTCTTCGTGGATGATGCAGGCGTAGCGCGCGTAGTCACTGCCGTACAGCCCATCCTTACCCCTCGGGCTGCTTTCGATCCGCCGGCGAAGACGCTCAGGCGCCGCTCGCTACCAGGGTCCGACCCGGGTGTCGTGGATGGCGATTCCTCGCGCCGACAACTCGTCCAGCAACTGCGTCACTGCCAGCGAGATCTCTCCATCTCCCGGCGCGACTACTGCCCATTCCAGATTCTGCCGGACCTCTCGCGTCATAATGCGCCATGGGCCGAGGGACGCAGGCGTCGTCGCTCCGATCTGAATGACGGACCAATGGCGAATGAGTGAGAGTGCGGCGTTCCGGTCCGGCAATGGCCCCCGGACGATGAAATGATTGCCACCATGAACCAGAATTCCTGTCACGGCGATCATGCGGCGAGGCGCGGATCGGGAACCGGATAACCGATTGCGAAGTGGTAAACGACCTGCCCCTGCGCAGGCGCCAGCTTGAGATAGCCGTGCACCTCCTCGTCGTAGAACGCGCCAATTCCGGTCGCCCCCAGCCCGAGTGCTTCGGCGGCCAGATACAAGCGGTGGCCTATGGCGCCGGCTTCAAAATGCACGTAGCGGTATCCACGATCGCCATGAGCGCGGGCGGCACGATCGAGGTCGCCGATCATCGAGAACGCCACACATGCATTACCCGCGAGGTCCTGTCCGAGGCTGAGGCCCGCTATTGCGACGCGCTGATCACCACTCGCTATCCGTTCCAACTCACCATTCTCCGGCCAGTACCTGTAGACACCTTGTGGCAGCCCGGCGACTCGATGGACATACAAGTAAAGCTGAATGTAGCCCCCTGCGGCGAAATCGGCAAAGAGCGGGCGGGCCGTCGCTGCGAGGATGGCCGAGAGTTGGGCCAGCGACATGGATTGCGTTCCGCCCTGGAAGTCGAGTGCGGAACGCCGCATGCGGACAACTCCGCCAAAAGCGCTTCTCGATGAAGCGGAAGCAGGCAGGATCATCTCGCCGGACCCAGTCGGACTGGCGGACGAGATGCTGTGGCACGCGAGGCTGCTGAGCTTCGTGGCGACATGAATCCCGTCAATCGACGGGTACATAATCGTTTTTTCCGAAAGTTGATTGGCCTGCCCGTTGTACCAAACGGTCTCGCAGGCATCCGGTTCGCGGACTGGAATGGTACTGCCACGCAGCCCGATGATCAGCATCGGCCACTCATCCTCGTGCAGGTGACAGGACTCCGCTACTTCATCGTCCGGGAAATGGCCCACGGCAAAACTTTCGCATCCAATGGCCCGCGCGGCAAGGGCGAGCGATTGCCACGCGTGCCCCACGTCGAGCAAGCAGTATCGATACGCCCGGTCATGGTACTTCCACGCCTCGCGCCACGCAATGCTGGTCAGGATAAAGACAATCGGCGCCGGATTACCGGCCACCTTCAGCTCAAGATCGCCGAGGGCGCGCTGTTCGGCCGTGTGCGAGGACGGGCGGTAGTGATATAGGCCATCGGGCCACTCCTTCAGGCCCCGTGCGCGGAAGTGGAATTCAGTCGGGTGCAGATTGCCTGAAGACGGATTCACGCGCAGGGCGTACCGCTCTCCGGTTAACGACACGCGCTTGGACGCGCTAATCGCGGCAGAATAGAACAGCAATTGCGAAAGGAAAGTCGGGCCGTCACGGGCAGGTGTGGTGTGAGAGACGCCGTAAAGGACGTCGAGCGCTGGCGTTGTGGGATCGGGTGGATCTCCGGGCAAGTCCAGGACCGGCACGCCCTCGTAATGACGGAATGGGTCTGGCATGTTCGCCCAGTCGAGGACATGTGGGATTCGCCTTAACGATTCAACGCTGTGCTTGGTGAATTCGTGATAATCGCCCCATGTCATCGCCAATAGATGGGCAGCGGAGATCAAAAAGAGATTCGGAGCTGCCGTTTGATCTTAACATCGGTACTCCTCGCCTGCCGTCTCGTAAAAGCCCGCCGGGATGCTGGCAAAACGCCACTCCTTTAGCTGAGAGTGTGAGCGCCTGATGACCGCGTACAGGCTCTCAACTCCAGTCTCATGCTCTCGCAGACGGCGCTGCGCTGTGCAGCCTAACGGCTTCGCGAGATAAATACGAGGCTGCGCGGATAAGTGTGAGGGAAGCCCGGATTGACTGGGATTTGGCGCACACGCAATTGAATACCCACCTTGGACATCATCAGCATCCCGATATCCCGATGGCATAAACCGCTTCACCGCGGGCGATTAACTCGTGAGAGCTACCGAGACGAACCCATAAGACAGTTTGGATTCGCCCGAAAAAGGCCTCCTGCAAAGAGCCTCGGAGACGTCCCGGTATCTCCAAGATGCCACATTGAGCAAGCGTCTGTCAGCCTGTAGATTTTACTTACCTAATGTGTTGATGTCCTGAACCAGTCGAACGGCTGGCGGTCGGAGTGCAACACAACACCGTGCGCATTCGCGCACTAGATTTGAGGCGGTTACGCGCGGGGGTAGAATCCGGGCAGGTTCCGATGAATAGCACCGCAGTCGAGCGACATCATTCCGTTCGCAATGTCGCTCACTGCGCTCACGGCCATGTTGGTTCATATTCTAATTTCTGGTACTGCCCCACAACCTGATGAGTGCAATCCTCACGTTTGGCATATCTGCCGCGGCAGGTACCGTTCTTCTCTTCTAGTCGATCAAGTGGGTTCGAGAGTCCAGCGAACTGCCGTAATCGCGCGCAAATAGAAACTGCCGTAGCGGCACTTGGCCCCGTATATTGGCTCTGGTTGGTAGCGGGCGAATCGCCCGTCGTGTCGGAGGTCGAAATGGTCCATTAATATCCAATGAACGAGGCCGCCGAGGGCAGCAGACGCTTCGCGTGCGTGGAACTGCGGGCGAATTCGCGATGACCACAGCGATGCGCTGACGGATCTATCGCTGGTCACGAGGAGAATCTCCCGTGACCCGACTGCGAAAGACGATGCTGGAAGAACTCCAGCGCCGCAATCTCTCCCCGATTACCACGAGCATCTACTTCCGTTCCGTCGAGGAGTTTGCGCTTTATTTCCACAAACCGCCCGATCAACTCGGTCCCGAACTCGTCAGGCAGTATCAGGCTCACCTGTTCACCGACCGGAAGCTGGGCTCCATCGCCGTCGCGCAACAGCTCACCGGATGATCCGCAATTCGCTCCAGCACATGCCGCAGATACGCCTCCGGATCAATCCCGTTCAGCTTCGCCGAACCAATCAACCCATATAACGCAGCCGCCCGTTCCCCACCCGCATCCGACCCGGCGAACAGGTAATTCTTCCGGCCCACAGCAACCGTCCGCAGCGCACGCTCGGCCGCATTATTATCGATCTCCAGCGCGCCATCTTCGCAGTACCGGGTCAACGCCGCCCACCGCCCCAGGGCGTAGTGAAGCGCAACGGCCAAAGGCGATTTCCGCGACACTTTTCCCAATGTCGCCTGCATCCACGCGCGCATCGCTTCCAGCAGCGGCAGGCTCCGCGCTTCCCGCTCTGTAAGCCGCTTATCGGGCGACCTGCCCCGTATGTCGCTTTCGACTCCATACAGTTGCCCGATCCGCTCCAGCGCCTCCTTTGCACTCGCTGAACCGTGCGCCTGATGCAGATCGAAGAACTTTCTCCGCACATGCGCCCAGCATGCTGCCTCACGAATCCCGCCGCTCTCATAGAGCTTGTTGAAACCCGCATACCCATCGGCCTGCAGCGTTCCGCAAAACTCTTTCAGATGCCGCCGCGGATGCTCGCCCTGACGATCCGACGAATAGGCAAACCACACCGCCGCAGCCGAGTTGTCGCCTGCCGGGCGATCGTCCCGAACATAAGTCCACAGCCGGCCCGTGCGCGTCTTCCCGTTGCCTGGAGCCAGCACCGGCACCGGCGTATCGTCGCCGTGCAGTTTGCTCGCCCCGAGCACATATCGCCGCAGCGCCTCGCTCAACGGCGCCATCGTCCGGCAACTCGCGCCCACCCAGCCTGCCAGCGTGGAGCGCGACAGCTCAACGTCGCTGCGCGCATAAATCGCTTCCTGCCGGTATAAAGGCAAGTAAGTCGCGCGGTAGTATGAAAATCCGGGCTTTCCAAATTACGATTGGTAGAGAAAACCGGAGCACGTCAGTGTCGCGTCAGACAGGGCTATCGCTCAAGTCCTGAGTGTCTGCGGTCTCGTTGCCTACCAACCTGGCGATCTATTCTCGGGAGCAAACGCTCCGCCTCGGCGTGGCAAAGAGCCTTTTGATATCTTCCCAACCATCCACCCCAGCCATCGTCGATCGGGCTAATTCCCTGTCGGCGCAACGCCTCCACTTTTTCCCTTACCAGGCTGCGGTTGGTTAGAACAGACTCGGCGTTTCCAAAATCTTCAATCTCAATTCTGAGCTGCCCGCCCTTGGCAAGGTTGCGCAACCGAATGAACGAATTGGTTTTCAGTACTCCAATACTGCGCGTCTCCTCGATCTCTCGCGTATACGGGAGGTAGTAGACCTTGGCAGCTGTTGATTCCAGCAAGAGGTAGTTCTTGCCCGAGTGCTCTTCTTCGCCATGCACGAGCACTCGACCTTCGACCTCAGTTGTCTGCCGCCAGTCTACAGCTTCGACTGCCAGGCGTCTATCCGAAACCAATGCTCCGTGGGCGAACAGCATCTTCTGCCGGTCGGCCGTCCGCTGCATCGCGCGTAACACCGACTCCACGTCGGATCGAAGTAACCAAGATTCGTCCCCTGCTCTTTTTGCCAATCCCATGTGTGACAGCGTAATAAGGCGTGCAAAAACGTGATGATTCTGTGCGTGGCCGGTATCCGCAGTTTGTGTGAATGAGAAGCCGTTTTCGACAGCCATTGCATTCCGGAGGATCACGCGATCCAGCGAAGTGAACCGGGTTTCAGGTACCTCTCGGCGTTCTGCCTCCACAGCATCGAGAGCCGTCCTAAATCCCAACTGTCGTGTGCACAGATCCTCCGCAATCTCGCGGACACCGCGTTTCACGTAATCGCGGCTCAAGCGCAGGGCCTGGCCGTTGGCCGCAAGGCCCCTCAATGCGACATGCACGTGCGGATGTTCGGTATTGCGATGGGCCACAGCTACCCATTCCAGCGAACCACCGAGATCCTCCCCCAGACGGACCATCAAATCCCGCGTGAGCCGCTGCAGGTCGGCGCGGTCACCGAACTCGGGAGAGATGATGAACTTCCAAAGCAGTTGATCTTTGTTCGCTTGCCAGTCCTTCAATATGGAAGAAACTTCCACGTCACTCTCGCGCGCGTTGAATCCCGTACCTCCATTAGCAGCGCTTTCGCGCTCCAGATAGCGCCCGTGAGCTCGCCATTGCCCGCGCACGGTGTTTTTGGAATAGGTGATCCGAACGGCACAGCGTTGGCGATGCGGAAAGCGGCGAGCGCCAGCGGACGATCCCCGGCGGCGCGCACTGCTCTGCCGGGCATAGTGCAACAGCATCCTGAATCCAGCCGCCAATGCAACCCCATCGCGTCCTAGTTTCGGCACGCGCGGTTTTACCGGACGTAGCCGGAACTCCCGTTCCTCGTCATTCATTTTCGTCCCCCAGCAAGTCCCGCATCGCGGATTGAGCGTCGTTCGCCAGCGATTGGCCAGCGGTTTTTATCAGCCGCATATACCGGTCTCGCGCCACTGTGATCGAGTGTGACCGTGCCTCGGCAGGCGGTTCCGGTACACACCCCAGGAAGGTCTTGGTCAGCGCGTCAAGAAGTGCAAAGATCGCCTGCTGGCCTCGGAGGACTCGCCGGAATTCTTTGGCGAGCCGCTCAAAGCTGGCGGCGGTCTGTTGTTCAATCCCGGCGTGCTCGCTTCGCGACTTCAATTCACTTTCAATTGAGGCGCGCATGAAGGCGCTCGGTGACCTGAAACCGCGCTCCTTCGCGGCCTTCTGCATGCGTTGATCCAGTTCCGGCTGAATTCGAACTGCTCGTTTTGGCATCGGCTAAAGCCTCTACATATACCGGCTCAGAAGCGCATTTTTGGACAGAAAACGCCCACAAAAATGTGCGGTCGGACAAACGGGCGACGTCGATGGCAACTTGTCGCCCGCCCTAAAGCGGGACACGACAGCACGATAGCCGAGCAAAACGCCCAAGCAGTCCGACAACCCTTTATGTTCCACTACCGATGTTTTGCTGCTGTTTCGGGTGCTGGCTGGTTTCAGCGTGTTACAGACAGTTGCCACTTACCAGAATCGCGCCCAACTGTTTCATACGGTTTCGAACCGTTGCGTATGGTTACCGGCGGAAGGATTTGAATATTTTGTCCAAAAATGCGGTTCTGGGCCCTTATCTGTAGAGGCTTCTTTCTGGCTACACCAGCAAACTCCGCTCCTTCGCTCCGGAATAAAACGAAGCGGGACCTCGTCCATCTACGGTCGCTGCCGGGTGTTGAGCCAAGAACCAGCACGGGCGCGGTTGCATGGATCTGGCCGGAGATCGTTGACAGTTTGGCTACGGGAAAGAAACTGCGGGAAGTATGGGACGCCGCTCGCGCCGATGGCCTCGAAATTCCGTATCCCCAGTTCCGGGTTTACGTATCCCGCATTCGCATGAGGCAATCCCGGCAGCACCGATCAGAAACCAAGGCGACATCGCGCACCGCTGCCTGTCCGAACGCCCCACCTGAGCCCGAGTCTCCGGTGTGGCCAGACCCGTTTCTCAATCTTCGCGAGCAGCGAAAGAAAAAACAATCGGACGGATTCAGCTACGATCCGTTCTCCATTCAAAAGCAGCTGATCGATTAGCAGGCAATTCACATGGCAATTATCGAAAACACACAACCGAAGAGCAATCAGGTCCATCTGATTCTTCAGGGCAAGGGCGGCGTCGGCAAGAGTCTGATTTCCGCTATCCTCGGCCAATACTTCCTGAGCAGGAAGATCACGCCGCACTGCTTTGACACGGACCCGGTCAACGCAACCTTTGCGCAGTATCAAGCCCTCCAGGCTGAGCACATCAATGTCCTACGGCGCGGAGCGATTAACGACAAACGTTTCGATGAGCTCTTTGAGAAGATCTGTCAAATCGGAGGCGTCTGCATCGTGGATACCGGCGCTACGACCTTCGTTCCCCTGTGGAACTACATTCTCGAAAACGAAATTCTGAAATTTCTCGCCGATCGATCCCGCCGGGTCTTTGTCCATTCCGTCGTGGCTGGCGGACAGGCCATGACTGACACCCTGAATGGATTCGAGCGTCTGGCGGAAACAACCACGGAGAAAAACGTGATCGTCTGGCTGAACGAGTATTTCGGCGAGGTGTCGAAAGACGGCAAACCGTTCGAGCAGTTCCGCGTCGCCGAGGAGCAGGCCAGCAAGCTTCTCGGGACCGTAGTCATCAGGGATCGCAACCCGAACACTTACGGGGACGACATCCGGCAGATGCTGTTGAAGCGCCTGACATTCGAAGAAGCAATTCGGCTTCCTGAGTTCTCACTCGTCTCGAAACAGCGATTGACGATCATCCGCCGCGAACTCTTTGAACAGCTGGATCGGATTGGAATGGAGTAGATTATGGCAAAACCAACGATGTTCAACGTAGAACGCATGATGGCAGTGGTAGCTGCAGAGCATCGTTTGATTCTGAAACCCGACGACGCAGCTTTCGCCCTTGTGACGATGAATCGTCTGGTCCTCGAAGAATCGCTCGAAGCCATCCGCGCCGTGATGAATCAGGATCTCGCGCAATTCAAGGAAACCGCGCAGTGGGCTCATAGCCGGGCTGAGTCGGCGGTCGAGACCGAAGTCCGTCGATTAGCCCGAGCGGTGAATGAGGAACTGCGGATCGACCTCAGCAAGGCCGTTTTGAAGTCGGCGGAGATCGTTCAGGAGGTGAAGGAAACCTACGAAAAACAGCTGTCCAAACGGCAATTCACGATCATGGCTCTGGCGGCGATATTCCTCATCCTGTTCGGCGTCTGGGTGGGTAGATCCACGGCATCATTGTGATCCGTACGAATCGAGGCAAGTAGGTAAGCAATGCGGAATTTCGCGTGCCATAATCGGTCCATTGCCCTACTACTGGGGATCGGCAACGCAATGCGAACGCAGAATCCAAGAGTTCAACGGACGACAGGCGCGAACCCCCGATGGTACATCCGGCCATACGTGGACCGGTTGCAACCAGATGGATCAATGGACCGCGCGAAGGAGAGAGTGTACCTCGGTACCTGCGCGGAACTCACCAAGCGTCAGGCCCAGACGGAATCAGCCCGGGCCATGTCCATTCTCAACGACCGCAAACATGTGATTCAGGCGCAGATTCCTTTTGGGGAATATCTGGACGAATACACCAAGAACTTTGTATTGAAACGGGATAATCTGGCCGTGCCCACACAGGGGCGATATCTCTCGTTCATCAAGAATCACGTCAGACCGGCATTTGGCGGCATGATGATGGCCGAAGTGACCACCAGGGTAATTGACAATTGGCTGGCCGAGAAGGCGAACGCGAAAATGGCCTGGGCGTCGCGCGCCTCATTACGCAATTTCATGTGTGGCCTGTTCACGCAGGCCTCGAAGTGGGGCTACTGGCGAGAGAAAAACCCGGCCATCGATGTGTATGTCGGCAAGCAGCGCGCTGTGCGCGAAAAGCGCAAACTAACAGACGAGCAAACGCGGCAGTTGCTCGACGCCCTGCCTGAAGACGTGAGGCTGATTTGCATGATGGCGCTCTTCTGCACGCTGCGAATTTCCGAAGTGCTCGGCCTGCAATGGAAACACATCGATTGGGAGCGCGGAGTTGTAATGGTGCGCCAGCGGTTCTATCGCGGGGATCTGGACGAGCCGAAAACACGCAAGGCGAAACGCGACGTTCCCATAGGTCAGTTGACTGAACACCTGCGCCGTATCTGGCCGGGCCCCGGAAGTGAAGGTGTTTTTGTGTTCAGCGTGAAAACCTCGAAGGGCACCTGCCGCGATGATCGGGACATCAATCACTATTTCCTGCGCAAGCAGGCTAAGGCCCTGGGCATCTACTGGACAGGATTCGGATTCCACGCATTTCGACGCGAAGCGATAACCGCGATGTCAGCGTTGGCGGGCGTTGGCCAGGCTATGAACGCCGCCGGACACTCGAAGTCGGACATGAATCAGGAGTACACACTGGTCGATCTGTCTGCCCAGGAACGCGCAGTCAGAACATTTCAGGATCGAATTCTCGACCGCGCAACTCAACCCGCAGCTGACCAAAATGGTGCATCGAATGGGCCAGAATGGGCCAAATTTCTGAACGAACTCCAGCCGGAAGTTCCGGATGAAATCCGTAATCTACTGAAGGAACTGAGTTTAAATGGTGGGCTCGAGAAGACTCGAACTTCCGACCTCTTCCGTGTCAAGGAAGCGCTCTAACCAACTGAGCTACGAGCCCACAAGGCGGGAAGACTCAGTATACCAAGCCGGGAACAAACTCTGCGCTACTGACGTCTTATCCCTGCCGATGCGCCGCACTCCGCAGCCTGTTCACGCTCAATGCGAAGGCTGGAAACCCATGCGCCTACCCCCGCCCCCACCCAACACCACCCAGGCCGCTAACCCCCTTCGCCGACCTCTCCACCATCTTCACGGTTCTCAGCAAACTCGGTCTGCACCGCAGAACACATCGAGCGCCCGGCGACCAACTAAAAAATCACGAAGTAATCGCCACAATCGTCCCCGGCGAATTTCCTTCCAACCGGTTATTCACAAACACAAACGCCGGCGTTCCATCCACCAGCGCCACATCCACAATCTCCCGCAGCGCCCCGCGCACCGGCTCATTCACTTCCTGCACCTCTGTATAAGGCGCGAACGTCCGCACGGCCTCCTCATATGGACGCCCGCGCTTCAACAGCGCCCGCGCCACAATCAGCTCCGACGTCCGCGATCCCGGCATCCGCATCTGATCGCGCATCTCCGGCATCCGAGCCCAGGCGTTATACACATGCGTCACCTCATGCGCCCGCAGACAATCGAAATATCGCGCGCCTAACAATTCCGAATTCCGTACCTCCACCGCATACGGCCATCCCGCCGGCAGCGCCGCCAGAAAAGCATCCAGTTTGCCGACAAACTCCCGCCCGGAATTCATCGAATTAAATTCGAAAATGATCACGCCAGTCTGCGCCCGGTACGGCGCCAGCGGAGCCAGAAACGACCGCGTAAACAACTCCGCATCCAGATGCGTCGGATTCTTCAGCCCCGCCGTCGCGCCATACCGCGGATGCACCGGGAACTCCGGCGTCGTAATTTGCTCCGGCGCCTTCAGCCCCCACTTGAACGAAGGCGGCGTCTGCGCAAACAAACGCGCCCACATGGAATCCGGAGGAAATTGATAAAACGCAAAATCCCCGCAGACCGTCGGAAACACCGTCGCATACTCACTCAGGCACGTATCTTCGAACCGCTTCTTCGAAAACTTGCCGCGCACCGAATAGAGTGAGCGCGTATAAATCTGATCGACCCACCCCTCGTATTTCCAGGAGCTTCCGCCCACATAAATCTTCCGCGCCGCCAACTCGCGCAGACGGTCCCGCATGGCTCCGCGATCAAACCCACGGCGGTCAAAGCCCCCGGCTTCCTGCGTATCGAAAAGCGAATCCAACCTACCAGGCCTGCATCTGCCGGTTGAACCACGGATCGGCGCCGGCTTCCAGCACGCCGCCCGACGTCAGCCGGATCATCGTCGGAGCCGCGCCACTGTTGGTCTTCGGACGCGTATCGATCTTATGCCCGCGCGCCGCCAGATCCTTCATCACGCTCCCCGGAATCCGGTCATCCAGCAGCAGATCCCCCGGATTCATCGCATGGTTATCGAAGCTCGAAACCAGATGCCGCGTCTGGAACCGAGGCGATTCGATCGCCTGCTCCGAATTCATCCCGAACAGCACCTGATTGAAAAAGATCTGCACCAGCGATTGCTCCTGATTGTCCCCGCCCGGCGTCGAAAACGCGAGCAGCGGTTTGCCATCCTCGTGCGTCACGAGCGTAGGACTCAGCGTCACCCGCGGCCGCTTCCCTGGCGCCAGCTCATTCGGATGCCCCGGGATCAGGAAGAAACTCTGCGCGCGCTCTGTCAGCGGAATCCCCGTATCACCCGCGATCACGCTCGGCAGCCATGCGCCCGAAGGCGTCGCCGAAAACATCACGCCGTCTTTATCGAAGGCGTTCACGCACGTCGTATCGTGCGCCATCAGGATGTCGTCGATCTTTTCCGCTCGCGCGATTTCCGATTTCGACGGATGAATCCCGACCTTCCCGTCAATCTTCCCCGGCCGGAAATCGAGCGACGCATTCGGCCCGATCTCGGCCCGGCGCTCCGCGGCATATTCCATCGAAAGCAGTGTCGCAGCTGGCACCTTCACGAATTTCGGATCGCCATAATAAGTGTCGCGATCCGCATACGCCAGCTTCAGCGCCTCCACGAGCGTATGAATATAGTCGGCTGAATTCTGACCCATCGCCGTCAGGTCGTAGCCGCTCAGAATATTCAGCGCTTCGATCATCGCCGGACCCTGGCTCCAGAACCCCGGCTTATAAACC
>DASYCD010000361.1:0-33536 GCA_036500405.1 Bryobacteraceae bacterium
CTTCGCCATCTTCGGAGGCCTGTCGCGTCAGTTGCGCTTTTGCTGTATCGAGGCTGACGGGCCGTTGGTAACGCAGGCCTGCGAAACCGCTCTCGAGGGACGCGGTCGAACTGGCTGCGGGGAGATTCATCAGGCTCATCAACACGGGGCCGGCGATCGATGAGCCGTCCGCGTTCTTCGCGACTGGTACTGTGATGGTTTCGAGATTGGGGCGGGGTGTCAGATCGCCCTGCCAGCCGCTGCTCAGCATGGCGTCGCCTTCGTTCTGTTCGTCTTCCGAAAGCCGCGCGTTCAGCGGCGAATTGCCGCGATTGGGCACTTCGTAGAGCAGCACTCCGCTGCGCTTCGCGGGGTCGGTGGGAAAGAGCAGCGTGAAGGTGGCGGAATATTCGACTCGGCCACGCGCGTTCCGGGGCGCCAGCTTCAGATCCTGAATGATGGCGTTCTGCGGGAGCTTCGGATCGAGTTCGCCTTCAAAGTGTCCGGTAATACGCGTATAAGGGCCGGTCGGCTGCGTATGCTCGATAACCAGCTTCACGACGCGCGCGTCGGATGCTCCCGTGAAGAGAAGAAGCGCGAAAAGTGTGGAGGAGATCCTTCGCATAGAAACCTCAGCGCGGCGGCGCCACACAGGCAAAACTCGTGGCATCGTCAATTTCGGCAGTGCCTTTTCGGCGCGCGACCTGTGGATAAGGACAGAGCGGACGAGTGCGGTCAACTTTCCCCGCAGCTCTGTGTGCAGCGACGATACGATCCGGCGCAACATCCTTCGTCGCCCACGCATCGAGCGCAGTCAGCGGATCGAACACAGATGGGCCGGGCCCACCCTGGCAGTGGCCCATGCCGGGAACCATGAACAGGCGCGCGAAATCCGTCGTCCCGCCACCCGCAGCGTGCTGCATGGCATCGAAATACTGGATCGTGTCTTCCGGCGGAACTACGGGATCGGCCCATCCCTGATAAAGGATCAGCTTTCCGTGGTTCGCGCGAAATGGGCGGAGGTCGGCGTTGAGGGCCGAGGTCTCGGCGAGCTTTTCGTCGGCCCAGACCACATCACGGTCGAAATCAAAGGTCGCAGGGTCCCATTTCAAATCACCGAACAGCCATAAACGCCAGAAATCCACGCGCGCGGGCTCCGCGTGTCCGACGAAGTAACCGCTCCATCCGGATTCCGTACCGGGAATCCAGCCGGGGAAAATTCGCTTGTGCGTGCGAGGATTCGTTGCGCCGTCGTAGACCTTACGAACGGCGGCGACTTGCGGCGCCGTCAGGCATTCGGCGTTATCGCCTGACTTGCACAGCAGCGTTCCTGGATCGAAATGGCAACGGCGTGGATCGTCGATGAGACCGTCCTTCAGTCCGTCAATCGCGTCGCACCGGGCGACAACCGCGCGGGTGATCATCGGGAGCTTTGCGGCAGGCAGAATATCGGCGCCGTTCTCGTGAGTTGCGACCCAGGACCACAGGAACCCGATATTGAGATGAATCCGATCGTTGCCTGGATCACCCGCAACAATGCCGTCATAATCCGCCGGGAAGCGCTGCGCTTCCGAGAGCGCTTGCTGTCCGCCGGTGGAGCAGCCGCTGAAGTACGCCTTCTGCGGAAATTTTCCGTAATAGTTCCGAGCGGTCAGTTTGGCGACGTCCGTCATCGCGTGAATCGCGCGCCACGCCCAGTCGGCGATCTTTTCCGGGTGGCCCTGGCCGAACTGTAGATCACCGCCCGCGTGTCCGGTATCGGAGCCCGCCACGGCGTAGCCCTCTTTCAACGCAGCCTGCATCGCCGGAATGCTCATCGCGCCCGAATAGCCGCCATTGCCTGTGCCGAGAAGCTTGCCGTTCCACGAGGCCGCGGGTGGAAGCCAGACCTCGATCTGGATTTCGGAATCCGGGACTGGCCTTGCGACCGCTTTCACGCGGCAGAACTCCAGGGGCGCGGTCGAAACAGCGGCTGAAGTCACCGTCACGCCCGGCATTGCAAGGCTGGTGAGGCCCTCACACGTCGCCGCGAAGGCAGGGCACACCATGAACACGCCAGCGGCGACAATGCGCAGAGTGGAAATCAAGTCTCAATCATATGTCCGCGGCATTCATTCGGACAATTGACTTATTTCTATATCTTTAATAGCTTCGGCCTATCAATGATTCAAGGTCCTGCAATATGCAGTGAGGGTACGGATGAAGCCGGCCGCAGCCGGAGAGAGCGAACGCGCCGCGCTTCTCGCCACTACGATCTTCCGCGTGAGCCCGGGATGGTGCAGAACGCGCGACCGGACGCCTCGCAATTCTTCCACTTCGAGCGCGGACGACGGCAAAAAGCTGATCCCCAGACCGGCCTTCACCATCCCAACCGCGGTTGACATGTACGTCACTTCGTACGCGGGTACAGGAAAATGCCCGATGGATTCGAATGCCCGGTTCACCAGCGTTCGCACGCTGCTTTGCCGGTCCATCAGAATCATTGGCAGGCCGGTGAGCTGCTTCAGCGAGATCGCGCGCTGTTTTTCCAGCGGCGACCCAGGCGCGAACACCACGCGCATCCGGTCCGTGAACAGGGGCGTCGTGTGGATATCCGCCTCCGCATCGGGAAAGCTGCCGATGCCGAAGTCGGCTTCTTCACTCTTCACCATAGCCAGCACGCGCTGCGCCACCACGTCGCGCAGCATTACGGAAACCCCAGGCGACTCTTCCCGGAACCGCTCGATGATACGCGGCAGAATGGTCGCGCTGATGGAAGGCAACGCAGCCACGGTCACCAGTCCACGATTGCCGGTCGCCAGATCCCGCGCGTTCAGTACGACGGAATCGACCTCCCGCACCAGCCGCTCGATCACCGGCGTCAGTTCGCGCCCAATCTGCGTCAGCCGCACCGAGCGTGTATTGCGATCCAGAAGGCGAACGCCGAGCGCTTCCTCCAGCTGCCGGATCTGCACGGTCAGCGAAGGCTGCGAGATGTGGAGCGCCTGAGCGGCGCGAGTGAAGTTACCCGCGCGCGCAATGGCAATCAGCGCTTCCAGATGGCGGAGGTTGAGATTCGCTGGCATGTCAGTATTTATTGTCTGCCACTATAACTGCAATCGTATTTTTCGAATTGCCTTCACAAGCCTTCGGGCATACGATGGTTTGGGTTTAAACAATGAAACTGACTTACTTTGCCACCGCCTTCCTGGCGCTCACCTTTCCCGCGTTCTCCGCACAGGACATTGTGAAGACCGCGTCCGGCTCACTCGAAGGAACGGGCCGCCAGCCTTCCGGAGTTCGCGAATTCAAAGGTATTCCGTTCGCACAGCCTCCCGTAGGTGGCCTGCGCTGGAAAGAGCCGCAACCCGTGAAGCCATGGACCGGCGTCCGCGAAGCAAAGCAATTCGGCGCGCGCTGCATGCAGCAGGCTGTTTACGGCGACATGGGGTTCCGCGCGAACGGCATGAGCGAAGACTGCCTTTACCTCAACGTCTGGACGCCCGCAAAAGGCGCCAGCGACCACCTGCCCGTCCTCGTTTATTTCTTCGGCGGTGGGTTCGTTGCGGGCGATGGCTCCGAGCCGCGCTATGACGGCGAGAGCCTCGCGGCGAAGGGTATCGTTACGGTCACTGTGAACTACCGGCTCGGCGCGTTTGGCTTCATGGCGCATCCCGAGCTCAGCAAAGAATCTCCGCGCCACGCTTCCGGTGACTACACGTATCTTGATCAGAGTGCCGCCATTCGCTGGGTGCACGACAACATCGCTGCGTTCGGGGGCGATCCCCGCAAAATCACCATTGCGGGCGAATCGGCGGGATCGATTTCCGTCAGCGCCCAGATGGCCTCGCCGCTTTCGAAAGATCTGATCGCGGGAGCGATCGGCGAAAGCGGTTCCATCCTCGGCGCGCTGCCGCCTGTTCCGCTCGCGCAAGGCGAAGCCGAAGGCGTGAAGTTCATGGCGGTCACCGGCGCCTCCAACATCGAAGGCATGCGCGCCGTGCCTGCGGACAAACTCCTCGAGATGGGCGGACGCCGCGGCGGCCCGCGCTTCGATGCCGTGATCGATGGAACATTCTTCCCAGAATCGCCGCTCGCCATTTTCCAGGCCGGCAAACAAGCGCATGTTCCGCTCCTCGCCGGATGGAACTCTGAAGAGATGAACGCCGCCATGGTGCTGGGCCGCGATCCGGCGACTCCGGAGAACCTGACGAAGAGTATTCAGAAACTCTACGGCAGTCACGCCGCCGAGGTATCGAAGGAATTTGCGGCGTCCAATAACGATGAAGCGCGCGACGCCGCGACCGAACTGGCGAGCGATCGCTTTATCGCATTGAGCACGTGGAAGTGGGTCGATCTTGCGGTGAAGACGGGCGGCAAGCCGGTCTATCGCTATTACTTTTCTCGTCCTCGACCCGCCATGCGGCCGGAGATGGGGAATGCGACGGCAAATCTGGCGGGAGGTGTGACCCGGGCGGGGAGTGGGGCGCGGGCGTCCGTCCCGCCAGCGCCGCGCGGCGCGGTGCACTCGGCTGAAATCGAATACGCGCTTGGCAATCTCGACAGCAACAAGACGTACGCGTGGACGGCGGAAGATCATAAGGTCTCGAACGTCATGGAGCTGTATTTCGCGAACTTCATCAAGACCGGCAATCCGAATGGCGCGGGCGCGCCGAAGTGGCCGACGGCGAACGACGGTGGCCAGGCGCACTATATTCAGATCGACGTCGATACGCGCGAACAAGCTTCGAAGAAAGAAGGCCGCTTCACCGCTCTGGATAAAATTTCCGGGCAGTGAAGCGTGTTCCGGGCCGGCGGTTCGGGGCTTCCTAATCTTATGTGCAGGCAGTCTCCGAATCCGGCCGCAGCGTTAGCCCGGATTTGGGAGCTAACCGCTGGACCGGCAATCGCTTAGCGACACACGCATCTATTCTGGGGGCGGATATCGCCGGGTTCTGGACAGCGTTTATCGCCGCAGTGGCGATTCGTCACGCCCTGGGTGGCCAGTTTTTGCTGGCGGATTACGCACGGTTTTCTCCCCTGCTGCTCGGCTTCATCCTCGTCTACGCCGCGATGGGGCTCTATCCCGGCGTCGGACTCCATCCGGTGCGGGAGCTGCGCGGTATCTTCTACGCGAATTCGGTCGTGTACCTCGCGGTGATGGCGGGAACGTTCCTCTCGAAAACGAGTATCCTTTTCTCCCGTCTGGCTTTCACGGGCGCGTGGGCGCTTAGTATCCTGCTGGTGATTCTGTTCCGGAATATAGTGCGGGCTGGGCTGGCGCGGAAGAGGTGGTGGGGGATTCCGGTGGTGGTGTTCGGAGGTGGCCGGGTTGGACGCCGGGTAGTTGATCTGCTTGGGACGCAGCCTTCGCTTGGGCTAAAAGTGGCGGCGGTGCTGGATGACGATCCGGCGACGGATTCCCTCGGCTCTCTCGCGCTCGCGCCTTTGATGGCGGATCAGTATGGATTGAGTTATGCGATCGTCGCGATGCCGGGTGTGGGGACGGCGCGGCTGCACGACATTTTGCGGCGCTATGCGCACCGCTTCCGCCACTTCCTCGTGATTCCGAACATTGCGGACCTGGGGATACTTTGGGTTTCGACGCGTGATCTGGGTGGCGTGCTGGGTCTCGAGATGTCGCAGAATCTGCTGCACGGCGCGCCGCGAATGGCGAAGCGGATGGTGGATATTTTTCTGGCGGTGGCCGCGGCTGTGGTGCTGGCGCCGGTTTTGATTGGTGTTGCGGCGCTGGTGCGGCTGACCTCGCGCGGTCCGGCGTTTTTCTCACAGCCGCGCATCGGGAAAGACCGGCGGGTATTTCGCGCCTGGAAGTTCCGCACGATGATGCGCGATGCCGATGGGTTGCTCGAAGACTATTTCGAGCGGAATCCAGCGCGGCGCCTCGAATGGCGGGTCAACCGGAAGCTGCGCGACGATCCGCGCCTGACGCCGGTGGGACACTTTCTCCGGCAGCTCAGCCTGGATGAGTTGCCGCAGCTCTGGAATGTTTTTCGCGGGCAGATGAGCCTGGTGGGTCCGCGGCCGATTGCGGCGGATGAACTGGTCCGCTATGGCGAGGGGATCGAGCTTTATACAAGAGTGCTGCCAGGCATCACGGGACTATGGCAGGTTTCGGGGAGAAACGATACGACGTATGACGAGCGCGTGCGGCTGGATGAATATTATGTGCGGAACTGGTCTGTGTGGATGGATTTGTGGATTCTGGGGCGAACGCTGCGCTGCGTAATTACGCGGCGGGGCGCTTATTGAGAGAACAGACGCAGCGCTGGCAGATGGAGTTGGTTGCGATATCGAGCCGCTGGCGGAAGGCGATGGCCTCGGGGCCGTTGAGGACGTCGCGCAGGGTGATGCCGCTCGCGAGACGGCCGATCGGCGGTTGAAAGAAGCAGGGGCGAACGGCGCCGTCGGCTTCGACAACCGCGGAAACCCAGGGGGCGTTGCAGACGGGCGATTCGAATTCGCCTCGGAAGTGGTGGGCGATGCGCCGGAGTTTCGCGGGGGATTCGGCGATGAAGCCGCCGCATTCGCCGGTGGCGATCAGGCGATCGATTTCCGCGGCGAGGAGCGTGGGATCGGGTGCGATATCGGGAGTTGCGTCCGGGCGGCGATTAAAAGCATCGGAGGTGAGATCTGCCGCAAGGTAAGAGATCGAATGCAGACCGATTTCGTGGGCGGCGCGCCAGGTATCGAGGAGTGCGCCGGCGTTTTCGCGCTGCACGGTGCAACGCGCGGCGATGGGGAATCCTGGGCGCAATGCGCCGATGCGTTCGACGCCGGCGCGCAGGCGGTCGAACGCGCGGTCGACGCGGCGGATGCGGTCGTGTACGGGCGCTGGCCCATCGAGCGAGACGATGAGCTCATCGAAATCTTCGATGATTTGCGCGGCGTAGCGTTCGAGGAGCAGTCCGCTGCTCAGCAGCGTCAGGCGGATGCCGCGCTCGCGCAGAGGGGCGCAGAGCCCGTGCAGATCCGAGTGCATGAGGGCTTCGCCGCCGGTGAACACGACCCACTCGACGCCGAGGCGTTCGATGCTTTCGAGCTGAGCTTCGAGCTGGGCGCGGGTGATTTCCTGCGCGGTATCGCGTTTCCAGATGTCGCACATCACACAGCGGCAGTTGCAGCGATTGTGCGGATTGAGGACCAGGATGGGAAGCGTTTCGATCATGCGGCGATGCGCTTTCCCGCGAGCGCGAATGAGGGCCCGAGCGCGGCGCTGGCTTCGCGCGAGAGGGCAGCGACGTCGGCGTCGACATAGAATGTGCCGCGGCCCTCGACGTCGAGGCGATTGAGAGATGTTGCTGCGGCAAGACTGCCCGCCAGAAGACGTATATGTCCGGTCACCATCGCCATGAGGGGCTGGAGGTCGAGCATGGCTTCAGCCGGAGTCTGGCCGCGATCTTCGACCGCGATGAGGTCGGCGATGCCGCCATCGCGAATTTCGCCTTCACCATCGGTCAGGCGCAGAATGGACGCCGCATCTGTGGTGACCATGCGGTAGAGATGCTCGGGATCGACACCGAGCGAGTGCGCGATGCGCAGCTCATCGCTGAGATCGGTGTGGGAAGTCAGCGCGGAGTCAGTACCGAGGGCGATCGGGATGCCGGAATCGAGAACCTCCCGCGGGAGAGTCTGGCCGTAGATCGCGAGATTGGAGCCGGGACACCACACGATGGAGCAGCCGCGCCTGCGCAGGAGCGCAATTTCGACAGGGCCGGCGGCGATGGCGTGCACGAGTACGGTACGTGAATCGAGCACGCCGAGCGCATCGAGGCGCGTGATTTCGGACGAGGCCTTCGCGTCCGTGCCTTCCGCGGCGTGGATGATAAAGGGACAGTGCGCTGGCGCGTCGCGGTGGCGCGCGGTGAGATCCGGACTGAAATCGAGCGAGTGAGCCCAGGCGAAGCGGCGCTGAACGCGGACCGGGAAGCGGGCGTCGAAAATACCTTCTTCGAAGGGATTGTGGTGCGCCACTGTGGTGACGCCGCTCAGCAGATTGCGGAGTCCGCCCCAGTAGAGACGAACCGGCTTCGGGACCGCGAGATGCTCGCGTACCGGCGATTGTGAAGGGCGGTAGATATCCGCCGCCCAATCGCGAGCATTGGCGTAGAGGCGACTTCCGAGTCGTGGAAAAAGATTGAATTCCAGGTGATCGTGCGCGTTGATGAGGCCGGGCAGGAGGAGAAAGCCGCCCAGATCGAAGGGCTGATCAGCGGGCGCATCGAAATGAATGCGGCCATCCAGGATGGTTAAATCCCGCCGAACGGTGGCGTGGGGACCGGTCGCGATTCTGGCCCCGGTCAGGCGCATTCTTCACGAATCCAGCTTGCGGCGAAGAGAGCCGGGGTACGGGCTACTTCCTCAAACAACCTTTGTTTTCCGGCGGCTTCGAAATAGCTGAGCTCCGGCGCATCGAAGCACGCTTCGATGGTCCATTCCAGTTTCATGTTCGCGGCGCGCGCGGTTTGTTCGAGATCGTCGCGGCGGTGATAGTAATGATCGATGTTCCACGTTTTGCCTTCGCTTTGAAACGAGCGCTTCCAGCCTTTGAGCATCGCGGAAGGATGCATGTCGCTCACGATCACGCGGCGCGATACGCGCGCGAGTTCGCCGAATGCGCCTGCGGCGAATGGAAGATAGCTGAGAGCGAAGGAGCAGATCGCGAGGTCGGCAAATCCTGAGCGAAACGGAAGAGCGCGCAGATCGCCCTGGATCAGGCGGCCGCCGAGCCCGGCTTTTCGCGCGGCCGTGGCCAACATTCCGGGCGACGAATCGATGCCGAATGAGTTCGCACCCCTCCCGGAGGCGATCGACATCCAGCGGCCGGTGCCGGTGGCGGCATCGATTACGGTTTTCTGCGCGAGATCGCCGAGGCGCGGCAGGAGCACACGCGTTTCGAGCGCCAGAAGCGGATTCGGATCGGCGTCATAGTGGTCCGACCAGATTTCATAACCCTCCGCGGCAGTCACCGTCATCAGAGGCTCTCCCAGCGCGGCTTGCGGAGCGAAACGAAGCGATGCGCCCATTCGAGCTCCACAGGCATGGCGTAGACGCCGAGCGAATAGCGCCACGAGCTCAACGATTGCAGAAGCAGGCGGCCCCATTTCGGCAGGTGGACATCCTGAATGGTGGGCCAGCGCGAGTTGATCACGAGCTCGAAATTATCGATGCGGCGGCGAACGGCGCGCGGCAGCCAGGGAAGCTGCGGGTCCTGACGGATGGTGAAGTTCAGCCAGCGGTCCGTGGCCCATTCGTCGGGTGTGGACGGGAATTGGATTTTGTCTTCGACGGCGCCGTACATGCCTTCGGGATTCGGCACGGGAATATAGTGCTGGACGATGATTTCAGCGTCGGGATTGAGGCGCTTGATCTTCCGGACGAAGTCAATGGTGTTGCGGGTGTCTTCTTCCGGATTCGAGGGATCGCCGACGACGAAAGAGAATTCCGGGACGATGTCGAAATCGCGAATGCGGCGCGCGAGTTCCAGCGTCTGCGCGGAAGTGATCTGCTTGTTCATGCTGGCGAGGGCGGCGTCGGAGCCGGATTCCGCGCCGAAAAAAATCATCTTTGCGCCGGATCTGCGCAGCGCGCGCAGGGTGTCGTCGGAATAACGCAGGAATGCATCGATGCGGCCTTCCGCCCACCAGCGCAATCCGAGCGGCGCAATGAGATCCGCCTGCTCGCGTGCGTGGCTTTCGTTCAGGAAAAAGTTGTTGTCGTAGAACTGGACGGCATCGATGTCGTAACGTTCCTTGAGGTTGGTGAGGACGGCCGCGGTTCGCTGCGGTGTTTCGGTTTTTTGCCGTCCTTCGAAAATGGGGACGACGCCGCAGAATCGGCAGTGATAAGGGCATCCGATGCTGGCCTGATGGACGGCTGTGCGGCGGCCGAGAAACGTGGGGAGCAGATATTTTTCCACGGGGAGCCGGTGATAGGGCAGGCGCGGGAAGTCGTTGGGCGATCGCAGGGTTCGCATCGCGTTGTGGACGTGGAGGCCGAAGATGTCCGTGAAGGAGATGCCCGGGACGCCCGAAAGCGGGCGCTTCCTGCGCAGGGCGTCCAGCAGTTCGAGAAACGTATCTTCGCCCTGGCCTCGCACGCAGTAATCGACATAGCTGGCGTTGAGCGTCGCGTCCGTGTAGAGTGACGGAAAATAGCCGCCCCAGACGATAGGCACATCCGGATGCAGTTTGCGGAATTCGCGGCACAGCGGGATCGCAGCGACCATCTGCGGACCCGGCATCACCGAGACGGCGAGTAACTCGATCCGGTTTGCGGCGGCGAGCGCCTCCAGCGTGGAGGCGGGGTGCGGGTCGAGATTGCCGTCAACGATGGCGTACTCTTCGCGGCCTTCGAGCATCGCGGCAATCGAGAGGATGGCGAGCGGGAAGCGCCGGTTCTTCGGTTTGCCGGTGCGCGGGTGGAGGAGGACGATCATCGAAATCTCCCCACCAGGATGAAGAAGCGGGAAGGTGGACGGCGGCCTTTGCGCCGCGCCTGCCAGGGACGAAGCGCCCAACGCCAGCCATACCAGGGATAAGAGCGCTGCCAGTCGATGGAGAGTTCGGTTGAGAGCGACGCGAGCAGCGGCTCATCGAGATATTCGATACTGCCGAGCGATTCGGAGCGGAATCCGTAAGTTCGCGCGAAGAAATCCTGGCGTTCGGCGCGCATTTGCTCGCCGTGGTTCGATTGCTCGTAGACCGGGGAGTCGATGACGACAAAGCAGCCTTGCGGGCGCAGGCAGCGGCGTATTTCGGCGAGGGTCCGGCGGTAATCGGATGAGTAGTGAAACGAAGAATTGAAGATCGCGATGTCGATCGATTGATCGCGGAACGGCAGGACGTTGAATTCGGCGGCAAGGCCGTCCGGGCGAGTTTCGTAGTGGCAGAGCGCGCCGAGACCGTCAAGCTGGTCGGTGAAGATATCGATGGCGACGGGATGATGGCCACGCTGGCGGAGCCGATTCGACATCCAGCCGTTGCCTGCGCCGAGATCCAGTATGCGCAGGGGGCGTTTCGCTGTGCGCTCCAGGTCATGGAGAATAGTGCGCTCGAAATGGCGATAGCTGCGCGAACGGATTTCCCATTGGCTGGCGTTTCGGCCGCTCAGATCGCGAAAGGGAAGGGCGCGATAGTACGCGCAATCGTTTGAACCACGGCCCTCGGCGTGGCGAATGACCGCGTACTGCTCGAGGAATGTACGGCGCGCCGCAGGGTCCATCACCATAGCGGCGCCTTTCGAAACAGCAGAAGGCGATGATCGCTGCAGGCGCGAAGGAGCGGCAGAGAGGCGAGATGGCGGTCGAGGTTGGCGAAGCGGCGAACCGTGACAGCCGAAAGGCCAGTTACGTATGACGGAGGGACCGCGAGGCCGATGCCATGCCACGAGTGGAGCGTGAAATCCGGCGCGAATGCGTCGCGAACATTCGCCACTGTGGGGTAGAAGACGCGCGAAGCCAGAGAAGAAGAGGCTTCGCCGCTCCAGCGGCGTGTCGCGCGCGTGAGATCGCCGCGCAGCAGATACCAGATGCTTTCCCAGGCGCAGACGCGGCCTATCAGGCAGATGGCGAGCCAGCCACCGGGGCGCATCCGGCGCGCCAGTGGTTCGCGCATGACCCGAAGATCCTGCACGCAGTTCAGCGCGCCGAAGTTCGAAAGGACGCCGTCAAATGAGCCGGGTAGATCGCTGAGATCCTCGGCGCGACGAACGCTCGCATCGACGCCACGCTCACGCGCAACTCGAACCATTTCAGGTGATGCGTCGATGCCGGTAACCTGGACGCCGCGCGCCTGGAAGGCCAGCGCGTCGTCGCCGGGTCCGCAGCCGATATCCAGAACGCGGCTGTCGGCTGGAAAAAGTGGTTCGATGCGGCGGCAGACTGCCTGACGCTGCATTTCACCGGCCGGCGTGCCGCTCCAGAGAGCCTGGTACGAAGACGCAACGCTGTCGAAAGCGGTCGCCATCACGCTTCTACCTCGGCTGCGGTCAGAGCGAGATTCTCGCGCGCGGTTGCGATGCGGGCCGCGTCGGGAACATCTGCCAATTCACTGCGAAGCAGATCGTCCGCGTGGCGATAAAAGTTTCTGGAGTGACGGCCGCGGATGGTTGCTTCGCGATCGGTCGTTTCACTCCAGTCGCCGCCGGGGACAACGCGGTCCGCGACTTTCTCGAAGTACGGCGTGCCTTTGATGGGATAAGAAATCGTTGTCAGAAACACATCGGGACGGCATTGCTTCACCAGACCTACGGTGGCTTCGACATCTTCGACCTGTTCGCCGTCATAGCCCCACATGAGGAACATGCCGGTTTCAATGCCGCGCGCCTTGCAAAGCGCTACAGCCTGATGGACCTGCGCAAGCGTTACCCCGCGCTGCATGGCATCCAGAATGCGCTGTGAGCCGCTCTCGGAGCCGATCCAGACGCGCGAGCAGTTCAGGCGCGATAGAAGATCGGCGGCGCTTTCGTTCATGCGGTCTGCGCGCGTGATGCATTCGAACGGAATCCGGATCCCGCGGCGCTCCAGCTCATCAGCGTATTTTTCGAGCCAGCCGTGATGGATGGTGAAGACGTCATCGGCCATCCAGAGCACGTCGGGTTGATAGCGGTCAAGGATCCATTCGACTTCGGCCGCGACGGCGGCTGGCGAGCGGCGGCGATGCGAATGGCCGTAGACCGAATGGCTGCACCAGTTGCAACGATAGGGGCAGCCGCGCGCAGTGATGATCGAAATAGAAGACTTACCGTGATGCTCGCTCCAGGTGCGGAGATAGCGCGGAATATCGACGCGTTCGCGGTCCGGCCAGGGCTGCGCGTCGAGATCTTCGAGGAGCAGCGGCGAGCCTGTATTCGCAAGGCCGCTCTCCGTCTGAAAGATCAGACCGGGGATGCCCGCCCAGGCGGCGCGAGCGAAATCGGCGCGCATCAATTGCTCGAGCGAAGTCTCAGCTTCGCCTTTCAGGATGAGATCCGCTCCCGCCGCGAGAAATTCCTCAGCGTAGTTGGCGGGTTCAGGGCCACCCAACATCACGAGCCAACCCGCCTCCTTCGCCGCAGTCAAAATCCGAAGCACATTGGCGCGCGTCATCAGATTGCCGTAGATTCCGAGGACGCCCGCCGGGCCGCGCTGCAGTAATGCGATCAGCTCGGCAAAAGTGCCAAAGGTCGAATCGTAGATCTCAACTTCGAAGCCCTGCGCCCGCAAATGCGATGAGAGATACAGGATCCCCAGCGGCGCGTAGGGCTTCATGATTTTTTGCTCTTTGGGATCCTCGGCGATAAAGTAGCCGTGGGTCAGGAGCAGGCGCATCAGGCCACCTCGGCGAAGCGGGCGGATTCGCGCAGCGCATACACCGCGTCCCAGTGGGGCTGCGGCGTACCGCGAACTTCGGCGTGAATTGCATTCGCCAGCTCGCGGTAGAACTCGCTGGACCACGGCCCGCGATACATCATCTGAAGATCGCCGCTGTCTTTCCAGTTCGCGCGCGAGCTCAACTGCGAAGCCACTATCTGGTAGAAGCGCGTGTTGGGCAGAGGATAGGAGACGGAAATTCCGACATCATCGGGCGCGGTTTCGCGTACCATGCGGATCGTAGCCTGAATTTCTTCCCACTCTTCGCCGGGATAACCAAACTGTAAAAAGAAGCAGGCGCGAATTCCTTCACGGCGGAGATTTTCGC
This sequence comes from Bryobacteraceae bacterium, assembly GCA_036500405.1. Classification (GTDB taxonomy): domain Bacteria; phylum Acidobacteriota; class Terriglobia; order Bryobacterales; family Bryobacteraceae; genus BOG-234. Next base: position 13,659 of record DASYCD010000361.1, read on the forward strand.
GGGCGTTGTAGATTTCAGCGACGGTAATGCCTTTCTCCATCGCGTCCAGAATTTTCTGGGATCCCGATTCGGCGCCCATCCAAACCTCTTTGCAACCGGCGCGGCCAAGAGCGGCGGCGGCCTCCGGGGTCATGAGATCGCAACGGGATTGCATTTTGAACGGAATGGCCGCGCCCAGATTGCAGACTTCTTCCGCAAACTCGGTTGTCCAGCGGCCGGAGAGAGCGAAGATGTCATCCGCAAACCAGATGTGATCGGGATGGGAAACATCGCGCAGGAGCGCCATCTCGGCGGCGACGGCGCGCGGCGAACGCGCGTGATAACCATTGCCGTAAATCGGCTTCGCGCACCAGTTGCAGTGGAACGGGCAACCACGGCTGGAGGCCATGTTCAGTGAAAAATATCCGTGGGCCTGTTGCCATGCGGCGCGGTAGCGGTCCATATCGACCAGATCCCATGCGGGCAGCGGCAAAGAATCGAGATCGGAGCGGGGAACACGCGGCGTACCGAAGTGGACCGAACCATTCGCGCTGCGGCAAATCACGCCGGGAATTGTTTCGGGAGTATGTCCCTGCGCGTAATGGAGCAGCGCATCTTCCACTTCGCCGCGAATGACGGCGGAGAAGCCGGCTTCGAGGTAGAGCAGCGCGTGATCGGCGGAATCTGAGCCATGCACGATGGCCGGAATTCCAGCCGCGCGCGCGCAGTCCGCAAACCAGAAGGAGAGCTCGCGGTTATGCACCAGGCACATCTTCGTTACGAAATTGAAATCGTCATCGCATACCACGATGAGTCGTGGATGCTCGCTCTCCAGGATTTTCCGGAAGGTAAGTTGCGCCTCAGCAAGCGTTTCTTCGAGTGTCGGGTCAAAAAAGCAGACCGGCATTCCACTGCTTCGCAATGCCGCCGCAGCAAGCAGCGTCTGAAGCGGCGGATACGGTTGCATCCGCGCTGTCTGTTTCGGATCCGAGCGCACGTGATTGGCGTGCGTGAGTAGAATCGGACTCAGCATGTGACAACTTCCGACTCGAGGCGTTGCGCATCCACCTTCGGCTTCGGCGGCGCCACTATCTTCGAAACCCACTCTTTCGCCCTCAGGTCGAAGGGGATCGAGTAGAAGCCGTGGTCGAGGCGCCAGCGCGCTGTTACGCCGATCATACCGTGAACTACGCGCTCGATGCGATTGGTCCGGCTCACGCCGATCGGGATGCGCTTGAACGCGAGCCGCAGGTATTCGCGCATCGTCTGGAGCTCGCGATGTTTTTTATCTTTCAGCCAGGGGAGTACCGTATAACGCGGGAAGAAATCCGACCAGCCCTCCAGCGTTTTCGGCACATCGATGCCGAGCTCGAACGCGCGCTCCATGATGGGCGCACCGGGATACGGCGTGAAGATGTTCGTCCAGAATTCCGCGCCGGGATACTTGCGGCAAATTTCCATGATCATGCGAATCGAATCGCGGCGGTCTTCCTCTTCTTCACCGGGGAAGCCGAAGATCATGTTGAACGACGGCCGTATACCTGCTTCACTCAGACGGCCCGCCGCCTCATGGACGGTTTCGACTTTCTGGAAATTCTTGCTCATGAGGCGCATCACCTTGCGCGAGCCCGTGTCGGCCCCCTGCGCGACCTGAGACAGACCGGAGCGCCTCAGCAACTTCAGCTCTTCGACCGTGAGCCGGTTGACGAGATTGGTGGAGGCCTGAATGCTCCAGTCAAACTTCACGCCGCGCCGCAGAATGCCTTCCGCAATGCCGACGGCGCGATCGCGATCGACCAAAAAGTTGTCGTCAACAACCCACAGCAGCGTAAGACCATAGCGGCTCACCAGATCGGTCGTTTCTTCGGCGACCTGCTCGGCGTCGAGCGCATTCCACTTGCGGCCATAGACGCCTTCGTTCGTGCAGTACGCACAATTGTAGGGACAGGCGAGGCTCGATGTGTACATCGCCCAGCGGCGTCCGCACACGCGCTCGTAGGCGTCGAAATCGGCGAGATGGTACGCCTTGGGCGGCATCTCACAGATCGGCCGGAGGGCGCGCGGCGCATTGAAGCGAAGGTGGCCGGCTTCGTCCTTATAGCCGACCCCGGCGATGCCCTCCACCGATTCCCCCGCGCGGATACGGTCGACGATTTCGAGAAACGCGTCTTCGCCCTGACCCTTGACGACGATATCGACACAATCCGCGGCGAGCGTCTGATCCGGCAGGAGAGATGGATGCCAGCCGCCGAGAACAACCGGCTTATCGGGGTAACGGAGCTTCACGGCGCGCGCGACGCGCACCGTCTCGCGGATCATGGGGCCCGTCACGAGCGAAACCGCGAGACACAGGGCGTCCTGCATTTCGTCGACAACCGTCTGCTCGAAGTTTGGAGTGATGGTGGAATCGATCAGCCGCACCTGGTATCCGGCGCGCAGCAGAGGCGTGGCCACCGCGAGGATACCGAGAGGAGCCGTCGCCTCCTGGCTGGAAAAGGCGGGAAAGAAAAAAACCACTTTTCGGGAAATCATCTTAAATTTTCCGGAAATCGTCTTATTGGAAACGCGGCGCGAACTCCGCTATGGATTATAGACCAAACCGGGCGCATCCGGGAACGAATTTCGAGCGCGCGGGAGTGTTCCGGAGAACCTTTTCGGGTGTCTGAGGGATTAAGACATGCGGGTCGCGCTGGTTCACTACTGGCTGCTTGGAATGCGCGGCGGAGAGAAGGTGCTCGAAGCCCTCTGCCGGGCGTATCCCGAAGCGGATATTTTCACACTTTTCTACGACCCGGAAGCGGTTTCGCCGCTGATCCGCAGCCGAAACGTGAAGGCGTCATTCCTCAATCCGCTGCGGCGCGTTTACCGGTCCCTACTGCCACTGATGCCGATGGCGCTCGAGGATTTCGACCTTCGGCCGTACGATCTGGTCATCAGCAGCGAAGCGGGGCCGGCGAAAGGCGTGCTGACGTCCGCCACTTCCCGCCATTTTTGCTACTGCCATACGCCGATGAGGTATCTCTGGGAGCTCTATCCGGCGCATCGCCATGAATACGGAGAGAGCTGGCTGAAGCGGACGGCGCTCGCGCCCATCGCGAACTACATGCGTCTGTGGGATTACGCGACGGCCGCAAGGGTGGATGGCTTTATCGCCAACAGCACCAACGTGAAGCGGAGGATTTGGCGGACGTACCGGCGGCGGTCGGCTGTGGTCCATCCTCCGGTGGCGTTGGACATATTCCGGTATCAGGCGGCGGAGGACTATTTCCTCATGGTGGCGGAAATGGTGCCGTATAAGCGGCTGGACTACGCGATCCGGTACTTCGCGCAATCCGGGCGTCGCCTGAAGGTGGTGGGAGCGGGGCCGGAATACAAGTCGTTGAAAAAGCTCGCGGGGCCTTCGGTCGAATTTTGCGGGCGGGTGACAGAGGCGGTGCTGGGGGATCTTTATTCGCGCTGCCGGGCCCTGGTTGTGCCTGGCGAGGAAGATTTCGGGATCACGATGGTGGAGGCGTTGGCCAGCGGGAAGCCGGTGCTGGCAGTGGCGAAGGGCGGGGCGGTGGAGATCGTGGGGAACGGGCAGGGAATTCTCTATCCGGAATCCGACGAAACGTCGCTCGCCGAGGCGCTTCGTTCCTTCGATCGGATTGAGCCGCTTATAGATCCGCATGCGCTTATCGACTACGCGGCTGGATTCTCCGAGCCGGTTTTCCAGAGGCGGCTGACGGAGGCCATCGGTGAAATGTGGTCGCCAAAACGCCGCTCGGAGAGTCGGCAGGGCGGTCCGGTTCTGGTGCTGCCGCGGCACGACGTCGCCTCGGGCGAGTGATTTCACAATCTCTTTACAACTCCTGAGCAAGTACTTTCCCGCAAATTCCTACGATCGATTCATGGAACAAAGTTGGGATCTGCGGGAGGCTGTTTGCCGCATCGGGGTCGACAGCATGGACGCCGTCAGCGACGAATCGCTGATGTTTCTTCTGCGTAACGAAACGGACCGGGCCCGGGGCAACGAAGTGTTCGCGGAAATGCATCGCCGTTATCAGGGGCGAGTGCTGAGCTGGTGCCGGAGGCTCACCCGCAACCGGGAGGGGGCCAACGACCTGACCCAGGAAGTTTTTCTGCGCGCCTTCCGGTATCGCCATACGTTCCGCGGCGATTCCAGCCTTTCCACGTGGCTCTACGTCATCACGCGCAATTACTGCATGAATGCGCTGAAGAAGTGCGGGCGTGACCCGATTGAGGGCGCGGATCTGGTTTCTCCGGCCGTGGCCGGCTCGAACGGCAACGAAACGCATGCGCAGGTGGCAAACAGCCAGGCATTCGGGGCGATGTGGGCGTTGATTCACCGCACCCTCACGCCGCTCGAAGCGCGGGTTATGGCGCTGCATTACGGGCACGGATTGCCGCTGGCGATCATTACGCGCCAACTGATGCTGGCAAATCCGAGCGGGGCGAAAGCCTACATCGTGAATGCGCGCCGCAAGCTGAATGCGGTTCTCCAGGGGCGGACCCTGAAGAGCCGCCCGGCAACCGGCGACGGACGCATCGCGGCGGCCGCCTGATTGTTCCGCATACGGTTATCGCCCGGTCATAAGTAACAGCCGGCCCATGAGTATTTCTGTCTTCAAGGCGCTCAAACGCCTCGCCATGGGCGATTCCATCTTCCCGCAGCAGGTCACCGTCGGGATGCGTGACCCGCAGGGCGAAATTACCGTCTGGCTGCATGGGTTGGGGAGACCGCACGATGTCACGAATCGCCACGTGATGGCTTGCGTGGATCCGCTGATGATCGGAGTGGTATTCGACCCTTCATGGCCAGCTTCCTCGGCGGGTGCGGCCAGGTTGTGTCTGCGCTTCGTGGAGCGCCGGGGAAAACAGCGGCTGCTGGGGGAGATCCGGCTGGCGGGCCCTGGCGAATCGTTTGGGGATGATGGGCTGCGCCTGTTCCGGGTTCGCGGGAGTTCGAATTACTGCCTGCCGAAGCTGCGTTTGTGGGCTCACTTCGCCTATCTCTGGTACCGGCGCTGGCGTTTCAATAACAATCCAGAGATCAAAATTACTCCGCGAGAAGCGCATACAATGGTTGCGTTCTTTATTTGTCCGCGGCCGGTTGTTTTGGTCAGCGTGCGGGATGGCGAAGAGGGCAATGTTTTTCCGATGAATCTGATGGGACCCATCGGCGAAGGAAAGTTCGCATTCGCGTTGAACAGTACGCGCCATGCCGCGCCGATTGTGGTCAAGGCTGGGCGGGCGGCTATCAGCAACGTCCCGCTTACAGAAGCCGATCTCGCGAAAGGGCTGGGACGGAATCACTTGAAGACTTCGATCGACCTTTCGGAGCTGCCGTTCCAATCGCGGCCGTCGCACACGTTCGGGTTTCCCGTGCCGGATTTCGCGGTGCGGGTCCGCGAGTTGGCGATTGAATCGTCGCAACGTCTGGGGAGCCACACGTTTTTTGTCGCGCGGCTGGTTCACGATGAGCAGATGACGGCAGCGCAGGAATTTTTTTACGTACACGGCATCTATCAATCGTGGCGGGTGCGTAATCTGGCGGCATTGGCGGCCCGATGAGTCCGGCGTCTTCTGTTCACCCCGACCTGAGATTTCGGGAGTTCAGCCGCTATGACGACGTGAGGGCCGCCCTTCGCGAGCCGGCCTTGTGGCCTGTCGCCCCCCTCAAACCTACCCCCGTTAAGATTCCCGACCAGGCGGCCCAGAACACATTGCGGACGGAGATTCTGGATCGCTTTTCTCCGGGACGCATGGCGAAATGGCAATCGAGGATGGAAGCAATCGAGATTGATGTGCCGACGCGCGGCCCCATCGACCTGGTGGCCGATTTCATCGAACCCTGGTGCCTGGAGGCCGCAGGAATCGTCACCGAAGCGCCTCCCGAAGACCGGAATTCGCTCCTGGCCGAAGCGCGAATGGTCTCGCATGCCGCCGCAGAGCCGCTGGATGAAAACCTGCGGCAATGGTCGACCCAGGCAGACAACGTGCTCGCGCGCTATTTCGCGGATTCCACAATACCTATGGCGGGACCAACGTTCGTTGCTATTTCGCGAACCGTTGCCTGTCTTCTGGCGAACGGATGGGTGGTGTTGCTGCAACATCCTGAGGAGCGCGAAAAGCTGCAAACGGCGCCGGCGATGCTTCCCCGGGCGGTGGAGGAGATGCTGCGGCTGGCATCCATTCCGGACGTGCTCTTCCGTCATGCGTCGGCCGCGGTTTCGATCGCTGGAGTGCCAATCGCGCGCGACGAGCGGATCGTATTGTGGGTGGCTGCCGCCAATCGCGACCCCGTGATGTTTGCGGATCCAGACCGTTTCGATCCTCTGCGGCGTGGTCCGGCGCATCTCTCGCTGGGATTTGGGCCTCATGCGTGCGCCGGGAGCGCGCTGATCCGGATGGCGATAACGGCTGCGACCTCGGTGTTCCTGTCGCGGTTTGGATCGCTGACGCTGCGGGGACAGATTGAATGGGAGGGTGGCAGCGGATTCCGTACGCCCCACCGGTTGCTGGTGGATTGAATGATGTTTTATCCAATGGGATTTCCGGTTGAAATCGAGACGGAGGCCCCGGAAATCATCGGGGCGGCCAGGCAGGCGTGGGCGCGGTATTCAGCCGTTTCGGCAGGCGAGCCGGTGCGGATTCGGGTTACGGTGTCCGATGGGCGTGAAACGGTGAGCGACGCTCCGCGCGTGAAATTCGACAATGCCTGGATGTCGATTGTGCGAAGCAGCGCGAATGACGCGCGCGCCGACCTCTCGGGCGGGACGGCGGAGATTCGCGTGACCCGCGATGTGGCTTCGGACTCCGCTTACTTTAACTTTCACTTCCTGAAACCTCTGGCGTATCTGCTGCTCGCTCCGCGGAACTTCGCATTTGTCCATGCTTCCTGCGTGGCGCGGAATGGGCGCGCGATGATGCTTTGCGGCGATGCGTTGGCGGGCAAAACGTGTCTCGCTTTCGCGTGCGCGCGGCGGGGCTGGACGTTTCTTTCCGGCGACGCGACGCATCTGTTGCACGATTCTCCCGATTTTTCCGTGGTGGGAAGGCCGTTTTCGATTCGATTTCGCGAATCGGCGACAAGCCTGTTCCCGGAATTAACGGCATGGCCGGCGGCGATGCGGCCCAACGGGAAGGCTTCGATTGAGATCGAAACGGATCGGCTGGGATTGCAGACCGCCTTGCAGGCGCCCGCGAGCCACATCGTGTTTCTGCAGCGGTACGCGGCGGGCACGGCGCAGATAGCGCCGATGACGGCTGAGGAAGCGCGCCAGCGGCTCGATCATGCGGTCTTTTTCGGCGATGATGCCGTACGCGAGAGACAACGCGCGACGCTCGCGCACTACGCGTCATTGCCAGCGGTGCGGCTCGCTTACTCCACGCTGGAGAGCGCCGAGGCCACATTGTGCGAATTGAGCGAGGGCGGCGCGCTATGCTCCTGACTGCGGTACGGGCCCTGCGCTTTGATGGCGACCCCTCACGGGCGCTTGCAACGATTCCATCCCGCAAGTGGCCAGCGTTTCTCGTTCTGTGCGACGAGGCTCATATTTCGCTTGCCCTCGCCGCGCGCTGCGGTGAAACGGCGCCCGAAGAGCTCCGCTCGCGACTCACCCGGAATGCTGCGCGCCATGAGCGAATCGTGGAGGCCCATCGCGAAATTGCCTCCGTTCTGGATACGCACGGGGTCGAGTTTCTGGTGCTCAAGGGGCTCACGCACGCGGGTGTCTGGAATGACGCGGCGATGCATCGCCCGCAATACGACATCGATCTCTACGTTCCACCGCCGATGGCGGATCGCGCAGTGCAGGCTCTCAAATCGCTCAGCTATAAGGTGTGCGAGGAGGAATCGAAGGGCTCGGATCATTTGCCCGTGATGGTACGGCGCACCGGATGGCGCTGGCGCGGCGATTACTTCGATCCGGATCAGCCCCTCGCTGCGGAGGTGCATTTTCGGTTCTGCAACCCATCGCTTGGATTTGAGGCACAGGGCGCCGAGAGCTTCTGCGAAAGGCGGCGCATCGCGGAATTCGATGGCGTTCGTCTGCCCGCGCTCGATCCCATGGACGCGCTCCACTATGCCTGCTGGCATGTAGTGCGGCATCTGCTTCGCGGCGGCCTGCGAATCCTGCACGTCTATGAGCTCGCGTTCTTCCTCAATCGCACTGCGTCTGACCACGCTTTCTGGCAACAATGGCGGAACTCTGGTCTTGCCGAAGGAATCGCTTTTCGTCTCGCGTCCGAATGGTTCGGATGCGGGATGCACCCCGCGGCCCAAACATGCGCGAACAATCTTCCGGCGGACGTGGAGCGCTGGTTCAGCCTGTTCGCGTTCTCGCCGATCCATGCGATTACGCGACCGAACAAAGATGAAGTATTCCTGCAGTTGTGTCTGAATCGCACAAGCGCGGGCGAGCGCGTTCTGCCGAGACGCCTGCCGGGATTCTGGCTCGACGCGCATGACCGCGAAGAGAGTCTGGTTTTGCGGTGGAGAAGAATTTTCGGACGCGCCCGGTTTATCGCGAGCCGAGCCGTTCACCATGCGCGGACGCTTGTGCCGCTGATGGAAAGCGCCGTCCGCTGGTGGTGGCGCCGGCTTCCGCAATCAAATCCCCGATTTCGCGCCGCCAGCGCTCCAGCCGGAAGCGCTGCTCCCACTCGCGGCGTCCCTGGAACGAGAGGCGCTGCATCAGAGCGGGGTCATTGAGGAGCGTCTCAAGCGTTGCCGCCAGCGATTCGGCTGTGCGCGCCGCCGTCAGAAGTCCTGTCTCGCCGTGCCGTACCAATTCCGGAATACCGCCGGAAGGATAAGCAACCACCGGCGTGCCCGCCGAAAAGGCTTCCATGATGACGCGGGTTGCGCCTTCGGCAGGGCCGGAAGGGACCGCGAGCACATCGACGGCATGGAGCGCTTCCGAAACTTTGTCCGTCCAGCCGTGAAAGTCGATCGGCAGCCCAGCGGCTCGCGTGCGAACCTGGCGTTCGTACGCAGCGTCCGCGAAAAGCGCGGCGCCGAAAACCGAAAACCGGATCTCCGGATAAACCCGGCAGAACCGCCCCGCAGCTTCCACGAAATCGAGATGTCCCTTTTCCGGTGAGATGCGCCCCAGGATTCCGATCGTTCTCGGGCCACCGGGCCAGGGGCGAGAACGAAATCCGTGATCTCGTACGCCGTTGTAGATCAGGGTCGCGCCGGGGAACGGCCGCGCGACGAACCCCGAGATCGCGATCACGCGCATCCGCCCGCGCTCCACACACCAGCGCGCAATGGCCCGGGTGTAGCGGCTATCGAGAGCACTGTGCGCGTGAAACACAATGGGCTTGCCAGCGGCGCCGAACAACGCCGCCGGCAGCACGCGAGGACCGTTCACGTAAATCAGGTCAGGTTCAAACTCCCGCACGGCGGTTCGTAACGCAGCGGCCGCCCGCATCGAATCCGCCGCATAGCGGACCATGTCCAGCGCCGTCTTGTGACCGTTCGCGTACGCGGAGAGCGGAAGCTCGCGCGACGGAATTCCGCGTTCCTCGCAATCCAGATGCAGCGGTCCGTCACCCGGCATCATCGCCATCGCGTCCCAGTTCCGCCGCACCGTCTCATCCAGAATGTCGCGCAGCGCAAGCTGAGCGCCGCCGCGTTCACTGAACTGATCGAGAAACACAATTTTCAAGACTGTGCGCCCGCCTCTCGCATTGCCATTCCCAGCACACAGAAATAGACAGGGAGCACCCGCCAATACGTCACCAGGTCACCCGAGAGCATCTGAACCATTTCTCCCGCCCAGAAGCAGAAGATCCACTGGCCGAGAAACGCCGCTCGGGGATTCTCTGAACGCGCCGCGGCGAGCCCGCCTCGCAGAATTCGCCAATTCAGGAAGAGAAACGTCGCGAGACCAATCACGCCGGTTTCGACGAGGAGACTGAGATACGTGTTGTCCGCCACGAGCTCCGTGCCCACGAATTTCGAGTAGGGAAGCGTTTTGAAGCCGATCCCGAAAATAATATGCCAGGGACGAGCCGTCAGAAATGCGGCCAGCGTATTCCACGTCGCGAGACGGCCCGTCAGCACACCGTCGGGAGTGACCAGCGCGTCGGTAAAAGATGTTTCGATCCTCGCCCAGTAAGTCGCTGCGAAAGAAGGAACGAAATACTGGACGAGCGCGGCTGCGATCACGAGCGCCGCCGCACTTCCGGCCAGCACCCGTCCGATGCGGGCGCGCCGCAATGCGGCCAGCGTGACACACGCAACCACCACCGCCACAATTGAAGCGCGCGAATACGAGAAGAGGAGAGCGGTAGCGAAGACAAGGCCAGCCGCGCCGAGAATCGGCTTGGGGCAGGGAATTTCCTTTCGCGGACGCAACAGCGCCACGATACACATCACGAGGAAGCACGCGCAGAAATTTCCGAGCGTGCTCGCTTCATAGAACAGGCCCTGCGCGCGCCGCAAGACGCCGTCATCCAGCCAGACGAACTGCTGTTCGTATCCCGCGGGCGCAGGGAACTGAAAGTAGAAATCGGCGCAGGCGAACAGCGCGGCAAGAACGCCGAGGACGAAAAGAAATCGCGTGAAGCGAAGGGAATCCGCGCGTGGCTGGCGCGGCCCGTTCAGCGCCCACAGGAAGACGTACACGCTGATCGCGAACAAGCCCACGCGCAGCAGAGATCGCATCGCGAGATCCGGCCCGGAATACAAAGTCGCGAACGGCAGGCTCAGCAGCAACGCGCCGATAAACCACACGAACGCCCGGGCGACAGGCGGTATCGTAGTTCGCCATTCCTTCATGCGGATCATGCCCGCCAGCAACCCAACGCCTGCGAGCAGAGGCGCGGTGTGGACACCGGAATCGCCCAGCGGAATTGGCAGCGGCGGCGTCAGCAGGAGAAAAATAAAGAACGCCGCCAGCCAGCGATGCGGACGAAGGAGCGTCCACCAGATTGCAGCCGCGACTACAGGCAGCGCCGCGAGGGCGAGCTTCAACCAGAGTACCGGCGCGAGCGCAATGGCGGCGCTCCAAAGCCCCAGCGCGGCCGGGATTGCGAAATCGCCTCGCAGCCGTTGTCCGGCGGGTACGGCGGCCGCATTCATCGGAGGTGATAAACGTGTTCGGCTTTCGCCGCCACCGCGCGGCTATATCCGAACGCAGCCGCCAGATACGCGACCGACGCGACGATCGCAAGGCCAAGCGCGGAGATCAGGATCAGCGGCAGGTTGGGCGATGACGGCCGCTCCGGCACAATTCCGGGATCGAGCACTTCCAGCCGTTCGCCCCTATATGCCATCGACGCGCGAGCCTCCGTGAGTTGCGTGCGCGATGTCTCGAGATCGGTTCTCGCGAGTTTCTGTTCCGCCTCCAGGGAATCCCGGATCGGCTTCGCCCGCTCGAGTGCGGCGGCCTTTTCGGCAACCATGGTCTCGAAGTGCTTCGCCTGTATATCGAGATCCAGAGCACGCGCCAGAGTCGCCGCCATTTCACGCGCATTCCACGCGGCCTTCTCATCGCCTGCCGGAAAGGATCCCGCCTGCGCTTTGAGATCGGCCAGATCCGTGCGCGCCTGAGCCAGTTGACGCTCCGCATCATATTGGAGTTCGGACATGTTCTTCAGATCCGCCGTCAAGGCATCCACTGAAGCAGCGCCGTCCGAGGCGGCGGCTTTCACGGCCATCTGTAGCCGCGCCTCGGCATGGGCGACATTTTCTTCCGCCTGCTTCACGGCCGCGTCGCCGGAATGCTCATCGAGCCCGCGGTTCATCGCCACCGTCTGCTCGGCAATAAACCGGGCCAGCCGCTCGGCTTCGCGCGGCTCATCAAGCGTGGCCTGTATCTGGATCAACCGCGTAGCCGCTGGTTTGGTGACGGAGAGAACACGGCGCTCCAGCGATTCCACGCTCGTCCCCGGATAGTGGCGCCTCAGATCGAGCTCATTCAGCGCGCGCAGGAACAGAGTGTCACTCGTGGCGAAGTTCAGGTAAGTTTTGAGGGATTCGAGATAGACCGGACTGACCGCCAGCGCGGCCCGGGGATCGGCGCTGGCTGGCGGCTGAATGATGAGCGTTGCCGTCGCCGTATACCGCCTGGGCAGGAGTGCCGCCGCCATGCCGGCGATCGCGAGCGCTGTGGCGCAGGCAATGACTGCGACGCGCCATCGCGAGCGGAGATAAAGCGCAAAATCGACCGCGTCAAATGGCCTGCTCATGCAAAACGGGCTCCGATCAGACCCATCGAATAGGACCAAGATCGAAGCCCGCGCGGAACACAGCGAGTGTTACTGAACAGCGATGTTGGTGCTGGCCTTCGTCGTAAGCCCGCCAATTTGCACCTGGAACGGCAGCGCTCCGCCTGTCACTCCCGGAGGCACCTTCATATTGATCTGATAGACGCCCACGAAGCTCGACGCTCCGGAATAGAGCACTTCCGCCGGCACGTTGTTCACAAGCACCATCGGGGTTGTGGTCGTCCTCGCGATCACACCCGTCGCCGGAAGCTGCCCGGTTGGTACGGCGTTATCCAGGGGTCCCAAACCTCCGACATAGACCAGAAGAACATCGCCCGTCTGCGCCGGAAACGCCTTATAAATGCAGCTCGCCGGCTGAGGCGTCTGGTCGCAGCCTGTACCGAATGTATTCACAGGAGCCGCGAAAGACGCGTAGCGTACGCTGTTCGGGTCCTGCGCGTTAATGGCGAAGGCGTGGCTGCTGGCTGCGTAAACACCAGGGCCGAATTGATTAATCGTCACCGCCACCGGAGCGGAAGACGAGCCTGCCGATGTCACTACGGCGTTCACCGTTCCGTTTTGCCCCGCCGGGAGTACGTTCCATGGAATCTGCGCGTTGATCTGCCCGGGTGAAACGAATTGCAGCGCCGCGTTGACGCCGTTGAACGTCACTGAAACATTGCCGAGCGTAGTGGAGAGCGCCACCGAATCAGTCAGCGTGAGTTGCGTCGCCAGATTGTTACCAAAAATCGCGACAATATTGCCGGCGGAAACAGGACGCCCTACGCTGAAATCAGCCGCGTCAATGATGCCGCCATCGCTGACGACCGGCGCCTGGCCAAATAACGCTCCTGCTGCGAGCAGGCCGCCCCAAAAAAGTCCGGTTAGTCGTTTCATCTCATCCTCAGTATCCGGCAGGAAAAAACGGAAAGGTTGCCGGAGTTGTAAAAGAGTTGTAAACTGATCAGTCGCGCGCGAGCTTCGTCACAGTCTCCACCACCTGGGGGTCGCGATTGGAATCGAGAAACGCCGCGCGTTCGGCCTGAGATTTTGCCTGTGTCTTCTCGCCGGACTGCGAGAGGAGATTCGCGAGCGTCCAGTGTGGCTTGAACCAGTTGGGTGACGCCTTGCTCGCCTCCAGCAGCCCCTGCCTCGTTCCTTCCAGATTTTTCTGCACGGCGCTGAGCATGGCGACGTTGTACCAGGCGTTGGCGATATCGTCGTCCGTGTGCAAACCACGGGCGGCCGCCTGCAGGGTCTGCTGGATGCAACCCACGTAGCTCGCGACATTGGTGCGCCTCTGGCACGCGAGCTGGAGAAGTCGGGAAGCGTAGAGATCGTCGGCGGCGCCAGGAAGAGAAGTGCGCAGCATGGCGCGATAGGAAGCTTCACTCGGCTGATGGCTGAATTGCTGCAGGCGGAATTCGTACACGCCCAGGAAGGCGGCAAAGACGAAAAACCCTGCGGCAAGAGCCGGCGCCCAGAGCCCGGCAAGAGGCGGACGCGCGCCTACCGCTTCGGTCGCCGGACACTCCGCTATCAGAATCGCCAACGCCAGGAAACTCAGCAGGACCGGTCCTGGAGATGCCGCGCTGAACATGGAAGCCGCCGCGGAAGCGATAGAGGCGGCGGCGAGCGGGATCGCGATTCTGGAACCGTTCCGCCGGGCGGCGGCGGCTGCCCGCCACACGAGGACTCCCCAGGCGATGAGGAGGAGCAGTCCTGGGATTCCCATGGACGTGAGGGCGTCGAACGCAAGATTGTGCGGCGATTCGTGGTGATAATCGGGGAAGAGCCGCGAGAGGTCTTCGGATTGCCACGGTGCGAAGGCCGTGAGATACGTCTCCGGACCGAAGCCGGTAAGCGGCCGTGCGGACGCCATATGCAGGCTGTCGCGCCACAGCAGAGGGCGCGCCCCGCCGAGCGGTTCATCGCCGGACCACACGACCCGCGCGCGCAGCAATGCGCCTGCGGGCGAGAAATAGAACGCAATGCAAAACAGACCGGCGGCCGCGGCGGCAACCATATGTCTCGTGCGGACACGAAAGCCCGAACGATGCATCGCGATCAGACCAGCCAGTCCGCACACGACCGCGAGCATCGCCGCCCGCGTTCCGCTGAGGACGATCGCGCTCGCAATCGTCACGGCCGCGACCGTCGCAAAGATTTTCCAGAGGCCGCTTTCGATCCGGAAGAGCGCGATGCCGCAGAAGAATTCGATCGCAAGCCACCATCCGAAATAGTCGGCGTGCCCCATGGTTCCCGGCGGGCGAACGATGACGGAATCACCGGCATGCGCCTGATAGGCGGCGACCGGCTGCAAAGGATCGAAGCCGAAATATTGGCAGATACCGTAGATTGATGCGACGAAGCCCGCGGCCACCGCGATCCGCAGCAGCGTACGCCTGCCTTCAGGCCGGGCGGCGAGGCTTGCGGCGGTCAGCACGGCGATCACCAGGATGCTGGCTGTTTCCACCAGGCCCAGCCGGCGCCAACCCGAACCATAGACCGAAAACCACGGCCGCGAGGAAGTCAGCGTCGTCACTCCGAACCAGACGAGCTGGGCGCCAGTCAGAAGAACCAGCCATTTGCCTTCACGCCTTCGCCACAGCTCGGCGATTTCCCGCGGGAACCCGCGAACGCGCGCCAGCCCTACGGCGGCCGCCAGCGCCAACAGGATGATTTTGGGCGTGATATCGAAATGAAAGAAGAGACCGGGGGTAATCGCCAGGGGAATCGCGGCGGCGGTCAGGAGCCAGAAGAACAACATGAATCTTCTAAGACTTCCGTTCCGCCGCCCGCGGCACAAAAATCGACGGATGCGTACTCAGTTCGGCATCAATACGGTATCCACCACGTGGATTACGCCATTCGTCTGGAACACGTTCGACTGCGTAATCATCGCCATGCCGCCCTTCTCGTCCTTCAGCATGATGGACTTGCCGTGCATCATGGCCTACAGGATGCGAGCAGAGCCGCGCCTGCGAAAACGAATGCGATGCGTTTGTTCATTGAATTTTCCTTTCCCCTCTCGAACGGGTTCACCCGGTATTACGGGAGCGCGCCGCCATCGGATTGGAGAGCGAAAGCAAAATTCGGCGTCAGTGAATACGGCGCAGCCGAAGCGCCATGTATGGCTTGCCCGGCAGCTTGATCGTCGACTTGTCCGCGTAGGTTTCGGGCGCGGGCGTGATCGTCATCGCCCATGGATCGATGATGTCCGCGTGATAATTTCCGCCTGGCGGCAGCTTGAGCTCGTATTGGGCGGGGCCATTGACATCGAAGTAATAGAGGTAATATTCGCCTTCGATGCCGGCGTTCAGATAATAACGATCGGCGCTGGGATTGAGGCCTCCCGGCCCCTCTTCCATAATCTTTCGCAGGAACGCCAGACGCGCGGGACTTTCGCCGTGCAGCGTTCCGCCCTTCGACCACCACAGCACATCGTTCAGATCGAGATACGTCTCGCCGTGACCTGCATACGCGCCGGAGACCGTGACCAGCCAGAAGCGCCGCACCATTTCCTGCGCGGAAATATTGCCCCAGCGCTTCGGAATGTTGCCTTCGTACTTCATCTCGTCGAAGACCACCGGCTTCCTGTATTCACTCAGCCACTGCACAGTTTTATCGAGATCGGAACTCTGCACGCTTACGTGCGTGACCCATGGCTTGCTGTGGTCGTACATCGGCCCGCTGTTGTGAATCGAGCGCAGATGGCTGTAGGGATCGCTTTCCTGCACGATGTGAAAGAATCGGTCCCAGTCCGACATGGTCTTCGACTTCATCAAGTCGTATTCATTCGCCATCGACCACCAGACATTGCGAAACGAGGAGAGACGCGCCACTACATATCGCAGATAGCGGTCATCGGCTTCCGGCGGCATTTTCGAATAGCCCCAGCGATCGTAAGGGTGGAACAGAATCAGATCCGCCTGAATGCCGAGCGCGCCCAGCTGATCAATCCGTTTTTCCAGATGCGCGAAGAAGTCCGGATTGAAGCGAGTCAGGTCGTTGTTGCCCGCGGCGTCGCGAGGGAACGGATAATACTGCGGCTCGTTCTTGTTGTAGTCGTAATTCTTCGGAAAGATGCACATGCGCATCTTGTTGAAGGGCGCGTTCTTCAGGGTGGCGAGCGTTTGTTCCTCCAGCGCATCGCCCTGATGGATCCAGGCGTAGCTCGTGGTGCCGATCTCGTAGTACGGCGTTCCATCGGCATACGCGAAGTGGTAAACGTGGCTCACGGCGACCGGTCCATGATTGCCGGCCGACGGCTTCACACAGGTGAATTAGCCGGTGTCGCCGTTCAGCGCGGGAATCTCGCTGTGGGTGACGTAGCTCCAGTTCCCAACCGCGTCCGGCATAAACCGGATTCGCCACGTCCCGTCGCCGTCGTAGAAGCCATCTACCGTAACAGTGCGATGCTCAATCGTGAAATCGGCCCGCAGCCCAGGACCCGTGTACGGATTGCCCGTGACCGGCGCCTTCAAAGTAATTTCGAAGCGGTCCCAGCGCTCCACGTTCGGACCGGCGGCATAAAGGCATGTTGCCGCGAGCAGAGTACAGACGAGGGCGCGGATCATTACCGGCGATGTTATCACCGGAGCGCGCACTAATCGAGGGCTTTCACCAGGCCCACTTCGATGAATTCGAGCACTGCGGCGGGCGTTGCGGCGCCATCCATCGTCAGACGCAGGACGCCCGCGGGCGTAAACTGCGCGCCGCGCGTTGCCGCCACAAGCGACATCAGCTTCTCGCCGTTTACGGACGTCTTCTCGTGGAACTTCACGCTCAAGGTTCCGCCGCGCCGGTCGATGGCTTCGATGCCGATACGCTCCGCCATTGCCTTGATTGCCGAATAGCGGATCAGATAGCGAATATCATCCGGCACAGGACCGTAACGATCGGCCAGTTCCTGTTCGAGCGCCGTGCGATCCGCGTCGGTCGCGGTCTGCGCGATGCGCTTGTACGCGCGCAGGCGCTGGTTTTCATCCGGAATGTAGCCAGCCGGAATGCGCAGATCGAGCCCGAGGTTCAGGGCCGAATGAATTTCGGGCGCCACCTCTTCGCCACGCAGTTCGCGCACCGCGTCTTCGAGCATCCGGATATACATATCGAAGCCGATCGCGTTGATATGGCCGTGTTGCTCGCCCCCCAGCAGATTGCCCGCGCCGCGCAGTTCGAGGTCGAGCGCGGCGATGCGGAAGCCCGCGCCGAGATCCGAAAATTCCTTCAGCGCCGCAAGCCGTTTGCGCGCGACCTCGGTCAGCTCTGTGTCAGGCTCGATAAGCAAATAACAATACGCGCGGCGATTCGAACGGCCCACGCGACCGCGAAGCTGATAGAGCTCCGAAAGCCCGTAGCGCTCGGCATGCTCGATGATCATCGTGTTCGCCAGGGGAATATCCAGCCCGTTCTCCACAATCGTGGTCGAAACGAAAACGTCGAATTCGTGGCGCATGAAGCCGAGCATCACCTTCTCCAGCTCTGCCTCCGCCATTTGTCCATGACCCACGCCGATCCGGGCCTGCGGGAACAGCTCCTGAATAGACGCCGCGCGCTGCCAGATGGAATCGATGCGGTTGTGCACGAAGTAAACCTGGCCGCCGCGCGCGAGTTCCAGTTCGATCGCGGAGTGCATGAGCTGCGGGGTCAGCGGGGCCACCGTCGTGTGGATCGCCAGCCGGTCGCGCGGCGGGGTTTCGATCACCGACATATCGCGGATACCGAGCAGCGACATGTGCAGCGTGCGGGGAATGGGCGTGGCGCTCATCGCGATGACGTCGACGTTCGCGCACAACTCCTTCAGCCGCTCCTTGTGCTTCACGCCGAAGCGCTGCTCTTCGTCGATAATGACGAGGCCCAGGTCTTTCCACTCCACGTCTTTTGAAAACAGCCGGTGCGTGCCGAGCGCGACGTCAATTTTGCCTTCGGCCAGATCTTCGAGACCTGCCTTGATCTCTTTCGCGTTGCGGAAACGGCTGAACATTTCCATCCGCACGGGAAACGACTGGAAGCGCTTCCTGAACGTCTCGAAATGCTGGAAGCAAAGTACGGTCGTTGGCGCAAGAACCGCCACCTGCTTGCCGTCGCCGAGCGCTTTGAACGCCGCCCGCATCACGACTTCCGTTTTGCCGTAGCCCACGTCGCCGCACAGCAGGCGGTCCATTGGCTGCGGATTTTCCATATCGCGTTTGATGTCGTTAATGGCGGTCTTCTGATCGCGCGTCTCCGTAAACTCGAAGGCATCTTCGAATTCGCGCTGCCAGTTGCTGTCCGCCGAGTACGAGAACCCTTTCGCGAGCCGGCGGTGCGCGTAGATCTTCAGCAGCTCTTCCGCCATATCGCGCATGCGGGCGCGAATGCGTGTCTTGGTCCGAGTCCACGTGGCGCCGCCCATGCGGTCCAGTTGGGGCTTCGATTCCCCTTCGCCGCGGAAGCGCTGGATCAGATCCATCCGCGCGAGCGGTACGTACAGCTTATTGCCGCCCGCGTACTCGAGCAGCATATAGTCGCCTTTGGTCTCGCCCTGGGCGATTTCGCGAATTCCCAGAAATTGCCCGATGCCGTGCTCGGAGTGCACCACGAAGTCGCCGGGCTTGAGATCGAACTGGTCGGCCGAAAACGCGCCGGCGCTCAGGCGTACCGGTTTGGCCGCGGTCTCCGGTGAATCGAAAAGATCTTCAGCGCCGAACAGCGTCAGCCCGGCCTCGGTGAATACTGTCCCTCGCGCGATCTCGCCGCGAATCAGCGCCGCGGCCGCACTCGCCGGCTGCGCGCGTTCGCGCAGATGTTCCGGAATCACGCTCCCGCCCAGATCGATCTGATACGGAATGCCGTATTCGGTGAAAACATCGGCAATGCGTTCCAGCTCGCCCGCCGTGGGCGCAAAGAATGCCAGATGCGTACCCGATTCAATCAGGGTTTTCGCTTCTTTGATCGCAAACTGCAGATTGCCGTGGAACGCGAGCGACGGGCGCGTCGCAATGTGGAAGCTGTTCTCGTCTTCCTCCGCGATTTCGATCAGCCGCAGCTCCACCGTGTCGCGCGCGTGCGCCAGCGAAAGAAACGGTTCCCACTGGATCATTCCCGCTTCCGCCTTCGCATAATCCGGAGCAGCTTCCAGCCGCGTCCAGAGGCGTTCCGCCGCGGCCTGCGTCAGCTCGGGTTCATCCACGATAACGATCGCGTTCGAGAAAAAATCAAAGATCGTCGCCTCACGCGGCTGGAGAGCGGGCGCAAGCGTCTCCCAGCCCGCGAACGCCTCGCCGCTCGCCGGTAAATCGATGCCGCGCAGACCGGCTTCGCGCAGGTGTTCCGAAAGCTCCGCCAGCATCGCCCGCGATTTCTGAAATTCCGTCAGCGGCTGCAGCACGCACTCGGTCAGTTTGTGGGTGGAGCGCTGGCTCGCTGGATCGAAGCGGCGAATCGATTCAATTTCATCGCCGAAGAACTCGATGCGCAGCGGCTCGTCCTGTCCGGGAGGAAACACATCGAGAATGCCGCCGCGGATCGAATACTCGCCCGCCATCTCAACCGGATCGTGCCGTTCGTAGCCAATACTTTCGAGGTGCGACGAAAGATCGTCGAGCGGAATCTCCTCATGCAACCGAAGCGTGAGCGTGAGCTGCCGGTAATATTCCGGCGGATTCACGCGCGTGAGCGCCGCCGCCACCGGCA
>DASYCD010000362.1:0-15565 GCA_036500405.1 Bryobacteraceae bacterium
ACGATCGGGCTGTTTCAGGTAGAGAGCCGGGCGCAGCAGGCGTCGCTGCCGCGCATGAAGCCGGAACGATTTTACGATCTGGTGGTGCAGGTGGCGATCGTCCGGCCCGGACCGATTGAGGGCAAGATGGCGCATCCGTACTTAAAGCGGAGGCAGGGAAGAGAGCCGGCCGAACCGCTGCACGAATGCCTGCGCGAAATTCTGGACAGGACGCTGGGCGTGCCGCTGTTCCAGGAGCAGCTTCTGCGGGTCGCCATGCGCGCGGCGAACTTCACCGGCGGCGAAGCGGAGGAACTGCGTCGAGCCTTCGGTTTCAAACGTTCCGAGAAGCGCATGAAGGAACTGGAAGGCAGGCTGCGCTCCGGCATGACGTCGAACGGGATCGTCGGCGAGCCGCAGGAGAAGATTCTCAAAGCGATCGCTTCGTTCGCGATGTTCGGATTTCCCGAATCGCACGCGGCCAGTTTCGCGTTGCTGGCCTATTCGAGCGCGTGGCTGCAGGTGCATTATCGGGGGCCGTTTACCTGCGCGCTGCTGAACAATCAGCCGATGGGTTTCTACGGCCCATCCACGCTGATCAAAGACTCGCAGCGCCATGGGCTTCGCGTGCTGCCGATCGACATCAATCGCTCCGGCGCCATCTGCACGGTGGAAGATCCGTGCGTGCGGCTGGGATTCAATTATGTACGGGGGCTCGACAAAAAAACAGCAAACCTCATTCAATCCGCCCAACCATTCGAAACGATTGCCGATCTCAGCCGACGGGTTCCGGAACTTACCAGGACCGACATCGAAACGCTGGCCGCCATTGGAGCTCTGAACTCTGTTGGGGCCAAACATCGTCGCGACGCGCTGTGGCAGGCTTCATGGCTTTCGAAGCCCGCGGCGGAGCTGCTCGACGAATCGCCGGAGCCGGCGCCTGAAGCGCCTCTGCGGCAGATGACGCTCGACGAGCGGCTGGTCAGCGATCATCTCGGCGCCGGTCTCACGATCGGCAGGCATCCGATGTCGTACCGCCGCGCTGAGATGAATAAGCTGCGTGTGGTTCCGGCCGCAAAGCTCGCGTCGGTACCGAACGGGCGGATTGTCCGGGTCGCCGGCAATATCATCGTGCGGCAGCGGCCGGGCACGGCGAAAGGAATTCTGTTTCTGAGCCTGGAAGACGATACCGGCATTTCCAATGTCGTCATCAAACCCGAGCTTTTTGCCAGCCAGCGCCTGGCGATCCTGGCGCATCCGTGGGTGATGGTGGAAGGGAAGATGCAGAATGTCGATAGCGTCATCCATGTCCTGGCGCGTAAGATCATGCCGTTGCCGAATCCGCTTGAGATCGGCCAGGGTTCGCACGATTTTCACTAAGCAAATCTGATAGCATGGCGCCAGAACTCGTGACGAACTCAATTACCCTGCCGTTGCTGTTTCTGGGAGTGATCTCGCTCCTTCCTGCGCAGACACATCAGCCCGATGCGCTGCCGGAAGTACTCCTGTCTACCGACGTCAGTCGCGTGGAAGTTCCTGTCCGGGTCACAGATAAAGCAGGCAAACCCATTCGCAATCTGGTCAAAGATGATTTCGCCCTCTTTGACGAGGGCAAGCCCCAAGTCATCCTCTCGGCTGACTATCGCGGTAAGCTTCAGCCAACTGCAGCGCCTGCAACTGTGACCGCTCCGCCCATCGAAAACAAAGCGCCTTTGGAAGCCACTTCCGCTCCGGCTTCGCCTCAACAGCTTACAATCATTTGCCTCGACGGAGTCCATACATCCGTGGCGAGTCTCGGACGAGCCCACGAGGCATTGAAGAAGTTATTTCACAATTCTCCTGATGAACTGCCAAACCAGGTCGTGCTGATCGCGCTCAATCCTGATCTCCGCGTTCTGCAGCCGGCCACGAATCAATCGAAGTTGCTGCTGAGCGCTCTCGATGCTCCTGCGATGTCCGCCGCAATGGCAACGCCCGACCGAACCGATTTTTACGCAACAGTGGATGACCTCAAACAGCGTTTCGAGCGATACTGCAAAACCTGTCCCTGTGGCCACCTCCGCAATTCCCTCAAGGGAAAGGATTGCGAGACTCAACAGAACATCATTCGGCAGTCCATAGACGCGCAGGCCCAGCGAGCGGCGCAATCCTCCACCACGCTTCTGGACTCGTTCGAAGCTGTTATTCGTGAGGCTGCCAAACTCCAGAGCGACAAAACAGTGGTGATGATATCGGACGGATTCGCGCTTCGCCCGGGCAGTGACTTCTACTCCATCGCGCTTTCGTATCTTCCGGATAGCCCGATTTTTGCATCGCCGCCGTCGTTGAATATCAACGAAAGAGTGACGCGGATCGGACGCCTTGCCGCTGACAATCGCATTCCCATCAATACGGTGAACCCGCTGGGCGTGTATTCTCCCTCCTTTCTCCAGGGAAACGTGAATGACGCGAGTGGGACCCAGATGGGTACTTCGGCCGCCTCCAATCGCGGAGGGACTTTATACATGGAGGCGGAATCCCGGGCGAGCACTCAAGCGTGGAGCAATGAAGGCCCGCTTGCCGCAATGGCGTCGTTATCGGTCGGAGCCTACCTTCACAACGACAATAATCTGCAGGCGCTGCTGCAGTCTGCTATGGATCCGGCGCCGGACTACTACGTTCTGTCATACGCGCCCCCGGCGCTGAAAGCTCACGAGTACCATCGCCTCAAAGTGAAGATGGTCAATAAGGACTATCGAGCGGAAAATCGGGAAGGGTACACGGCTCAGTAATTAGCGCTTCATGCCTTCGTAGGGAGAGGATCCTGCCGGGTTCTTTCAGCGCTCTAACACGGTGGTCGAGCAGACTCTATTGAACTTCTGATAACACATATTATGTAAAATTCAGTCCGCGATCCACCCATGCCCGGAACCGTACATCGGTTTAACGATTGCTTTACCCCACTTGTTCAAAGAGGGGTTCCAAAAATGTTCCGACTCACCGTGGGCCTGCTGGCGTTCGCCAGTCTCTCCGTCGCAGCACAGAACACCTACGTTATCGGCGGCGTGGGCAGCGGCTACTGGGGTGCGCAACCATTCACCGAGGCGGCCTTCACGCTCACTTTCACAGCGGACACATCCACCTTCGTCCACAGCACGCCTTGCTGCGAACCGGTCTATTCGACTCCTTCCGGAACGCAGGCTCTGGTCAACGTGAGCGGTTTCCCATCCGCCACTTTCGCTGGCGATCAGGCGATCTTCGTGAATAACGCGACCCTGACCGCAGGCATCTGGCACTATAACGACCCCGAATACCTCACGATCACCAACACCCGCTTCGCCACCAACGATCTCAGCATACCTGGGGGCGGCTACATTACGGATGGCGCCACATACTCGTACGCCACGCCAATGCTTCTCTCCACAGGCGATTCGCTCTATTTCACATCCGTGCACGACGCCTATTTCTACGCGCAACCCGGCGCTTCCAATGGACAGCCCTCGGCTGTATCCGTCGCCCCAGGTTCCAGCACGATGTCCCTCAACTCGACCCAGACATTCAGCTTCATCGTTTCGGACACGGTAGGCGCATCCGATCTCGGTGGCCTCAACATTCTCTTTCAGGATTCCCCCGGTTTCCCAACAGCCTGCTGGCTTTATTACCAGGTCTCCACAGCGACAATGACCGCTTATCACAACGGCGTCTGGAGCGCCCCAGCCGGAACCCAGACCTCCGCCACGCTCACCGGCGACGCCTGCACAGTCGACCCGAGTAACGCCAAAGTTACGCTCTCGGGCCCAAACCTCACGTTGACCCTTCCGATCACCCTCACGTCCGCCGACAACAACACCTGGCCGATCTACCTCAACGCCACCAACAAGACCAACACGTCATCCGGATACGTTCAGGTGGGCGCCGTGACGGCCGCAAGTTCCGGAGCCTCGGGCTTTACCCTTGCTGTATCGCCACAGGACGTCCGTGGCGTTCCCCTCGGCCAGAGCCTCAGCTATACGGTCAACGTCGTGCCCTCCGCCGGCTTCAAACAGCCGGTTACGTTTGCCGCAACAACAACCGCCCGCCACAGCGGCAACGGCGCCCAGCTCGCCGTAACTTTCAATCCGTCTACAGTGACCGGCTCCGGCAGCACCACGATGACCGTATCCACGTCCGCCGGGAATCCTGCCGATGTTTACCGCGTTCTCGTGACCGGCACATCGCAATCGCTGAGCAAATTCACCTCTACCGGACTCATCGAGACTTCGAACGTTCCTCCGGCCGATTCCATTTCTCCCAATACCGGCGCAGGTTCCAGCCAGATGTTCACAATTCGGATGACGGATCGCATCGATATCGCCGGGATGAATCTGCTGATTGCGCCATCGCTCAGCGGCCAGAACGCCTGCTGGATTTTCTTCGACGGCAGCGCCGTCTATCTCGCCGGCGATGACGGCGCGACCTGGACGCGAGTGGGAATGCCGGGTTCGGGTTCCGCCTCGAACAGCCAATGCGGGGTTGATCTCACCGGCGCGAGTTACGATCACGGATCCAGTTCGAAACCCGACAGCAAAGCACTTCAGATTCCGGTCGCATTCAAGCCCTCGTTCGCCGGAACGAAGTCCTTGTTCGTGCGCGCGAACAATGACGCAGGTTTCGATACCGGTTACCAGGCGCTCGGCGGCTGGACGGTCCAATAGTCACACCGCGCGCGGAACAAACTGCATCGCCGCGGAGTTGATGCAGTAACGCATGCCGCCGGGCGGTGGACCGTCATCGAACAGATGACCGAGGTGCCCTTCGCAAAGCGTGCACGAAACCGCCTTCCGGTTCATACCGAAGCTGTAGTCGGAACCCGTCGCGATGTTCTCTTTCGCGATGGGATCCGTGAAGCTCGGCCACCCGGTTCCGGAGTTATACTTCGTGCTCGAATCGAACAACGCGGACCGGCAACAGGAGCAGCGATAGACGCCGTCGTCGTGTGAGTTCCAGTAACCGCCGGAAAACGCAAGTTCCGTGTCGGCCCTGCGCGTCATCTGAAACTGATCGACCGTGAGCCGCTTCTTCCACTCGTCGTCCGAACGATGAATGCGCAGCTTTCGGACGACTCCCCTCTTTCGTCCGGAATCATCAAACTCCGCAATAGTGACATAGACCGGCCGGAAAGCGGCGCGCTCCAGTTCCCTGCTCTGCCGGTCAAAGAGATAGTAACCGCCACCGCCCACGGCAACCAGCCCGAAGAATGCGCGGCGCGCGATCATTTCATCCCGTGATGCGGATGGGCTCGCGTGGACCTTCGCGAACAAGGCGAATCAACAGATCGTCCAGCTTGAAATTCGGCTTGCGGTCGTTGTGCCGCAGATACCACTTGTATGTTTCCTTCAGGCCCTCGGCGAACGGCGTCAGCGTCATGCCGAACACGCGCTTCACGCGCCCAATCACCATCGTGATCGGCGGAACGTCGTAATACTCCCCGAAGTAGAACGGCTCCGCGAAAACGTTGCCGCCTTCGCGCGTGATCACGCTCCGGTGAACGCGGACCATTTCCGGTTCCTTACCCGCCGCCTTCGCCAACGCATTCACCGCTTCCACCTGAGTCAGCGGCTTTTCATCGCCCACGTTGAACGCCCGCCCCGGCGCGGTGTGTTTTTCCAAAGCCTGGACACAGGCTTCCACCAGATCGTTCACATAGACGAACTGCATCAGCCGATTGCCGTCGCCCGGAATAATGATGGGACGCCCGGCCTTCAGACGATCCCAGAAAAACGCCTCACGATAAAACGGATTCTCCGGCCCGTAGACAAACGGGGGCCGCATGGTGACAACCGGAAACTTCGATTCGTGATACATCCGGAACAGCGCGCGTTCGCTCGACGCCTTATTCCGCACGTAAGGATTGGTGTGCGCTTCCGACGCCAGCGGATCGTCTTCGGCGTGATTGAGCCCGTCGCCATACGCGGCCACGCTCGACATGAAAATGTACCGCGAGATGTCCCCCGGAACCGCCTTGGCGCAGGCTTCCACCTGCTGTCCTGTGGTGCCGCGCTCCCAGTCGTAAGCGAGATCGTAGACCGCGTCGAACCGCTGGCCCGCGAGCGCGGCTTTCACTTTCGCCCCGTTATTGCGATCCGCGCGCGCGTTGTGGACGCGCCGGCCGAACGGATGATCGGCCTTGCGGTGCAAAACCGTGACTTCGTGATCGGCAGCCACCAGTCGCTTGACCAGCGCCTTACCGATGAATAGGGTGCCACCAATGACAAGAATCCGCATCGCCGTTTGATCGTCTCAATCTTGGACGCACCAACCGGCCCTCGGTTACCACGCCCCTGCGGATATCATAAACCGCAGGGTTCGTCGCTAACAACTACGGATCAAAAGGCTTAGTCGTAGTACTCAAGACCCAGGTGGGTGATGAGCTGTTCGCCCTTCATCCAGCGGAGCGTGTTCTTCAGTTTCATGAGCTGAATGAAGATATCGTGCTCGGGATAGAGACCGGGCGCGGTCATCGGGCCCTTGAAGTAGAACGAGAGCCATTCCTGCACGCCGCGCATACCGGCGCGCTGTGCGAGATCCATAAACAGCACCAGATCGAGCGCGAGCGGCGCCGCCAGAATCGAGTCACGGCAGAGGAAGTCGACCTTGATCTGCATCGGATAGCCGAGCCACCCGAAGATATCGATGTTGTCCCATCCCTCTTTGTTATCGCCGCGCGGCGGGTAATAGTTGATGCGGACCTTGTGGTAGATGTTCTTGTAGAGTTCCGGATAGAGCTCAGGCTGCAGGATCTGCTCGAGCGCCGAGAGTTTCGTCTCTTCCTTCGACCTGAACGATCCCGGATCGTCCAGCACTTCGCCATCGCGGTTGCCGAGAATATTGGTCGAGAACCAGCCCGAAACGCCGAGCATGCGCGATTTGAAGCCGGGCGCGAGCAGCGTCTTCATGAACGTCTGGCCGGTCTTGTAGTCCTTGCCGGCGATCGGTAAGCTGCGGTCGCGCGCCAGCTGCATGAGCGCGGGGGCGTCCACCGTGAGGTGCGGAGCGCCGTTCGTATAGGACACGCCGGACTTCAGCGCGGCGTACGCGTAAATCTGGCTGGGAGAAATTTCAGGATCGTTCGCGGCAAGGCCCTTCTCGAACGTTTCGATCGTCTGGTGCACTGCGGCTGCCCGGTGGAAGACTTCCGTGGAACCGCACCAGATCATGGCGAGACGGCTTGCGCCGGTGCGCGCCTTGAACTGCTTGATGTCGTCCATCAGCGCTTCAGCGTGCTCCATCTTGGAGCCCTTTTTCTTCTGATTGGGTCCGTTGATGCGCTTCACGTATTCGGTGTCGAACACGGCGGGCATCGGTTTGAGCGCGGAGAGCGGCTCTTTCAGGCTGTCGAGCAGCGGGCGATCGAGAACCGCGGCGTTGACTGCCGCTTCATAGCAATTCTCTTCGAAAATGTCCCAGCCGCCGAACACGAGGTTTTCAAGCGGAGCGAGCGGAACGAAATCTTTGATCTTTGGCGTGTTGTTGTCGGTGCGCTTGCCCAGACGAACGGTGGCCAGCTGACTGACGGAACCGATCGGTTGCGCCATGTTGCGCTTAATGGCTTCAACGCCGGCGATAAACGTGGTGGCGACCGCGCCCATTCCGGGAATCAAAATGCCGAGCTTGCCTTCGGCTGGCTCAATCTTCGGCGTAGGTCTGGCCGACGTGTCTTGCGTATTGGACAAAGAAATAAGCTCCCCAGTGGCGCCGCAAACAGGTATAAAACCGCCGCGTCACGATTTTGAAAGGATTCAAGGATTTACTGCAACTCGCTATGATACCAGCCCATGGCTGTTCGGACGTCGCGAGATGGTTCGTTATAATCCTGTCCATGCCTCTCCGCTCGTCAGTGGTTGGCGTGAATTCCGGTTCTGGTTCCGGGCAAACGCCAGGGCGCGTTCCAATGTCGGCCATTATTGCCGACGATGAGCCGCTGGCGCGCGACGAACTACGCTTCCTGCTGGAAGAAGCGGGTGAAGTGGAAGTTATAGGCGAGGCTTCGAACGGTCTTGAAGCGCTCGACCTGATCGAAAAGCTCGATCCCGCGCTCGCCTTCCTGGATATTCAGATGCCCGGTCTCGATGGCCTGGGCGTGGTGCGGCGTTTGCGCGAAAACCAGATCGATCCGCCGCACATTGTTTTTTCCACCGCGTTCGATCAGTTCGCCGTGGAAGCGTTCCGGCTCGAAGCGATGGATTACCTGCTGAAGCCGGTGGATCGCGATCGCCTGGCGGCAACGCTCGCGCGCGCGAGGCGCATGGTGGCGGACCGACTCACGGAACCGCCCGCGGCGCCTGAAGCGAAGCCCGCGTTCACCAAGCTGCTGATCCGCAGCGGCAATCGCAATCTGGTGATCGGGCCCGAAGAGTTGGTTTATGCGACCATCGCGAACGGCGTGATCACGCTGGTGGCGGCGAACGCCGAGGGCCAGTCCAACTTCCGGACCATTGAAGAATTACAGGCCGCGCTCGATCCCGACGTCTTCTGGCGCGCGCATCGTTCTTATCTGGTGAACGTGAATCGCATCCGCGAAGTGATTCCGTGGTTCAAGTCCACCTATCAGCTACGGATGGACGACAAGAAGACGAGCGAGATCCCCGTAAGCCGCCTGCAAAGCCGGCGTTTAAGGGAAATGTTGAATTTGTAAGGTTTCCCACGTAAACGGCTTGTTTCCGGCGAGTTGCGACCGGATAAACTAAAGATTGGACTTCTCGCGACCCGCGAGGGCCGTCGCGATTCTGGCGCTTGCCCTCACTTCCAGTTCCTGCCTTCTCAAGCACACCGCGGTGAATTACGGCGTCAAGCCGGGACCCGCCGCGCGTGAGGCTCCGAAGCTTCTGACCACTACCCCCGCGATTCTCAATCAGCAATTGACGGAAGACTATAGCGCGATCCAGTCGTTCATCGCGAAGTCGGAAATGATTGCGCGGGTGGGCAGCGTGTACCACAGCGCGCAGATCACGGAACTGACATACAGCGCCACCACGACGATTCTGTACCGCAAGCCGGCGGCGCTGCGGCTGCAGGGACATTCAAAAGTGGTGGGGACGCTGTTCGATATCACCTCGGCGGGCGGCGAATTCCATTTGACGATTCCATCGAAGAGCCTGTACGTGACCGGCCTTAACTCTGCGCCGGCCACGTCGGACAATCCGCTGGAGAACATGCGTCCGCAGACGCTGTTAAACGCAATCCTGGTGAGGCCGGCGGATCTCGCGACCGAGCGAATTCACCTGCAGGACGACACAGACGTGGACCACGCCTGGTACGTGCTGCAGATCGCGCGCAAGGGCGACAACGATACCGACCTGCCCGACCGCAGCGTCTGGTTCGACCGGCTCGATTTCCATGTGGTGCGGCAGCGGATCTTCGACGAGAACGGGCTGATCATCAGCGATACGAAGTACGACAAGTGGAAAGGATTTAACGGAATTCAGTTCCCGATGCACATCGATGCGGCGTTCAAGAAGGATGGGTACGGGACGGTGATTGATATCAGCGACGTGCAGATGAACCCGAGTTTGACGGATCAGCAGTTTGAGCTGGCGAAGCCGGATGGGTATACGGTGAAGGATTTGGGAAAGTAGGACAGGCTGACAAATGTTGAGTCAAGCGACGCTTCGAAGCCACCTGGCATTCTCCCTGGTAGACTCAGCCAGGCATTGAAGGTAGGCTTAAGCTCGATGGAACCTGTGGTCTTTTGGCACCCCCCTCCCGGAAAGAGCGTTCTCCACGCCGTCAACTAATCCCTCAGTTCAATTCCTGAACGCGGAATCCAAAGAACCACACCGCGACCGGACGAAGACACTCCTGCACGCCCACCCGGAATTACGGCGCTTGATCGGCCGGAACCCATATACTGCCCTGTTCATCCTCGGCTGTGTTTCACTTCAGGTGGGCATCGCGACGTTGCTGAGAGAATCACCCCTGTGGATGATACTCCTGATCGCGTTCACCGCCGGAGCGTGCGCCAGCCATGCTCTATGGACGCTGATCCACGAGTGCTCGCATAACCTAGTCTTCCCGAAGAGTTATCTCAATAACCTGGCCTCCATCGCAGCCAACTTGCCACACCTTCTGCCGAGCGCAATGTCCTTTCAGCGCTATCACCTGAAGCACCACGCTTTCCAGGGCAACTACCATCTGGATGCGGACTTGCCCAGCTATTGGGAAGCCCGGTTAATTGGAAATTCCTCCATCAGGAAGGCTCTCTGGCTGCTTCTCTTCCCCATCTTTCAGGTGACCCGTCCGCCCCGGCTGTCAGAGATCCGTATGGTCGACCGATGGATTGTGTTGAACTTCGTGGTTCAGCTCGGCTTCGACGCGGGGATCTACTTCTACCTGGGCCCGAAGGCGTTTGTATATCTCGCGGCTTCGTTCTTCTTTTCGGTCGGATTGCATCCGTTGGGCGCGCGCTGGATTCAGGAGCATTACCTGATCGCGCCTCCGCAGGAAACGTACAGCTACTACGGCCCCTTGAACAAAATTGCCTTCAACGTTGGATACCACAATGAGCACCACGATCTTCCTTCGGTCCCGTGGAACCACCTTCCTGACATTCGAAGCGGCGCGCCGGAAATGTACAATTCACTGGTGCACCATACCTCATGGACCAGTCTGCTTCTCAGGTTTGTTTTCGACCCGAGCATCTGTCTGTTCTCGCGCGTGGTCCGCACTGAAAGGGGGCACGTGGCGCTGAACGGTGAGGTCAAGCCCGATATCGAGTTTCTGGAAGCGTCCCGGCGTACTTAGTCAACCCTGTTACGCGAGTAACTCCTCCACAACCTGCCCCTGATTCCCTACCCCGCTCAGCCGCGCATCCAGCCCTGAATACTTAACCGTCAACCGCATGTGATCGATACCCAGCACCCGCAGCATCGTCGCATGGAAATCGTGGATACTCACCGGCTTCTCCACCGCCGCGTATCCCAGTTCATCGCTCGTCCCATAGCTCAGCCCCGGCTTGATTCCGCCGCCGGCCACCATGTACGAGAACGTCTTGATGTGATGGTCGCGTCCATCGCCACCCTGCGACATCGGCGTGCGCCCAAACTCGCCGCCCAGTATGATCAGCGTCTCGTCCAGCATCCCGCGCTGCTTCAGGTCTGAGATCAGCGCAGCCAGCGGCTTGTCTACTTCCTCGGCCTTGAACTCAATCCCGTCCTTCACAGCCGTATGGTGGTCCCAGTCGCGGTGATAAAGCTGAATGAACCGTACCCCGCGCTCCGCGAGTTTGCGCGCCAGCAGACAATTCGACGCGAACGATCCGTCGCCCGGCTTCGCCCCATAGGCCTCCAGCATGTTCGCGGGCTCCTTGCTCATGTCGACGAGATCCGGCACGCTGGTCTGCATCCGGAACGCCATCTCATACTGCGAAATGCGCGTCAGAATCTCCTGGTCCTGCACGGTCTTGTAGCGATCGCGGTCAATCGTATTGATCGCATCAATCGAATCCCGCTGCAGCTTCGCATCAATGCCTGGAGGATTATCCAGATACAGCACCGGATTCCCATACGAATTCAGCTTCACGCCCTGAAACTTACTCGGCAGAAAACCGGAGGACCACTGCCGCGCCGAAATCGGCTGCATCTGTCCGCCGCGCCCCGCCGAAAGCATCACGATGAAACCCGGCAGATTCTCCGTGTCCGCACCGAGCCCGTAGAACAGCCACGACCCCATACTCGGCCGCCCCGGCACAATCGAACCCGTGTTCAGGAACATGTGCGCCGTATCGTGATTGATCTGCTCGGACCACATGGAGCGGATCACCGTAATATCGTCCGCCACGCCGCCCAGATGCGAAAACAAATTGCAGATCCGCTGCCCGGACTTCCCGTACGTGCTGAACTCATGCTGCGGCCCGAAACACGTGAGCGCCTTCCCCTGCAGTTGCGCGATCTGCTGACCTTTCGTGAATGATTCCGGCATCGGCTTGCCGTGCATCTCGCGGAGCTTCGGCTTGTCGTCAAACGTTTCGAGGTGCGACGGCCCGCCCGCCATATACAGGTAGATCACGCGCTTCGCCTTCGGAGGGAAATGGCGGGGATTGACAACGCCCTGGTACTTCCCTTCGCTCCCGGCGGCGTCCGCGGCTTTCAGAATGCGCGGATCGATCAGCGCATTGAGTGCGATCAGTCCGAATCCCGCCGCGCTCTGCCCCAGAAATGCCCGTCGCTTCAGAAATTCGTTGTTCATGTTTAATCTCTCGTAATCGCTTCGTGCAGGTTGAGGATCACGCGCGCCACGCTGGTCATCGTCGCCAGATCCTCGGTCTTCATTTCGGCGGGAACAGGCGCCTCGCCAATCGCCAGAAACTCCGCCGCGCCTTTGCGGTCCGTCTCGAAATGCAGCGCCGCATTTCGATAAACGTCGTGAAGGGCCTTGAGTTCCACCGCGTCAGGCTTGCGCTCCAGGCTGCGCTCGAAAGCCCAGGAGAGCTGCGCATCTACTGTCTTGCCGCCCTTATCCAGAATGTTTTCCGCGAAAACCCGCGCCGCTTCCACGAAAATCGGATCGTTCAGCAGATCAAGCGCCTGCAGCGGCGTGTTCGAATTCACGCGGTTGACGGTGCATTCCTCACGAGTGGGCGCGTCAAAATTCAGCAGTGACGGATGCAGGAACGTGCGCTGCCAGTGCGTGTAGATGGCCCGGCGATAAAGATCGCTGCCATGACTCGCTGACCATTCGCGCTTCGGGAAATTCAGCGCCGCCAGGTAACCTTCCGGCTGATACGGACGCACGCTCGGGCCGCCGAACTGCTTGACCAGCAGGCCCGAGATTTCGAGCGCCGTATCGCGCACCGATTCAGCTTCAATGCGGAAGCGTCCCTGCCGCGCCACCAGGCGGTTATCGGGATCGCGCTTATCGAGCTCCGGATTCGAGACCGACGTCTGCTTGTACGTCTGGCTGGTCACGATGGTGCGGAGCAGATGCTTCACGTCCCACTCATGCGCGCCCTCCGCACGATACTCCGGCTTCATGAATTCCGCAGCCAGCCAGTCGAGCAACTCCGGATGTACCGGCGCTTCGCCCTGCGACCCCAGGTCTTCCAGATTCTTCGAAATCCCGATACCGAAAAGCTGCCGCCACATACGATTCGCGAACGCACGCGCGGTGAGAGGATTCGTATCGGATACCAGCCAGTTCGCCAGATCGAGCCGCGTGGCGCGCCGGTCGCCGGTATTCAGCTTGCCCAGAAATTCCGGAATCGCCGGCTGAACAACCTCGCCCGTTTCGTCCATCCAGTTGCCCCGTGGCAGCACGCGAACTTCGCGCGGTTCCACGGATTCCGTAACCATCACTTCCGGCACTTCATTGATCAGGCCCGCAAGCTTCGCCTCCTGCTTCGCGAGCTCAATGCGCGCCTCCTGCAGCTTTGGATTCGAATACGCAAAATAATCGAGCACCAGCTTCTTCTGGTCTTCCGATCGCTTTTCCGGCGTTGTGAAAAGCGCCGATGCGATGTTCCCTGCCAGACCGTCATTCGACGGCGGCGGAGGCGCAACAGCGGGCGTCCCGTCCTTTGCCTCCGGACGCGGTGGCGGAGCAACTCCCGCGTCGCGGTCGGCGCGCGCGATAGCGGTTCGAACCGCATTGCGGCCACCGGTCCCGGGCCACGAACCCATGTTCGATGAAAGCGCAATCCGAAAACGTCCGATTGTCGCCTTGCGCTCGGAGGCGTCCTGATGAATATGGACCACGATTTTATCGCCGGCCTTCGTGGTCACCGGCGTCGCCAAACGCAGCATCAGCATGGTGCGCGGGCCGCGCGCCACCGAGCCAACCGCCCACCCCGTCTTCGGATCCCCATCGATCGCAAACGACGCGGCTGTACCAGCCACCGGCGCCGTGTCGCTGAAAGCGAATTGGAACGGCAGTGGCGCGCCATTCATCTCGGCGTTGACTTCGGTTACGGTGAAATGGTCCGAACCGCGCGCAATGTTCGCGCCCGGCAGGCTGTCATCCTGGCCGGTTTCGAGCGCGAGGCTCATCCACTTCCCTGCCCCAGGCTCCAGGGTGACGTCGTAAGTTTCGTTATCTGGATTCTCGCCATCCACGCTGATCATCCCCGGCCCCATCGAGACCGAAGTCGAGAGCGTGCGCGGGTCCTGCTGTACCGAATCTTTCTGGATCGTCAGCGTCGCCTTGCTCGCGGTCGCGGCGACCGGAATCGGGAACTCCCAGGCAAGCTCGCCAGAGAGATAACGCACCAGTTCTTCCTTCTCCCACTGCCGCTGCTGATCGCTGAGCGCCGCAGCCTGCTCGGTGAGCGCCTTCCGCGCCTCATCCACCTGCTTCTGCAGAGCATCGATGGCTTCCTTCTGCCCGGCGCCGTAAACCTTCATCTTCGGCGCGAACGCAGTCGGACCAACGTCCTGCACCAGGCCATCTTCTTTTACATCCGCGAAGAACGCCTTCATCGCGTAGAAGTCCTTCGTCAGGATGGGATCGAATTTATGGTTGTGGCATTCCGCGCAGCCAAAGCTGCTCCCCAGCCACACGGTGGAAAGGTCGCGCACACGATCAGCGCCGTACTTCGCGTAATATTCCTTCGGCTGCAACCCGCCCTCGGCCGAACTGCGGCTCAGCCGGTTGTACGCCGCCGCGATTTTCTGATCGGTGGTGGCGTTCGGCAACAAATCGCCCGCAATCTGCTCGCGCGTGAAATCGCTGAACGGCTTGTTCTCATGAAACGCCTTCAGCACGTAATCGCGATAAAGCCAGACCGGACGCGAGCCGTCGCTGTGGAAACCGGCGGAATCAGCGTAGCGGACAGCGTCGAGCCAGAGCACGGTTTGCTGCTCAGCGTATTCATTCGATGCCAGCAGACGGTCCACCAGCTTTTCGTACGCGTCCGGCGACTTATCGGCTTCGAACGCGGCCGCCTCTTGCGGCGTCGGCAGCAGGCCTGTGAGATCGAGTGTGACGCGCCGGATCAACGTGCGGCGGTCGGCCTCGGGCGAAGGCTTCAGGCCTTCTTTAGCAAGGCGCGCCTGAATGAAAGCGTCGATCGGGTTTGCGTTCTTCCCCGCGGCAACCGGCACAGGCGGGCGTACGATCGGCTCATACGACCAGTGGCCTGTGTACTTCGCGCCTTCCTTGATCCACCGCCGCAGCGTATCTTTCTGCGCATCCGTCAGCTTCGTGTGAGTAATAGCGGGCGGCATCACCGTGCCATCGTCTTTCGAATTGACGCGCATCAGGAGTTCGCTGTGGTCGGGGTCGCCGGGAACAATCGGCGTGCCGACCGCCTGCTGGTGCGTCGCCTCGTCGCGCACATCGAGCCGGAAACCGCCGATGCGGGAGCTTTCATCATGGCCATGGCAGCGGAAGCAATTTTGTGAAAGGATGGGCCGCACTTCGCGATCGAAGTTCACGGTGGCGCCGGTCTGCGCGGTGATGGTGTGCGAACTGAGAGCGATCAGGACAGCGGCGCCGCCGGCGATGAATGGTTTCGTGGCTTTCAAAACGTAATCCTTGTTTGCTGCGCGTCGATTTTCTTTTGGTCCACGCCAGGAACTTTCTTCACATCTTTTATACCGCTGAACCGGCCATTGGCCGCGCGCCACGCGACAATCGC
>DASYCD010000363.1:0-7338 GCA_036500405.1 Bryobacteraceae bacterium
ATATGAGCGTGCGACGAAGTGGAATGACGGCAACGCCGATGCCTGGCTGCGGCTGGGCGAGGCGGAAGAGAAGAAATCGAACGAAAAGGCGGCAGTGGCGGCGTACAAGAAGTTTCTCGACCTTTCGCCCGACGCGAAAAACGCGGACGAGGTCAAGAAGAGGCTTGCGAAGCTGAAAAGCTGAGTTCGGGCTTCGACTGCTGATGCGTCGAGCCACGCAGCCGTTTGTTCAGGGGTTCTGAGAGCCATCGTGCGAGGGCGGCGCCCGGCAGCATCGCGAGCAGCGCGATGACGGCCACCCACAGCAGTTGCGGTCCTTTCTGAAATCGAACATACAGCATAGTTCCCCAGAGCACGATGAATTCGTGCGTGAGGTAGATTTCGTAGCTGTGGCGGCCCATCCAGCGGATGGGCGCGGTGAGGCGGCTGCCGCGCATTCCGGTGAGTGTGGTGGCGGCGATGACGAGGCAGGCGCCGAGCGGGAGAACCGTTCCATCGAGGCCTGTGCGGCCGAGGAATTTCATCAGCGGCCAGTGGCCGGGCCAGAATGCGATGAGGAACATCATGGCGGATCCGGCGATTCCGGCTGTCAACCAGAGGCGGGGACTCAGGGGCCTTCTGCGGATTCGATCTGTGAAAAGCGCGCAGAGACAGCCGAGGGCGATGCCGTCCATCCCACCGAGATAGGCCTTTTCTTTCCAGATGTCGTTGCCCGCCCAGACGGCGCGCTGAAAGGGGCCGAGGGCGATCACGATGGTGAGCAGCGCGATGAAGAGCAGCATGCCGCGCCGTCGCCGCAGGAGCACGACGCACGCCAGCGGGAAGAACAGGTAGAACATTTCTTCGATGGAGAGAGACCAGAGAACGTCCCAGTTCGGCGGGAGCCATCCGTGAGCGGCTTCGAGCCAGTTGAGATGGAATGTGAGCGCGGCGAAGAGTGCGCGGGGCAGGGAGGCGCGGGTTGGATTGATCGAGAACGCGTCGATGTGGGCGAGGTGGAGAGCGCTGAGGATCGCCAGGATCAGCAGCAGTGAGGGCATGATGCGGGCGAAGCGAATGCGGTAGAAGCGCGCGGGCAGCATGTCGGCGAGGGATCCGAAACGGCGCAGCGATGTGGTGGTGATCAGGAAGCCGGAGATTGCGAAGAAAACGGTGACGCCGTTGTTGCCGTTGCGGAAGAGCAGCCAGGCAAGCCAGGCGGGCATTTGCTTGTCGAATGGAAGTCCGGCGATGCGCATGCGGATCCAGATGTGGAGCAGGATGACGGCGAGGATCGAGAGGCCGCGGAGGATGTCTACGCCGTCGAGGCGGCGATCGTCTGCCATGAAGTTGATCGTACCAGGCGAGAAGGCACTAGAACTGGTGTACGTGATCCGGCCTTCTGAACCTTATTCCGATACCGATCCGCGGGCGATGGAAGTGTGGCTCCAACTGCTGCGCGAGAAGACTCCGGAGGAGAAGATCGTGATGACGTTCGAGATGAGCGAATTTGCGGTGCGGCTGTCGGAATCGGGCGTCCGCGCCCGGTATCCGAATGCTTCTGAGCGCGAGATGTTTCTGCGCTCCGCTGCGCTGCGACTGCCGCGCAATCTGATGATTCGCGCGTATGGGTCGGATCCCGAGACGCCATTCCCGGCAGATCACGTTCAGCCGAGTTCTCCAGATTGATCGGCATTCGCATGTGTGCGACACTTTGATTTAACCCGCCGGCAGCGTGCTGTCGGCTCAAAGGCCGCCCGGGAGTCATCTCGCGCGGCCTTTGCTTTTCCTCGCGAGATCTGATGCGCACGATTGTCTATGTGGATGGTTTCAATTTATATTTCGGCTTTTAGTCAGCCGTCCAGCCTGCAAATGGCTCAACATCAAACTCCTCGCTGAGCGAGTACTCAGCTCGCAAAATTCGATTGTTGGCGTGAAGTATTACACCGCCCGCGTGTCTGGCCGCACCGACCCGACGGCGCCCGCGCGCCAACAAATCTATCTGGATGCACTGGCGACAGTGCCGGAGATCAGCATCTACATGGGATCGTTCCTCTCCTCCGAAAAATTTGCCGCGCTGGTGAAGCCGCCGGAGTTCCGTCCGAGGGTCGATCTGGCTCCGCCGTGGCCGGATGTTGTCAAGTCCTGAAAGTGGAAGAAAAGGGCAGCGACGTGAACCTCGCTTCGCATCTGTTGCTGGACGCGTTCCAGGAAAACTTCGAAGCGGCTGCGGTGCTCTCGAATGACAGTGACCTGGTCGAGCCGATACGAATTGCTACTCAGATTCTTAAAAAGCCAGTAGGGCTACTGTCGCCGGTTCCAAACGCGACGGCAGGATTGCGTGGTGTTTCGAGCTTTGTGCGTCACATCCGCGAGAGTGACTTGCGCGCCGCTCAGTTTCCGGACGAGATTGCCCTGCACGGTGGCTCAGTACTTTCGCGGCCGACTCTGTGGGCTTGAACGCGGCCCTTCAGCAGATCACTTCGATCATTCGCCAGTCAGAATCGCCGAACGTATCTGCGATTTTGCCGCCGGCTTTCTGAATGGCGGCGGTGATGACGGGGATATCCGGGCCTTCGAAGCCGCTCAGAATCGCGACGCCGCCGGGCTTCAGGATTCGGACCCATTCGGGGGCGAGTTCAGCAATCCAGGCGGGGCTGATGTTCGCGACCACGATATCCGCGGATGTCGATGCAATCGAATCCGCGGAGCCGACGAACACCGGCACATCCACCCCGGCGCGGCGGAAATTTTCGCGGGCCACGATGACGGCTCCGTGATCGGTATCGCAGGCGGACGCCCTCGACGCTCCCAGCTTCAGAGCCGCTTCGGACAGAATGCCGGAGCCAGTGCCTACGTCTGCGATCGCAGCGCCGGGTCGCAGATGGCGTTCGATCGCTTCAAGGCAAAGCCGAGTCGTCTCATGCGCGCCGGTTCCGAATGCCAGGCCCGCGTTCACTTCAATTCGAATCCGCCCGGCGGGCGTCGCTTCGCTGCGCCATTCAGGAACCACGAAAATGCGATGACCGATTTCCATCGGCTGCAAATGCTCGCGCGCGAAGGCGACCCAATCGCGGTTGTCCGCCGGCTGCACTTCCCCGCCGAAGCGCGACTGCAGTTCGGGCGCGAGTTTGTCGTCATCGAAGAAAGCCCGCATGCGGGCGGTTTCGGACGTGTCGCCAAGCTCCACGATTCCGGTGCAGCCGCATTCCCACAGCTCGGCGATGCGCAATTCCTTCGTCCCTTGCGGGCATTCGAGGTCGATTGAGAACATAGAAGATTCAGATGAAATTACAGGGAATGTTTGCGCTCGCGGCCACGCCTTTCGATCATACAGGGGCGATCTACCGGACGAAGGTCCAGCATAATTTCGGCAAGTGGCGACGGACGAGCCTGGCTGGATTTATCGTGGGGTCGCACGCGGGCGAAGGTCCGCTGCTGGATGCGGCGGAGAAAGTGGAAATCCTGAAGCTGGCGGCGCCGGAGCAGGGAACGGCCAGCGCTTCGATCCTGATTGCGGACGTCTCGCGCGAAGGGGTCGACGCTGCGGTTGCCGAAGCGCGCGCGATGGCGGCAGCGGGAACTGCTGCGGTCATCAGCCGGCCGCCCAGCGAATACCGCTACACTTCGGGCGGCGCCAAAATGGAGTCGCTCTACTTCCGCGCGCTGGCTGATCGCTCGCCGGCGCCGGTGGTGATCCACAATTGGCCGGCGATTACCGGCGTCGATCTGGAACCCGGGACGATCGCGAAACTGGCGGAACATCCGAATATCATCGGCGTGCTCGAATCTGGAACGCCCGTCGAGCGGATACGGGAACTGCGCGCAATCACGAGCAAGGATTTCTCGATACTCGCGGGGTCGGAAGGCCAGGTTTGGGAATCGCTGCGGGCCGGCGCGAACGGCGCCGCTCTGGCGTTCGCGAGCGCGGCCCCGTATGCGACCATCGCGATCTGGGAGGCGTTTCGCACGCGCGAAGAAGACGCGGGCGTGGACTGGCAGGGGCGCATCGCACATCCTGGTGAGCTCGTGACCGATGTCTATGGCGCGCCCGGTTTGAAGTACGCGATGGATCTCAACGGCTATTACGGCGGCCCGGCGCGACTGCCGTTCTCGCCGCTTTCGGCGGAGGGCAAGCAGGCGGTTGAAGAGGCGTTCCGCGATCTGAAGGGCTAGCGATTTTTAAGCTAAGACCGGGTCAGAACCCGCAGCGCTTCTTCCACGTGCTGATTGGATTCCGAAAGCGCTGAATAGACGTGACGAATGCGGCCGTCGGCGTCGATCACGTATGTCGCGCGTCCCGGTATAACGCCGAATCGCTTCTGGACGCCGTAAAGCTTCCGCACCGCGCCGCCTTTGTCGCTCAGCAGCGTGAACGGCAGCGCATATTTCGCGACGAACTTCGCGTGAGACGCTATGGAATCGTCGCTGATCCCCAGGACGCGCGCGCCGATTGATTCAAACTCGGCAAGCTTATCGCGAAACGCGCACGCCTGTTTCGTGCAGACTGTCGTATCGTCCTTCGGATAGAAATAAATCACCACAGGCTGTCCACGCAACGCGCTCAGGCGAACGGGTGCGCCTGTGGAATCGGGCAGTTCGAAATCGGGCGCCGTGGAGCCGGGTTCGAGCAGAGGCATATCGAAGGATCAGGGCAGAATGCCGGGCGTCAGCCGCTGATATCCGGAGTATTGCAAATCGTTTTCGACGAGAAGATCGGGCCCCAGGTATTGCATGTGGTGGATGTGGGCGGGCGCCAGGCCGAACGGAGTGGGCGTGTAGTCGACGACGGCGTTGTCGCGCACCTGCAGGGCGCCGGTGACCGGCGTCTCGGCGTCCATGATGATGCGCAGGGGGAGCAGATCCCCGTTGCGGAGCCAGATTTCGCCGTGGGTGGAGCGGACGTTCATCGTGCGCTCGTGGAACACTGTGAGGCCGGTGGCGCCTGATGTCTGGGTGTAGTCGAGCGCGATCATCGGCACGCCGTTCAGACGCCGTTCGTGGCCCATCGTGAACATGTAATGCGGGCGCGCGGCGGCGGTGAAGAGGAGAATGAGCGGGCCGAAATCGGTGACTGCGCCTTCGAGACGATTGCGTTCGAAATTTTCGAGCAGGCGGTGTTTGAGCTCATCGTCTTCCGATTGGATGCCAATGGCGAGCGAGTGGCGGGCTTTGTCGGCGGGTGAGATGGTGTGGCCGTCGATCGTGAGGATGGAGCGGAGTTCGTGGATCGCGCGCGTGGCGCCGATCTGGCCGAGGGCATAGTCGGAAATGACGATGTGAGTGTGAAATTTGGGCGGGAGTTTGACAGTGGTGTCGCCGTCCTGCTTCTTCGCTTGTTGTTCGAGGACCTGGACGAAGCCGCGGCGGCCGCGTTGTTCGAGCCTCTCGCGCGCCACGATGCCCGGGGCGCTGCGCGCGAAGATGGCGGCGGCGCGGGCGGTGGCTTCGACGAGAGTATCGGTGGTGAGAGGGTCGTCGGGTTCCTGAGGCAGGGCAGCCGCGGCCACGAAGCCAGCCAGAAAGACGATGAGGATCGCCCGGCGCATTGTCCCGAGTTTAACGGGGAAGGTTCAGGGATCGGCGAATACGGTCGAATGGGTTGCCATCCGTGAATCCGCTCTCATTCCCTTCGTCGATGGGGGATCGCAGGGCCACAAGCGCCGGGTCCAACTGGTGTTCTTCGGGCTTCAGAGCGCGAGCGTCTTCGTTCCTGGCAGGCATCTGAAAACAATATATGCATTGGCAAAGATTGCCAAGTCACGGAAGTGGCTCAGTCAGAAAGGGAACCGAGTCGAGGACGATTCCGTCGAGCGCGTCTAAAAGCTCATGATCCGATTCGAGTTCGGTGAGTTGCGCGTTGGGGTGGTCGGCTGCGAAGGTCCGGGAAAAGCTGATTGGGACGACGGTATCGTTCACGCCATGGAAGATTCGAGCGGATTGAGGGAAATCGGGATAGCTGGGGAAACGGCCGGCGTCCTCGAACAGGCCGAAGTGCACCCTCCGGAGCTCCTTCGCGCCGTAATGATAGACGGGCAGCCAGCCGGTCTCCCGCCAGCGCTCAATCGCCTTGTCGCCGTGGATATCGCGCCATCGCCTTTGAAACCCGAAGGCGGGCGCCAGCAGGACAAGGCGATCGACTTCGGGATGGGCTGCGGCATAGAGAGCGGCCAGATAACCCCCCATGGAGGAGCCGATCAGGCGGCAGGAAGCCCCATTTAGGGCCTTTTCGAGGACACGCAACTGCCCGGAAAGGGTGAGATGTTCGAAATCGCTCCCATCGAGATCCGGAATTTCGAGCACCACTCCGGAGCCCGCGAGCGCTTCCTGAAAAGCCTGCGCTTTACGGGATTGGGGGCTGGAAGCGAAGCCATGCAAATAAACGTACCTCATATAAACTACTGATTATACGACACTTATAAAATAGTTTTCGAAAACAGTTGCAACGGGGCTATGCGCTTGCTAAGCTACAAGAGTTGTCGCGAACGACGCCGAGC
Organism: Bryobacteraceae bacterium; assembly: GCA_036500405.1. Taxonomy (GTDB): domain Bacteria; phylum Acidobacteriota; class Terriglobia; order Bryobacterales; family Bryobacteraceae; genus BOG-234. The sequence goes on from DASYCD010000363.1 coordinate 6,477, forward strand.
ACAGCAGACACGGTCTGCACGGCGGGCTGCCGGTGACAAGATCACAGGCCGATAGCAAGAGGATACTCTGTCGCCCGCAACCGAACCAAGGTTGCAAAGTAGTAAAAGGCGTGGTAGAGTAACCTAAGTAAGGTCGCCGCCGAAAGGTGGCAATCAAGGCGGTAACAAACTGTAGAGGCAAGTCGAAGATAAGCTCTTCGGGTTCGCCCAGCGGTGGTAACAACCTCCTGTAAGTTCTTTTAACAAGAACGAAATTTTTTGTGATTCACCCGGGTTCTGTAATGACCCTTTGCGCTTCACGCAGAAATCAAGCGTAGCGAGGTGGATCGCGCAAGTTTCGAGGCTGACTGTTCGTTTTCGCGTCTTCGGAGGCGGGGGCGGGCAAGTCCAGATCTTTGACAATCTGGTTGGATGCACTAAGAAACTTCGTCAGAACTTTGAATTTCAACCGGGGCGAAAACATTCTCACATTTTTAAAATGAGAGTTTGATCCCGGCTCAGAATCAACGCTGGCGGCGCGCCTAACACATGCAAGTCGAACGAGAAAGTGGAGCAATCCATGAGTAAAGTGGCGTACGGGTGAGTAACACGTGGATCATCTACCCTCTAGTGGGGAATACCGCTGGGAAACCGGCGACAATACCGCATAAGCTCGAGAGAGGAAAGCAGCAATGCGCTGGAGGAGGAGTCCGCGGTCGATTAGTTAGTTGGCAGGGTAAAAGCCTACCAAGACTGTGATCGATAGCCGGCCTGAGAGGGCACACGGCCACACTGGCACTGAAACACGGGCCAGACTCCTACGGGAGGCAGCAGTGGGGAATCTTGCACAATGGGGGCAACCCTGATGCAGCGACGCCGCGTG
>DASYCD010000364.1:0-15651 GCA_036500405.1 Bryobacteraceae bacterium
CTGCCGTGGATGCAGGAACTGCCGCTGCCGGCGTCGAGCGCGATCTGGAGCGTGCCGGTGGAGATCGATCTGAAGACGGCGAACTCGATCGGAGTTGTGGATGGCGATCGCGTGCGGGTGGAATCTTCGCAGGGTGCGATTGAAGCGCCGGCGTTTGTGAATCCGGCGGCGATTCCGGGCGTGCTGAGTATGGCGATCGGCGCGGGGCATGCGAATTACACGCGTTTCGGCACCGGGCTCGGATCGAATCCGCTTTCGATTCTGGCGTCGTCAGTGGAAGCGACGACCGGCGCGATTGCAACGGGCGCGACGCGAGTGAAAATTTCGCGCGTGAGCGATGAAGGCGGGCTCATTCAGTTCTCGACGCACAAACGCGAGAACAAGCCGCATTCCGAAAGATAGCGAGCACCGACTATGGCACACCGCTGGGGAATGGCAATCGATCTGGACCGCTGCACAGGCTGCGAAGCCTGCGTGGTGGCTTGCCATGCCGAAAATAATCTGGCGATTTCGACGCCGGATCAGGCGGCGACGGGGCGCACCGTTCACTGGATGCGCGTGGATCGCTATTACGAAGGCGAATTTCCGGATGTGAAGGTGAAGTACATGCCGGTGCTTTGCCAGCAGTGCGACGAAGCGCCTTGCGAGCCGGTGTGTCCGACGCTCGCGACGTATCACAATCCGGAAGGGCTGAACGTTCAGGTTTATAACCGCTGCGTCGGCACGTTCTATTGCGCGAATAACTGTCCTTACACGGTGCGTTTCTTCAACTGGTTCGACCCGGTGTGGCCGGAGCCGATGCAGATGCAGCTCAATCCGGATGTGTCGGTCCGCTTCAAGGGCGTGATGGAGAAGTGCACGTTCTGCATCCAGCGAATCCGGCGCGGGAAGGATGACGCCGAGGCGGCAGGGCGTCCGGTGGCGGATGGTGAGATCACGCCGGCGTGTGTGCAATCGTGCCCGGCGGATGCGATGGTGTTCGGGGATCTGAACGATCCGGAGAGCAAAGTTTCGAAACTGGCCGAGAGCGACCGGGCGACGCGTCTGCTCGAAGAGCTCGGCACGAAGCCGAAAGTTTTTTATCTGGAGCGCGGGCGCTGATGGCGACGAACGCAAATCATCCCGAGCTTCTGCCGTATGCGAAGATCCGCGAGGATTTGTTCCGGCCGCTCGCCGGGATGTCGAAGAAGTATTTCCTCGCGCTTCTGATTCCACTGCTGGTGATTTTGTTTGGCGCGTTCTGCTGGTTCGTGCAGTTGCGCGACGGCATGGGCGTCACGGGTCTTCAGCGGCCGGTGTTCTGGGGTTATTACATTGTCGATTTCGTTTTCTGGATCGGCATCTCGCACGCGGGCACGCTGATTTCGGCGATTCTGCGGCTGACCGACGCCGGATGGCGCAAGCCGATTACGCGCGCGGCGGAGGCGATTACGCTCTTCGCGCTGATGATCGGCGGTATGTTCCCGATCATTCACCTGGGACGCGCGTGGTATTTTTACTGGCTGATTCCGTATCCCAATATGCGGATGTTGTGGCCGAATTTCCGCTCGCCGCTCCTGTGGGATTTGACCGCGATTCTGACTTACATGACGGGCAGCGCGATCTATCTCTATCTGCCTTTGATTCCCGATATGGCGCAGCTTGCCGATCATGGCGCGCCGTGGCGGCGGAAGCTGTATCGCGCGATGTCGCTCGGCTGGACGGGCAGCGACAGGGAATGGCATTCGCTCGAACGCGCCATGAAGCTGATGGCGGCGATCATTCTGGCGGTGGCGATTTCGGTGCACACGGTGGTGGCGTGGGACTTTTCCATGGCGATCGCGCCGATGTGGCACAGCACGATCTTTGGACCGTACTTTGTGGTGGGCGCGATCTTCAGCGGTCTGGCGGGGCTGATGATCGTGATGGCGTCGATCCGTAAGTTCATGGGGCTCGAGCAGTATCTGACGAAGCATCACTTCGATAATCTGGCGAAGCTGCTGCTGCTGATGTCGGTGCTGTGGCTTTACTTCACGCTGGCTGAGCATCTGACGGTCTGGTACGGAAACGATCCGAGCGACATGGCTGTGTTCGGAGACAGGACGCGCGGTCATTTCTCATTCATCTTCTGGCTGATGTTTGTTGTGAACTTCGTGATTCCGTTCGTGCTGCTGGGGATTAAGAAGCTGCGCAGCATCACGACGGGCGTGATCGCGTCAGTCGGCATCATCATCGGGATGTTCATTGAACGCTACATCATCGTGGTGCCGACGCTGATCAATACGCGCCTGCCTGCGGCGACTGCGCCGTTCTATCGCCCCACCTGGGTGGAACTGGGGATTACCGCCGCGACGTTTGCGGCAATGGTTTTCCTGTATCTGGTTTTTTCGAAGCTGTTCCCGATTATCGCGGTCTGGGAATTCAAGCCGCATCCACATGAGGACGAGGCCTGATGGCGACCACGTATCTCATCAGCGAGTTCCGCGAAACCGATTCCCTGGCAACGGCGATTCACGCGCTGCGGGTGGCTGGCGTGACGGATCGGGATATGGATGTGTTCTCCGAGGAACCGGTGGAACTCCATAAGGGTGTGCTGGACCGGCCGAGCAAAATGTCACTGGTTTCGGTAGCGGGAGCGGTGATTTTCGGCGGTGGCTGCACCTGGCTGGTGGCGCTGGCGCAGTACAACTATCCGGTCCGGACGGGTGGGATGCCGGTCTTCTCCATGTGGGGAACGGGCGTCATCACCTATGAGACGACGATGATGGGTGCCGTATTTGCGACGTTCGGGTACTTCCTGTGGGAGAGCGGGCTGATTCGGAAGAAGGATAAGACAGCTCCCGTGCCCAAGGTGCCGCCGGAGACGATTTGTCTGCGGGTTCGCTGCGCGGGGGATCCGGCAAAGGCTGCGTCGGTGCTGGTGAAGGCGGGCGCGCCTCCCTCGGAACAGAAGGTGACGGCATGAGGAAGATCGCGACAGGCGCCGCGGCGCTCTGGTGCGTGCTGGCATTTTCGCTCTTCGCGGCGGGTGGGAAACTGCCGCCGTGGGAGAAGAATCATCTGCTGATCGGGCAGGGGCTGTATCGCGCGAACTGCGTAGTGTGCCATGACATCGATAAACCGCAGGCGCAGTCGAAGAAATTCGGGCCCAGTTTTTATCAGCTTTTCAAGCGGGATAAAATGCCGCTTTCGGCGATGAAGCCGAACCGGGATTACATCAAGGTTCGGGTAAAATTCGGCGGAGCGATTATGCCGGCGTTTGCGAAGATACTGAACGACAGCGAAATCGATACGATCATCGATTATATGCAGTCGAAGTAGGGGAGCCCCACCTCAGAGCAGGGCGTGCTCTGCGTCCTTCGCGAACTTCGCGCACTCACCCTTTGGAGCGTCGGTCACAATTACGGCCTGCACGCGGCCGTGCGTGAAAGACGCCAGTTGCAGGCTTCCCGCGCTCTCCGCCGATTCCGGTACCGACTGACCTTCTTTCACCCGCATATAAACCGAAAATTCGCGGCCGTCGCGGGCATAGACCAGGTGAATCCACGGCGCGCCGCCCAGGCGGCAGATTCTTGCGCGCTGCAGATGATAGCCGGTGGCCTCCAGAGCTTTGACGTCCTCATCCTGGATTCCCTGCGACTTCTCGATCGTCCCGATCTCCGACGCGTCGGCGCGCCAGCGTCGCGGGGCATGATTGACGAGTTCCGCGGTGTGGTCGCGGACGGCATCGGCGACGAGCACGGGATTAATCGGCGTGGGTTTCGGCGCCCGCCAGAGCACTATGGCAATCAGCGCAGCCGCGGCCGCGAGGCCCGGGATCGCCCAGCGTGCGATCTTACCGCTCGCCATCCGCCGGCGGACCTGCTCTTCGATCGCGCGTGTATCGGCCGGTTCCGCGGCGATGAGTTCGCGCAGTTGCTCGTCGGCCATCGCCTGTTCGCGCAGTTCCGCGGCGCAGGCGGCGCATGTCGACACATGGGCGTCAAATTCGCCGCGCCTTTCGCTATCCAGTTCGCCCGAGTGCCAGAGTGGCGCGAATTCTTCGATATCTCCGCAGTTCATGAACTTCCCTTGTGGCTGTATGCCCGTTGACTTCCGTCGCTCGTCTTCGCGGCGGGCTCAAGATGGGATCGCATGGCCTGACGCGCGCGGCTCAGGCGCGACATCACGGTCCCCATTGGAATCCGCAGCATTTCCGACATTTCGCGGCAGGTAAATCCCTCTACCGCCCCCAGCATCAACACGGTGCGCTGCTCCACCGGCAGTTTCGCCAGAGCACCAGCGACGTCAAAGACAGCTTCGCTGCTCGCCGCCGGTATCTTATCGCCTTCGGCTTTGTCGCTTTCGTCCAGAGGCACAAGCGTCAGCCTGCCTTTTCGCCCCTGTCCATAGAATGTATTCAGTAAAATTCGAAACAGCCAGGCGCGAACATTGGTGCCGCCGTGGAACTGATCGAAGCTTCGCCAGGCGCGCATCAGCGTTTCCTGCACCAGATCTTCCGCCGCCGCCGGGTCGGCGGTGAGCCGCCGGGCAAAACGCAGGAGACCGGGCGCCTGGGGAAGCGCGATTTCGCCGAATTCGTGTTCTCGATTCGTCAAGGTGCGATCAACCGGTCTGAAAAAAGGCGACCAGTGCGTGGCGCACCGCCCGCCTTCTTCAGGATCTCACTTCCGGATCTACTTCCGCGGACTACTTCTGTTCGAGAGTATCGAGCTCCGCCAGGACCTGCGCGCTGTGCGGATTCGGCTGCACCTTGGTGTAGACCTTCCGGATCACGCCCTGCGGATCGATGAGGAAAGTGTTGCGGGCCGCTACCACGCCGCCAAAAGAGCCGTACTTCTCGGTCACCTGATGGGTGGGGTCCGCCAGCAGCTTGAACGTCAGGTTTTCCTTCGTGCAGAACTGCACGTGCGAATCGACGCTGTCAACGCTCACGCCCACGATGGCGGCGTGCTTCGCGTTGTACTTATCCTGATCGGCCTGGAAATTATGCGCCTCAATGGTGCAGCCGGGCGTCATGTCTTTCGGATAGAAATACAGCACGACCCACTGGCCGCGAAAATCCTTCAGGTTGACCTGCTTGCCTTCCTGCGAGCTCAGAGTGAAGTCCGGAGCGGTGCTGCCCTCGGTGGGCATATCGGCGGCGCGGAGGCTGGGGGCCATCAGGGCGATCGCCAGCGGGACGGCGATCGAGAACGTTCGGATGAATTTCATTATTTCTCCTCTGTCTGATTAGAATCGCATAGACGCGGAAATTCATCCACAGCGGCTCGTCGCGGCAAATGGCTTTTTACTGAAAAGTGAAAGAAACGGGCGGGTTACTTACGGCTGCCGCGGCGCACGTTCTTCAGGTGCGACTGGCGCTGCTTCGCCTTCTTGCGCTTGGGCTTGCTGATGACGAAGGTTCCGCTGCCTAAATTCTCGGACGTATAAATCTGTTTGTCGGCCAAGTGAAAATCTGCTCTCTTTCTGGAAATGAATCAGCTTCAATTGTAGCGCGAAGGAGAGATCCCTTTAACATGTGGATATGGGTCGGATTCGCGGTTGGTTGCTGGTTACGCTTTTCCTGATATCGCTGCCGGCCGGCGCCTGGCAGGAATCCGGCGCGGATTCGGCTGCCGGGAAGCTGCCGGATGCGGCGGAGATCGATTCGATCCTGCGTCAGCTTTCCGCGATTACGGGATTTCGGGTCCGGCGGCATCTGCCGTTCCAGCTCATCACGCGCGAGCAGGTGAATGCGTATGTCAAAAATCAGATCCGCCACTCGGTGCGGCCGAAAGATATCTATGCGGAAGAGCTGAGTCTGAAAAAGCTGGGGTTCGTGCCTGCCGAGTTCGATCTGCGGCAGACGACGATCGACCTGCTCACCGAACAGGCGGCCGCGTTCTACGATTTCCATCAGAAAAAGCTGTTCATTTCCGACTGGGCTGCTTCGAGCATGCGCGAGGAAGCGCTGGTGCACGAGCTTGCGCATGCGCTGGCGGATCAGAATTTCAATATCGAGAAATATCTGAATAAAGACCCGGAAGATGCGGAAGAGTCGCTGGCTCGCCAGACCGTGGTGGAGGGCCAGGCTTCGTGGCTGACGGTGGAATACTCGGCGCGCCAGGCTGGGAGAACATTGACCGACCCTGCCGTCGCGAGCCAGTATTTCCAGCAGGAGCCGGATGCGGACGATCCCCGGTTTCCTGTATTCAGTAAGGCCCCGCTCTATCTGCGGGCAACGATGCTCTTTCCGTACGTGGAGGGTGAAGTGTTCCAGCAGGCGGTGGTCGTGCACGACGGTCAGTCGGCGTTCGACCGCGTGTTTACGAAGCCGCCGCTGTCGACTTCGCAGGTGCTGCATCCGGATCGATATTTCGCGGGGACGAAGCCTGCTGTGCCTGATCTGCCGAAGCCGGCCAGCGATATGAAGCCGGCGGTGGAGGGCGTTTTCGGCGAGGAGGATGTGGAGGTGTTGCTGCGCCAATATACGACCGCGGCGATTGGCCGCGGGCTTGCGCCGGAGATGACTGGGGGGCACTATCGGGTGGACGTCTCACGCATCGCGTCGAAGGATAGCAAAGACCGCCGCACATCATTGGTATTCGCGACTGAGTGGGCGGACGAAAGTTCGGCGGCCGCATTTCTGAATGCTTATGCGACGGTGATCGAGAAGAAGTGGAAGAGCGTGGATAAGGGCGATCAGGACGCGACCCACATTTCGGGGCACTCCGAGGATGGTTTTTATCGAGTGGACCGGAAGGGGAAGCTGGTGCTCTCGCGTGAGGGGTTTCCGGATAAGCTCTAAACCTGCGGCGTTGCGGGAAGGGTGAAGCGGAAGGTGGCTCCTTTGCCGCGTTCGGAATCCACCCAGATGCGGCCGCCGTGTTGTTCGACTATTCGCCGGCAGATGGCGAGACCAAGTCCCGTGCCCGGCGTCTTGCCGCGCTCCAGACGTTTAAATGGCTGGAAGATTCGTTCGGCGTCTTTCGGGTCGATGCCGAGTCCGTTATCGGCGACGGAGAACAGCCACTCCCCATTGATTTGTTGCGCGGAGATTTCGATGCGGCAGGGGATGTCTTCGCGCCGGTAGCGAATGGCGTTGCCGATCAGATTCTGGAGAAGCTGCTGGATACGGGTTTCCTCCACCACGAGGGTCGGCAGCGGGTGCACGATGATTTCGCTGCCGCTTTCGAGACGCGCGGCGTCGAGATTTTCGAGGACACGGGCCGCGATGGCGTTCAGGTCAGCGGCGACGCGCGGAACTTCCTCGTCTGAACTCACCGCGCGCACGTAGCTCAGCAGATCGCGGATAAAAGTATCCATGCGAGCCACGCCGCTCACAATCGTACCCAGGAATTCCTGCGCTTTGGGGCTCATCTCGCCGCCGTAGCCGCGTTGCAGCATCTGGCTCGATATGCCCATCATGCGGAGCGGCTCCTGGAGGTCGTGCGCCATGGAGTAGGCGAATTCCTGAAGTCCCCGATTGGCTTCTTCGAGCATCTGGGCGCGTACGGTCTTCAATTCGCCTTCACGCAGCTCATCGAGAATGCGCCGATTCTGCTCCACCAACGACTTCCGGCGCAGGAGCGCGCCGACGCGCGCGCGGATCACCGCGGTATCGGCGGATTTCGAGATGTAATCGTCGGCTCCGGCATCGAAGCCCATCTGCATGTGCTCTTTGTCTTCATGACTGCTGAGCATGATGAGGACGACCTGGGGATTCGAGGCGTCGCCGAAGCCGCGAATGTGGCGGCACACGTCGGGGCCGTTGCTGCCGGGCATTTCGAAATCGACCAGCACGCAATCGTACGGTTCGCTGGCGAGCTTCTTCATGCCTTCTTCGGCGCCGAGCGCGGTTTCGACGACATAGTTATCGCGGCGCAACTCGCGCTCGATGAAATAGAGATAGGCCGGGCTGTCGTCGATCGCGAGGATGCGGGCCTGGCGGAAGGAAGTTTCGTTCTGGACGATGGCGGACGATTCGGACGAGTCGCGGAGAAGCGCGCGGATGCGGGCGCGGAGGATGTCGGGATCGGCGGACTTGGCGACGTAATCGTCGGCGCCGCTTTCGAGACCGCGCATCTGGGCGGTGTCGCTCTCATCCACGGTCAGCATCAGGACGGGAATGGCGCGGGTGTTGACGTTGGATTTGACGTCGCGGCAGAAGTCGTTGCCGTTTTTGCCGGGAAGGTGGTGATCGACCACGATGAGATCCGGCTGCAGGCTGGTGAGGAGATCGAGCCCGGCTTCGGCGCTTAGGACGTGCGTGACCTCGAGATTGGCGAGAGAGAGGTGCCGCCGCAGGCGTTCGGCCTGGGTGGGGGAGTCTTCGATCAGCAGAGCGGTGCGATGTTTCGGCATCAGGCGCCTTTCCGCGAGGCGATGAGATCGAGCAGGCGCCCGGCGATTTTGGGGAGGGGGAGCGATTCGGTGACGGCGCCACGGCGGAGAGCGGCCGCAGGCATTCCGTAAACAACGGCGGTGGTTTCATCTTCGGCGATGGTCCACGCGCGGGAACCGCGCAGATCGCCGAGACCGTCGGCGCCATCTTCGCCCATACCGGTGAGAATCACGCCGATGGCGGACGAGCCGAAAGTTCGCGCGGCCGACGAAAACAGCACGTTGGCGGACGGGCGATGGCCACCGACGATGGGGCTGTCGTTCGGCGTCGCGGTTGCGTTATCGACCACGAGATGACGGCTGCTGGGCGCGATGTAGACCGTGGCGGGCGCGAGGGCCATCGGCGAGTTGACGACAACCGCCGAGAAGGGGCTGACGCTGCTCAGCCATTCGGCGAAACCTTCCATGAAACCCGGATTCATGTGCTGCACGACTGCGATGGGTAACGGAAACTTTTCGCCGAGACCGGTGAGGAGCTGGAGCAGCGCGTTGGGTCCTCCGGTGGATGCGCCGATGGCAACCAGGCGCACGGGCGAATCGATAAGGGGAAGGCGCGGCAACGGGCGGGACCCGCGTTCGGCGGTTTCGCGGCGGCGGATCACCTTCACCTCGCTCATGATGACGAGCTGCGTGCAAAGGCGCGCGGCCATGGCTTCGTATTCGCTGTGTCCCGCGGCGACGGGTTTCTCCACCACGGCGAGCGCGCCGGCGCGCAGGGCTTTCATGGTGAGTCCGACTTCGCTTACGTCGAGCCCGGAAACGACCACGATTGGGGTGGGGCGGAGCGCCATGATGCGGCGGGCGGCTTCGAAACCTTCCATGCCGGGCAGCTGGATGTCCATCGAGATGACGTCCGGCGCGATGCGTTCCACCATGCCGATGGCGTCCTCGCCGCTTTCGGCAACGCCCGCCACCTGGAGGCGTGGATCGGCGCTGATGATGCGGGTGAGGTGCGCGCGCACCACGGCCGAATCTTCCACGATGAGTACGCGGATGGGTTTGTTCATGGTGGGGGTCACAGAATCCGCCGAACCGCGCGGATGAGCTCGCGCTGATCGAATTTCCGTTTGACGATGAAGGCATTGGCGCCGAGTGCGAGGCCGCGCTCCTGGTCTTCGCGGCTTTCCATGGAGCTGACGACGATGACTGGGGTCTTCTCCAGCCGGGGGTCTTTACGGATATTTTCAAGAAGCTGAAATCCGTCCATTCGGGGCATCATGAGATCTGTAATTACGGCGTCTACTGCATTTTCGCGAAGTTTCGCCAGGCCGTCCATGCCATCCACGGCCAATACGACGTCAAAGCCATGAGCTTCGAGTACGCTCTTTTCGAGCGAGCGGGTGGTGATGGAATCGTCGACGACGAGAACGCGGTTGCGACGCGGCTGTGCTTTCGGCGGCTCGAAGGCGCGGGCGCTGGCGGCGCCGGCGCGGCGAAAACGCTGCGCGAGCTCGGGCGCGTTCAGGACGACGGCGACGGTGCCATTTGGCATGGGGATCGCGCCTGCGCTCAGGCCTGCTTCGGCGGCTTCGAGACGCGTCGGTTTGAGGACGGCGTCGCGCACATCGAGGAGGGCATCGACTGCAATGGCGGCGCGCGCTTCTCCCACGGCGATGACAGCGATGCGAACGGGTCCCGTGTCTTCTTCGGTGTCTTCCTGTCGCGGGGCGGGAGGCAGCGAGAGGAGGTCGGCAAGGCGGACGAGACGGACAGGCTGGGAATCGATCGTGACGACGGGCAGACCTTCGGCTGTGCGGATTTCGGAACGCTCCACGCGCTCCAGCCGTTCGATCCACGTGGTGAGAATGCCGAATGTGTAGCCTGCTTCGGAGACGAGAAGGACCTGCTGGCCGGAAAGAGAAAGCGGAACCGAGATCCGGATACGCAGTCCTTTACCGGGTTCGGACTGCATCTGGATGTCGCCCTGCAGGCGGTTCACTTCTTCGCGAACGATGGAGAGGCCGAGGCCGCGGCCGGCGAGCGTGGTGACGTCTCTCGATGTGGAGAAGCCAGGGCGGAAGACGAGGTCCGCGAGCGTCTCGTTATTTTCGCGCGCGATGCCCTGGCGGGCGGCTTCTTCCGCGACGGCTGCGTAGTCGAGGCCGCGGCCATCGTCTTCGACGATGATGCGCAGGCGTTCGCCACTGGCCCGGAGAGTGAGGCGGATGATTCCGGCAGGCGGTTTACCGGCGGCGATGCGTTCGCTTTCTGGCTCGATGCCATGCGAGAGCGCGTTCCGCAGCAGGTGCATCACAGGATCTTTCAGGGATTGCAGAACCACGCGATCGACGAGGATTTCGAGGCCTGTGGCGCGGAAGTCGACGGTACGGCCGATATCGGCGGCGAGGTTGCGGAGCATGGGACCGAAGTTGCCGAAGACGGTTTCCGCGGTCACCATGCGGACGCGCAGGGCGCTTTCTTCGAGCTGATCGGTCAGGCGGCGCAGATCCCACTCGCGCTGGTGGCGCACAGCGGCTTCGGCGCGGATCTCCGCGGCGAGTAAGTCAAGCTGGCGCTCGGCGTTCTGAATGCATTCGAACGTGGGCGCGAATTCGGGGTTGCGGCGGCGGTTGCGAATGTAAGTCGACGCTTCATCGCGCAGGCGGCGCCACTCGCGCACTGCCTGTTCGGCGCGCTCCACTCCTGTTCCCGCGGCTTCCGCCATGCCGGCAGCGGCAACGAGCTCCGCGGAAGCGCCCATGAGCTCGTCGAGATAGTGGGCATTGATGCGAACGAATTCGCTTTGCGGCTCGGGGGATGGGGCAGGCGATGGAGCCGAAGGCTGGGGCCGAGCGGCGGTGATATATGTCTTTCCGGAAATGCGACCGATGCCCTGCAACAGTTCTTCGATGCGCGGCAGGGGACGCCCCGTGCGGAGCGCGGCTGGAATGTCTTCCATCACGTCGAGCGCGAGTTGCAGAAGATGGATGATGTCCTGCGATGGTTCTACTGCGCCCGAACGCAGAGTGGAAAGCGCCGTTTCGAGCGCATGCACCAAAGTTTCCGAAGTCTCGATGCCAACAGCGCGCGCCGCGCCCTTGAGTGTGTGGGCGCGCCGCAGGAGGTCTTCATAAGCGGACGCGGCGGTCTCCGCCGAAGCGATGCCTGGCATGCTCGCACGCATGCGCTGCGGGTGCTCGGCCTGCTCGGCGGAAAAAATCTCCAGAAGCTTTGGGTCGGGAGGACTCAAACGCGGTATCTCGCGACGGCGCTGCGCAGTTCCTGAGCCAGCGAGCTCAGGTTCGACGCTGCCTTTTCGGATTGTCTGGTGCTGGTGGCGGTTTGCTGGGTGGCGACGCTGATGTTGCGGAATGCGTGCGTCACCTGCTCAAAGCCGATCTGCTGCTGGCTGCTGCCGCCCACAATCTGCTGGAACGCGCGCACGCTCTCTTCCACGCTGTCGGTGAGCTTGCGAATGGTCTGATCGGCTACGTTCGCCTGCTGGCGGCCGGAATCGGCGCGCTTCACTGCTTCTTCGGTCAGCATCACGGAACTGGTGATGCCTTTCTGGATATCGCCGAGGATGCCGCGTACCTGCACGGTTGCCTGCTTCGATTGCGCCGCGAGATTTTTCATTTCGTTGGCGACGACGGAGAAACTGCGCCCCTGCTCGCCCGCGACGGCCGCCTGGATCGCGGCGTTGAGAGCGAGAAGGTGCGATTGCTCGGCGATGTCATTCACAGTCGTGATGATTTCGCCGATCGCCTGCGTCTTTTCGCTGAGCGAGATGACGTTCGTAGCCACGGCTTCCGCCTGTTCGCGAATGCTGTCCATGATCTGCGTTGTATTGCGAACGGACTGGAGGCCGCTGGCGCTGGCGCTCGACGTGGCTTCGGCGGCGGTGGCAACCTGGCGGGCGCGTTCGGAAATCTGCGCGCCGGACTGACTGATTTCAGTCATGGTCGCATTCGCCTGCTGCACGGCGGCGGCCTGTTCAGCGGTGGCCGCGGCCTGCTGCTGGGTGGAGGCCAGAATCTCCGCAGTCGCGGTGTTCAGGCTTTCGGCGACAAGGCGGGTCTGCGCGGCGACGTCTTTGAGACCGTTCACCATGGAATCGAGACTCTTGCCGAGATCACCGATTTCATCGGCGCGGGCGACGGAGACTTTTTGCGTGAGATCGCCTTCGCCGACACGCTCGACGAGCCGCATGAATTCCTGGAGCGGGTAAGTGATGGAACGGTGAATCACGATGGAAAACAGAACGGCCAGGAGCATTGCCACGACCAGAACGACCACGATGGAGTTGCGAGTTTCCGTCTCGAGCGCAAGTACTTCCTGGCGGCCGAGATCGATCTGATCATGAATCAGGCGCTGAGCGACGGTTAGTTTGGCCTGATAGTCGGAGGAGGAGGCTTCGATTTCCGCCTGCCGCGCCGCGGCTTCCGCCAGATTGTTAGCGTTGAGAAGCTCGAACTGACCTTCGACCAGCGGTGAAATCGTGCGGAGAGAATCGTCGGCATCTTTCATCGCGGAGCTGATTTTCTCCCAGCCGAGGGCGCGATCGGAAGTGATCGCATTTGTCTGCATGGTGCGCGCCGTGGTTTCCAGATCGGCAAGCAGTTTGGCGTTGCGGTCGCGCAGACGAGTCCATTCGCTTTCACGGCTGCGCGGCGATTCGGCGGTGAGATGGCTCTGGCTGAGCAGCGCGGCGAGAAACGCCGCTTCGCGCGAGGCGCGCATCTGGTCTTCACCGCGCGTGATTTCCTGGAGGCTTTCGAGCGTGGCGAAATCACGCTCGTCGATATCCTGCGTGAGCCCCTGCAGATCGCTCTGTTTGCGCAGCGCGTAGCCTCCGAGCACGAGCGTCAGCAGAACGATGAGCCCAAATCCCAGCATGAGCCGGACACCAATTCGAATATTTGCCATCACGTATTCCTTCCCCACCAATCGGATTCCATATCGAGAATACTCACCAGGTCCTCTGTTATGCCCGAGACCCAGGGGGTTTGACCGGGCTGGCGCTCCTCAGGGCGCCACGAACGAATTTCTTCCGCGGTATCGACGCGGATGCCGAACTCTCTGCCGCCGGCGCTGAGAACGATGACGGTTTCGCCCTCTTGCGCGGGGCGCGGCGCGGCGGCGGGCATTTGCAGGCGCTGGCGCAGGTCATACACGGGCCGGATTTCGCCGCGCATCTGAATGAGTCCGGCTACGGTAGCGGGGGCGCCAGGCACCGGCGCGATGCGCGCCTGCGGCAGCACTTCGCGCACGGACGATACCGGGATGCCGTAGCGGTCGTTGCCGAGACGGAAGACCAACACGGCCTCGCCGGTTGTGTACTCCACGTCGCTGTCTCTCGATTCGTCCGACGCCGCGTAGCGCTTCGCGCGTTCATTCCACACGCGGGCTATGGCTTCGGGCGAAGGCTTCTCTTCGCGGTCGAGGATTTCCCGGATGCGCTTGAGGCGCGCGTGGATATCGTTCCAGTCGCGGTTGAGCATCTGCATCAGCGCTCCCTCGCGAGGTCATGATGCATGCGGGCCAGTTCGCGCAGTTCTTCGGCCTGAATGCCATCGCCGTGCGCTACCGGGGTATCCGGCTGGAGATCGTTCAGAAGTTCGCAGACATTGAGGAAGGCTTTGCGGGCGCCGTGGAGATCGCCGGCGCTTTGCAGCATGGCGCCGAGGTGATACCAGGCGAGCGCGAAATCGCTATCGACGTAGATGGCGCGGCGGAGCTGCTTCATGGCTTCTTCGGCCAGGCCGCGATGCGCAAGTACGAGCGCGAGGGTGAAGTGCGCGGTTGGGTTGAGCGAGTCGCGTTCGAGAATGCGTTCGCAGATGGCGGCGGCGTCATCCCAGTGTCCGGTGTCCGCGAGAAGACGGGCGTCGTCGGCGTCTTCTGGAATTCGATGCGGGGCTGGCTCGGTTGGCGGCGAGAAGACGGAGGGGATTGGGGGGAGGCCGATCTCTGGTAGCGGGGGTTCGAATTCGGGAATAATCTGAGCTTCCGCGGGTGGGATGCGGCGATAGACCGTTGCGGCCGTTTCGCGGAGCAGCGTGAACTGCGGGAAGGAATTGAGACCGTACTCAGCGTGACCGGGCAGCAGCCATCCGCCCGGACGAAGGAGTTCGTGAAAGCGTTCGCCGAGACGCCGGATGCGATCCGCCGAAAAATAGATCATCACGTTGCGACAGAGGATGAGGTCGAAGGGAAGACCATCCGGCGAAGGATGGGAGCGATCGTCGGTCAGGTTGTGATAGCGGAACGAAACGGTATCCCGGATGGCGGGAAGAAGAATCCACTGTTTACCGTCGGGAAGAAAATACGCGCCGAGGATATTTTCGGGGATGTCGCGCAGAGCCCAGCGCGAAAAGCGGCCGGCGCGTGCCTGGGCGAGAAATTCGGGGTTGATATCGGTACCGAGAATGGTGACGCGCCAATCCTCCAGAGCGCCGGCGAAATCCTGAGCGAGGAGGATGGCGACGGAATAGGGCTCGGCTCCCGTGGCGCAGCCGGCGCTCCAGATGCGGAGCTCGCGGGTTTCGCGGTTGGTGCGGAGAAGGTCCGGCAGGATCACGGTGCGGAGCAGATCGAAGTGCTCAATCTGGCGGAAGAAGTAGGTTTCCCCGATGGTGAGCTCGCCGACCAGGGCATCGAGTTCAGTGGAGTCTTCACGCACGCGGCGCAGGTAATCGGCGCAGTTTTTGGAATGCAGGGCGGCGAGGCGGCGCCCCAGGCGCGCGGCGAAATCTTCCTCGCGCGGAGTGTAGTAATCGAGGCCGGTGTGGTCGAGGACGTACTGCTTCAGGGCCCGATATGTGGAATCGGCGAGCGTTTGCGACAGGTTCATCCGGCCAGACTGGCGAGATTGTGCAATCTTGTTGCCATAGTGGCCTGAAGGGCGGCGAGGCATTGCTTTTCCTGCTCGTAGAGTATTTTGGCGCAGGAAAGGAGCAGGATTTGGCGGTTTTGCGTGTTTGCGATGGCTTCCGCGCAGTGTTCGGGGGAGGCTTCGGCGGGCAAAGCGCGCATATCCTCTGCACGAATTTCCAGGACGGACTCGGCTTCGTCGGCCTCGAGCGCGGTCTGAGTGCCGTAAGCGTCGATGACGATGAGCGGGGTGTAGAGGTCTGGCGGACCGTCGGGGAGGCCGAAGAGGCGGCGCAGCGGGATCACTGGGATGGCTTTGCCTCGGAGATTCAGAAAGCCTTCGAGGATGCGGGGTTGGCTGGGGGTGGAGACCAGCGCGGCTCGGTGGACGATTTCGCGGATGGCGGCGGCGGGGAGGCCGTAGGATTGATCTCCTACGCGGAAAAGCAGGAATTGTCCGGTTCCCAAGGTCAC
>DASYCD010000365.1:0-31150 GCA_036500405.1 Bryobacteraceae bacterium
AGCTTTACGCAAATTTACTGAGCTTTAGCTTTGCGGTGCGCTTCCCATCGCTTCTTCTGGGCCGCCGCAATACGCTTACGCGCTGCAGCGCTCAACACGCGTTTTTTGCGCGGCGCGGCTCCGCCAGTCTGGGGAGCTTCAGCAGCGGGAGACGCAGACCGCTCGCCAAGCTGCTGACTGATATGCGCTATCCTCTGCAAGATCTCATCGCGTTCCCGCTCGAGGTGGGTCAGGGCGTAACGCAGTATGTCGGTGTTTTGGGTATTTTTGCTTGGTCGTGCCATAACTAATCGTAACTATATCAGATGCGCGCACTTATTCAACGGGTAATCCGTGCGGAAGTTCGTGTTGGAGAAAAAATACACGGCGCATCGGGCCCGGCATGCTCATCCTGCTTGGAGTAGCCGCGAACGATACCAAGAAGGAAGCCGACTATCTCGCAGACAAACTCATTCATCTGCGTATCTTCTCCGATGATGCCGGCAAAATGAATCGCAACGCCCTCGATGACGGCGCGGCGTTCCTGGTGGTTTCTCAATTTACTCTCTACGGAGACACGCGCAAGGGCCGCCGCCCCGGCTTTGACGCCGCTGCTCCGCCAGAGCGAGCGCGTGAACTCTATGAGTACTTCACACGAAAAATTTCCGAGAGTGGTCTTGAGACGCAGACCGGCTTATTTCAGGCGCACATGGAAGTAGAACTCATCAACGACGGACCGGTTACATTCCTCGTGGAATCTCCGCCTTCCTGATCCCGCTATACTGAGGTTTCTCTCTCATGCCCAGACCAGTTTCCTATCGCGACGCGGGCGTCGATATTGACGAAGCCGATCGCGCAGTTGCTTCCATACGCAGGATGGCGAAAGCGACATTCACCAAAGGCGTCCTGACCGACATTGGTTCGTTCGGCGGCTGCTTCGCGCTGCCGAAAATGCGTCAGCCAGTGCTGGTAAGTTCCGTGGACGGCGTCGGTACCAAGCTGAAGATCGCGTTTGCCACAGGCCGCCACGATACGGTAGGCGAGGACCTGGTTAATCACTGCGTCAACGATATTGCGGTGCAGGGCGCGCTGCCGCTGTTCTTTCTCGATTACCTGGCTGTCGGTAAGCTCGAGGCTGGCGTCGCCGCGCAGGTGATTTCGGGAATCGCCCGCGGATGCTCGGCGAACGGATGCGCTCTCATTGGCGGCGAAACCGCGGAGATGCCGGGCATGTATCAGGGGGGCGAATACGATCTTGCCGGCTCGATTGTCGGCGTCGTGGAGAAATCCGCGATTCTCACTGGCGCCAAAGTCCGTAAGGGCGATGCACTAATCGCTCTCGCGTCAACCGGCCTGCATACGAACGGTTACTCCCTCGCCCGTAAGCTCCTGTTTGACGTGGCCGGACATCAGCCGGAGACTTACATACCGGAACTGGCTTCCACACTTGCGGACATTCTGCTCCAGGTACACCGCAGTTATCTGAAGCCTCTGCAGTCGCTGGTGAAATCGAATTCTCTCTCGGCAGCCGCCCATATTACAGGCGGTGGCGTGACTGATAACCTTCCGCGGGTCCTGCCAAAAGGCCTCGCCGCATTTATCGATACCGGCTCCTGGCAGGTACCGCCGATCTTCGAAATGCTGCGCCGTCTCGGCTCAGTTCCGGAAGAAGACTGGCGCCGCACCTTCAACCTGGGAGTAGGAATGATTTTTGCCGTTCCCGCCAAAAAGGCCGATGCCGCGCTACGCAAGCTGGCGCGCGGCGGAGATAAGGGCTGGGTCATAGGTGAAGTGGGCGCTCAGCGGCGCGGCAAAGGCCGCGTGGAGTATCGCTAACCGTGCGGCTCGGAATCCTTATCTCAGGACGGGGCTCGAACTTCGAAGCAATCGCGAACAGCATCGCGCGGCGCAAGCTCGAAGCCGAAATAGCTATCGTCATCAGCAATCGCGCGGATGCCGGCGGACTTGAGATCGCCCGCGATCGCGGCATTCCCATGCGCGTAATTGAATCGCGCGGAATGGAGCGCGAAACTTATGACAAGCTGGTAATCGATGAACTGCGCACCCACGAAGTGGAGCTCGTTTGCCTCGCGGGCTTCATGCGGCTGCTCAGTTCGTCATTCATCCAGGCGTTTCCCAACCGCGTCCTGAATATCCACCCTTCCCTGCTCCCATCGTTCCCCGGACTCGACGCGCAGCGGCAGGCGCTCGAGCATGGCGTGAAGATCACTGGCTGCACCGTTCACGTTGTCGATGAATTCCTCGATTCCGGCCCCATTCTGATTCAGTCCGCCGTTCCCGTGCTCGATACGGACACGGTCGAATCGCTCTCCGCGCGAGTTCTGGCGCAGGAGCACGTCATCTATTCGAAAGCGATCCAGTTACTGGTGGATGACAGAGTGACGCTCGAAGGCCGCCGCGCGCTGATTCGGGAAGACGAGTAGCTGAGTTGCTGAACATCAGAATTCCAAACGCCGGATAATCCCCGCTGACTGCTGATTCACAACGCCCTCAGGCGTGTACTCCACCCGCAGATGAAACGGAGCCAGCGCCCCGCAGCGCAATTCCGCTTTCGAGCCGGGCAACCTGGTAATTTCGACCGCCGCCGCGTCCGGCAAATCGAACAACGTCTGTTTGCCGTCCACCACGATCCCCATCTTCGACATATCCGTCGATCCGGGAGCCGGGCAGCGAAGCCCGACCGCCGTCCCTTCCTTCTGAATCAGCTGCTCCGCCGGACGAGCGGCCGCCGGACCCTTCGCGCGAGCTTCAATCAGTTTCAGAAGCCGCTGGGCGGCCTCATGCTCCGGGGCTGTCTTCGCCGCGCGCTCCGCGGCTTCGGCATCCTCGCGAGCCTCCGGCACATTCCCCCTCTGCAGATTTGCATACGCGCGCGCCGAGCGGTAAATCGCCATCCGCTCCGGCGGCATGAGTCCCACGCGGCCCAGATAGTAGAGCGCCTGCTCGAAATCGCGCACGTCCATCTTCAGCATCGCGAGCTGGAAGATGGCCTCGCTGAAATCCGGGCGCAGCGTGACGGCGCGGTTCAGTTCCTCCATCACCGTCGAAAGTGTTGCCTTTGCCTCGCGATCGAGCGTCGCCAGCTGCATGCAGAGCTGCGCGTCGGCCGTGCCGAGGTCGTATGCCTTTCTGAATTCGGCGCGCGCTCCGGCCTTGTCTCCGGCCAGGATCGCCATATAACCCGCGCCCGCATACGCCTCCGGACGCTTCGGATCTTCTTCCTTCAGTTGCGCGTACGATTGCGCCGCGGCCGCAAGATGATGCGACGCGAACTGCACGTCCGCCTGCATCAGATCGATATCGTATTGACCGGGCGTATCCACCCCCGGCGCAGCCGCATCCTTCTTCATCGGGACCAGAAAAACCGTCCCGTAAAGCTTCTTCCGCGCCAGATAGCCCTGCAGATCGAGCAGAACCTGGTTCGGCGTCTTATCGAACGCCAGTTTCAGAGCGTCCGGCAGCACGACGTTCCGGTTGATTGCGGCAATGAATCGCGGGAAACCCGCTTTGTAATCGGGTGAGAGGAAGAGCATGTGAGTCAGAGCCCAGCTCTCGGCATAGAACATACCGGTTCGCGACGACTCGTTGTATTCGCGCGACTGGTTTGTCACCAGTTGCAGTTGTTCGAGGGTGAACCACTGCGCGGCATTAAGAAACGGCATGTAGCGCGTAATCAGATCACCTACCGCCACGCCGTCGCTCACCGGCTTCAGCGTGGAGTAAACATCCGCCCAGCCTTCATTCAGCCAGAGCGGAGCGCGCAGGCCGCTGTGGCGGATGACCAGATGCATGTATTCGTGAACGGCGGTCGGATAATTATCCGGCGACGGATTTGCGATGACGATCGTGTCACGCACCGGGCCCGGCGCGAAATACGCCGCTACAGATGGATTCGGCGCGTACATATGCATCTCGTCCAGATCCCGGAACGCAACGATGCGCACCGGAAAGTTGGCTGGCGGCCGTACCGGCGAAGCGGCAAGAAAAAAATCGTGAACGCGCTCGAAGTACTCGAGCGTCTCAGCTGATTTCTTCTGATCGGCGGCGGAGTACATCTCAAAATGTTCCGAAGTCAGCCGGATCCACTTGTCTTTTTGCTGAGTGGATGCCGGAAACGATGCCAGGAGCCAGAACAGAAGAGCGGCGCCGCAGCCTCGCAGCGCCTTCACTCAGGGACCTCAATTTCCATACGAAGAAGCGCGGTCCCCAGCGTTTTACCTTGCGGATCGGCGCGAAGCGAGAGCGTGCCGCCGCCATCCAGCGCTTCATAGAGCAGGAAATTGAGCGCATGCAGATTCGGCAGTTCGAAACGCTCTACACGCCCCTTGCAGACGCCGGCAAAATGCTGCTTCACGCGGTCGGCGGTTACATGCTCCACAAGGGTCTTGTAGTGTTCCGGCGAGCGAGCAATGAGGCCGATGTTACTCGTGTTGCCTTTGTCTCCCGATCGCGAGTGCGCAATATCCACCAGCCGGATCTTCATATAGACACCACCGGCGAAACTTCGCTCTTCGCGATCAGCGCAGGCCAGTAAGCCATGACTTCTTCTACCTTAGGACGCCCCGCGCCCAATCCTGTCACGGATGGAGGGCCGCTGAGTACCAGCGGGGCGATTTCTTTAGTAAACCGGTCGACCGCAGTTCGATTTTTCGAGCGCACTCCGAATCGCATCACGACTTCCGGCAATTGCGCCGCGAGCTCAGGTGAGGGTTCAGCGGCCGCAATGCCATGGCACGCATTCACGCCGAGTAACTCACTGTGAACCGCATCGAATTCCAGCCCCATGCGGTCCAGACGTTCCCGGAGAATGCGCGCGCCCACCTTCGCCTTCGCGTACGCATCCGGCCAGGCGTACGCGACGGAGCCAATAGCTCGAAAGCCGGACGCGAAGCTGATCGACACTTTATAGAACGGCGTTGCAGGCAAACCTTTCACACCCGTGCAGCGAACGCGGTTCGCCGCCTCCTGCGCCAGATGAAATGAGGTGAAGTCCGCACCACAGTCCGGCGTCAGATACGCGCGCGGATCACCGATTTCATACACCAGTTGTTCGGTCACCGAAGCGACCGTCACCCGGCCGCCCGTGCCTTCGTGCTTCGTAACAACGAACGAGCCATCCGCCTCAGCTTCCACAATCGGGTAGCCGATATCGGCAAGATCCGGCACAGTCGCCCAGTCGTCCTGACAGTTCCCGCCGCTCCCCTGCGCGCCGCATTCGATCGCGTGTCCCGCCACGATTCCCGCCGCGAGTTTGTCCCACTCGTCCGGCTTCCAACGGAATTCATGAATCATCGGACCCAGCACCAGCGCCGCATCTGCGCATCGGCCGGTGATCACGATCTGCGCGCCGCCATCGAGAGCCTGCGCAATGGGAAATGCGCCGAAGTAGACGCTCGCGCTTCGTACCCGATCACGAATCGTGGATAGCGGTTCGGCGGTATCCATATTGCGAAATTCCACGCCGCGATCGAGCAGTTCGTCGATCCGGTTCGTAATGTCGTCGCCTGAAACGGTAACGATCGGCAGATCGAAGCCCTGCTTCTGCGCCACAGCGCGCACGGCGCGGCGGCAGGCTTCGGGGTTCAGGCCGCCCGCGTTGGCCACCAGCCGAATCTTCTTCGCAACCAGATCCGGCAGTACGCGATCCACGACCTCCACAAAATCGCGCGCGTAGCCCAGCGCCGGATCGCGGGCGCGCTGCTTCTGCAGGATCGACATCGTGACTTCCGCCAGATAATCCAGCGTCAGATAGTCGATTGGCCCCCGGCGTACCTGGCTCACCGGCGCATCGGGCGAATCGCCCCAAAAACCCTGTCCATTTGCGATACGAATCACGTCTTTTCGATGATACGACGATGTCCGATAGACTGGACACGATGCGCCTCGGATTTGTCACCGCCATTCTCCCGGATTGCGATTTTGCCGAAGTTCTTTCGACTGCCTCAAACATTGGCTACGACTGCGTGGAAGTCATGTGCTGGCCGGTGGGGAAGGCCGAACGCCGCTACGCCGGCGTTTCCCACATCGACGTCGCGAAGCTGGATGCCAGCGAGCGCCGGCGGATTGAAGATCTGCTCGGAAAGAACAACGTCACCATCAGCGGACTGGGCTACTATCCGAATCCTCTCAGCGCAGACCAGGCCGAATCGCAGACGGCGATTTCGCATTTGAAGAAGATCATTGAAGCTGCGGTGGAGCTGAAAGTCCCGGTGGTGAATTCATTTATAGGACGCGACGCTCGCCGCTCCATCCCGGAAAATCTCGATCGCTTCGCCCAGATCTGGCCGGAGGTTATCGCTTTCGCTTCACAGCACGGAATCAAAATCGGCATCGAAAATTGCCCCATGCTTTTCACGTATGACGAATGGCCCGGCGGCAAGAATCTGGCGATCAATCCGCCGGTATGGCGCCGCATGTTCGAAATCATTCCCGATCCGAACTTCGGCCTGAACTACGACCCCTCGCATTTCGTCTGGCAGCAGATTGACGGCATTCCTCCGATGCGCGAATTCCGTGACCGCATCTTCCACGTCCACGCCAAAGACGCCCGGCTGAATCGCGATCGGCTTGCCGAGCACGGCATTCTCGCGGTACCGCTCGAATTCCATACCCCCTGCCTGCCCGGCCGCGGCGAGGTACCCTGGAACGATTTCTTCGGCGCGCTGAAGAGCAATGGCTATAAGGGCCCTGTCTGCGTGGAAGTGGAGGACCGGGAATACGAGAATTCGAAGGACGATCGAATCAAAGCCCTGCGCGAATCGTTCACCTTCCTGAAGCCGCTCATCACGGGCGAACGCGCGGTTTGATTGGAATATCGCAGGATTGAACCAGGTGGACCTGCGAGGGTCGGCGAATCCACGTTCGCCGCCTCGCAGGAGCCAACCGTTTCTTGTAGCAGGATTCAGTTCTCGAAGGCGCCGCCACTCAGGCGCTCTTCTTCGAAACCGTTACGCTCCCGGAATCGCGCGTCACTCAGCGTCGACCGTTCACGTAACACCATTCGGGATCCCCGCCATCACCGGCGGCTCGCGTCTGGCAGAACACAGCCATCACGCAGCCCTTTCACCGGTTAATTCCCTTCGGCAACGAATCGAAGCGCCAGACAGGCTCGCCCACGCAACCGCTTTTCCAGACAGCCCGCAAATGCTCCGACGGAAATCACGTAACTAAAGGGCAACTCTGGCTCCAGAGTGCTAAACAGAACCAAAATCCCGCTCCGTCCCTTTAAAACACCCAGGAACCCACCCGTCCACAGCCCCGGTACCTTATCGGCAACATTCCGGTAGATTTTCGGCGCTGAACCTGCAGCAGATTCTGCTATGTTCCCGAAAGAAGTGCAGCTTTGGCTTATCCGGGCCGATTTTTAAAATGCAGAACAGGCTCCCGGAGCGGGAAAAATGGTACTAAGGTTCCACGGAATGGTGCGTGCAAGCGTGAAATTTGTGACGAATAATTTCGCCTACGCCGGGAGCCAGCCGGAGTGACCTCATCCGAAACCGAACACCTCGCCGCCACAGCCTTCCTTTCGGGTGGCGGCGAAATGGGCGGACTTATTCGCGCTTATGACTGGTCCACCCATCCGCTCGGAAAACCGGTCGGCTGGCCTCAGAGCCTCAAGACCGCGGTTGGCATCATTCTGAATTCCCAGCATCCGATGTGGATCGGCTGGGGCGCCGAAATTTCCTTCCTCTATAACGACGCCTACCTCCACGTTCTTGGTCTCGAAAAACATCCCTGGGCGCTCGGCCGCCCGGCCTCCGAAGTCTGGGCCGAAATCTGGGATGTCTGTGGGCCGTTGGCGATGCAGGTATTTGAGAAAGGTCAGGCGACATTTTTGGACGACGTCCAGCTCTTCATGAGGCGCGGCGGCGTTCTCGAAGAGACGTACTATTCGTTTTCTTACAGTCCAATCCGGGATGAATCCGGAAAAGTCGCTGGCCTTTTCTGCCCTTCGAATGACGTCACCGCCAAGGTCATCGGCGCTCGCCGCCTGCATACCCTCTCCGCTCTCGCGGCGAACGCGCTCGTGGAACGTACCGTGGAAGCCGCCTGCGCCGCCGCCACGGAAACGATAGGGCACAATACAGCCGACGTTCCCTTCGCGCTTCTCTATCTCTCAGCGCCCGGCGCATCGGACGCATTCCTGCAGGAAACGCCGTCGCTTCAGCGTCTCGGCACCGCGCTTGCTCCCGGCGTGATCCACCTCGGCCCCGGCGCCGATCCCGGGATTTGGTTCGTACCGGAAGTTCTGTCCGAAGGCAAGGCGCGCCGCGTTGACGTCCGCCTGTTTGAATCGCTGCCTCACGGCCTCGCCGATCAGCCCCTGACCGAAGCGCTCGTGCTTCCCCTGATCGCGCGCAATTCAGAAAGCCCGCTTGGGGCTTTCATTGCCGGCGTGAATCCCACACGGGCGCTGGACGCGGATTATCGCACTTTTCTCGGGCTCGTTGCCGGTAACATTGCGACCGCCATACAGAACGGCCGCGCCGCCGAAGAGGAAAAGCGCCGAGCCGATGCGCTGGCGGAAATCGATCGCGCCAAGACCGCGTTCTTCTCCAATGTCAGCCATGAATTCCGCACACCTCTCACACTGATGCTGGGCCCGCTGGAGGACATGCTGCGCGATGCCGCCGCGCTCCCTCCGGCGCAACGTGAACGCGCCGATATCGCGCATCGCAACAGCCTTCGCCTCCTTCGCCTCGTCAATTCCCTGCTGGATTTCTCGCGCATCGAATCGGGCCGCGTCCAGGCATCCTATGCCGCCACGGACCTCTGCGCCGTCACCACCGGTCTTGCGTCCAGCTTCCGGTCCGCGGTAGACGCCGCGGGTCTGCAACTGGTTGTCGACTGCGAATCCCTTCCGCAGCCGGTCTATGTCGACTCAGACATGTGGGAGAAGATCGTTTTCAATCTTCTTTCCAACGCTTTCAAATTCACATTTGAGGGGAGTATCACGGTTCGGCTGCGACACACGCCCGAAAGCGCCGAGCTTACTGTGGCCGATACCGGCACGGGCATTCCGGAATCCGAACTGCCCCGCATCTTCGAACGCTTCCACCGCGTGGAAGGCGCCAAAGGCCGCACTTATGAAGGTACCGGGATCGGTCTCGCTCTCACCCAGGAACTGGTGAAGCTTCACGGAGGAGCGATCGAAGTCGCGAGCCATCCCGGAAAAGGAACGCAGTTCACGATTCGCATTCCTTACGGTCGGTCGCACCTGCCGGCGTCTCAGATCGCAGCGAGTCACCAGCATTCCGCAATGGGTTCACGAGCGAGCGCGTGGACGAGCGAAGCCCTGACCTGGATCTCAACGGATATTGCCTCGCCGGACCACAAAGCGGAGCGCGCCGCCGCTCCCGAAGCGCGCATTCTCCTTGCCGATGACAACGCCGATATGCGCGAATATGTCTCGCGTATCCTCAGTCCGCGCTACGAGGTGATCACTGTCGCGGATGGCCAGGCCGCGCTCGAAGAAGCGCGCCGCTCGCGCCCCAATCTCATCCTCAGCGACATCATGATGCCGCAGCTCGATGGCTTCGGTCTTCTGAGCGCGCTGCGCGCCGATTCTTCCCTGCTCAACGTTCCGGTGATTCTGCTTTCCGCCCGCGCGGGTGAGGAAGCCCGCAACGAAGGCATGCAGGCCGGCGCCGACGATTATCTGGTCAAGCCCTTCAGCGCGCGCGAACTCCTCTCGCGCGTCGGGTCCCATCTGCGTCTGGCGCGCGCCCGTCAGGAAGCCAACGAACAATCCGCGCGCCTTCTCGAAAGCATTACAGACGGCTTCTTCGCGCTGGATCGCGACTGGCATTTCGCCTGGGTCAACACCGAAGGCGAGCGGCTGATGCATTTCCGCAAAGACGAGATGCTCGGGCGCCACTTCCACGATTTGTTTCCGGACGCCGCCGGAACCGTCGCCTTACGCGAGTTCACCCGCGTTATGAATGACCGGGTAGTGGTGGAGTTCGAAGATTACTACGAACGCTGGGACCGCTGGTTCCATGTGAAAGCTTACCCCGCAGCCGATGGGGGCGTCTCCGTCTTCTTCGAAGACATCACCGTACGAAGGCAGGCGGAAGCCACGCGGGACACGCTCGCGGAGCGGGAGCGCATCGCGCACGCCGAAGCCCAGGCGCTCAACGATGTCGCCCGCGCTCTGACCGCGGAACTCGATCTCCAGAAACTCGTCCAGACCGTCACCGATATCGCTACCCGTCTCACTCACGCCCAATTCGGGGCATTTTTCTACAACGTCCTTGATGACCGGGGCGAATCGTACATGCTCTATACGCTCTCCGGAGCTTCCCGCGCCGACTTCGAGAAATTCGGCATGATGCCCCGCAACACGGCCGTGTTTGGTCCCACTTTCATGGGCGCCGGGCCGCGCCGCAGCGACGATATCCGCAAAGATCCAGACTACGGCAAAATGGCCCCGCATCATGGCATGCCAAAGGGGCACCTCCCTGTTTGCAGCTATCTGGCGGTACCGGTGAAATCGCGCTCGGGCGAAGTGCTCGGCGGGCTGTTCTTCGGCCATCCGGAACCTGCCATTTTCACGGAAGCCGACGAACGCCTCGCCGTGGGCATCGCGGCTCATGCCGCTATTGCTATCGACAATGCGCGCCTTTTCCAGAAATCCGAACAGGAGATCGCGCGGCGGCGTAAAACCGAGGAGATTCTCCGCACCAGCGAAGAGCGCCTTACTCTGGCCATTGAGGGCGCGGGACTTGGCACCTGGGATATCGACCTCGATACCGGCAAGGCTACGTGGTCGCGCCGCCACTTTGAGCTTCTGGGCTACCCCCCGGACTCGGACGCGCCGGTTACGCCGGAAATGTGGCGCGATCGCGTCTATCCGGAAGACCTCGACAGAGTGAAAGCGGAGACGGAACGCGCCCGCACAGACGGCGATCGTTATACCTCGGAGCACCGCATCGTTCGCGCCGATACCGGCGAAGTCAGAGTGATCTCCGAGTTTGGCGTCTTCGTTCGTAGCCGCAGCGGACGCCCTTACCGGTTCGTCGGAATATCGCTCGATATCACGGAGCGGATGCGGCAGGCGACCGCCTCCCTTCTGCTTGCCTCCATTGTTGACACGTCCGATGACGCGATTGTCAGTAAGGATCTGGAGGGCGTCATCACCAGCTGGAACAAGGGAGCCGAACGTCTGTTCGGCTACAGCGCGGAGGATGCGGTCGGCAAGAGAATCATTGACCTGGTTATCCCGGACGATCGCCGCGATGAGGAAACGAACATTCTCTCTCGCCTCGCGCATGGCGAGAAAGTCGATCACTTCGAAACACTGCGCCGCCGCAACGATGGACGGCTGATTGACGTCTCGCTCACCATCTCTCCTATCCGCGACGCGAGCGGCCGCATCACCGGCGCTTCCAAAATCGCGCGCGATATTGGAGAGCGCAAGCGCACCGAGCGGCTCGAACACGAGCAGACCCGCATTCTCGAAATGATCGCCTCGGGAAAACCAATGGCGGATTGCCTGGTTGCCCTTACCGACGCGGTTGACCGCCTCCGTCCCGGCGCCCGCGCCGTGGTTCTCCCCGTTTCATCGGAGGGAGCGATCGAGGGCGCTTTCGGAGCTCACGTCGCGCACTCTTTCGACGCGCTACGGGGGACGTCCACGAACGATCTCCCGCTGGCCAGAGGATGCACCCTATTCTGTGACGACATAGAGTCGGCGCCGGGCTGGCCGGACGCATTCCGCGCCGCCTGCCGCGACCTGAATATCCGGGGGTGTCACGCCGCTCCGGTCCTGGTCGCTGGAAGAATTGCGGCGCTGGTCTTCGTCTGCTTCGCCGAATTACAGCGGGCGCGCTGGGACGCTCGCGTCACGGAATTCTGCGCCCGTACGGCCGGCATCGCGATCGAGCGGGAGCGCGTCGCAGCCGCCCTGCGCGAGAGCGAGGAGCACTTCCGTCAACTCGCGGAAGTCGGGCCGCAGATGATCTGGCTGAACGATCCGAACGGCCAGCTCGAGTTCGTCAACCGGCGCTGGACCGAGTTCTCGGGCCTCGATTATGAAGCGACGAAGAACCCGGCTCAGGTGAAAGCGCATTTCCATCCGGATGACAGGATGCTCGAACACTGGAGAAAGAGCATGGAGACCGGAACTCCGTTCGAGCTGGAGGCGCGGATACGGGGAAAAGACGGAGAATTCCGCTGGTTCCTGATTCGCAGCATCCCGGTGCGCGATGAGCAGGGGCGTATTCAGCGCTGGTTCGGCTCCTCAACCGACATCCATCAAAACAAGCTCATGCAGCTCGAGCTTTCGCGCGCCAATCAGGACCTCGAGCAATTCGCCTATTCGGCGAGCCATGACCTTCAGGAGCCGCTTCGCAACGTCAAGATCTTCAGCGAACTGCTCTCTCGCCGTCACGGAACAGAACTCGAGGGCGAGGCGCACGACTTTCTGCGGAACGTCACCGACAGCGCAACCCGCATGGAAGGCCTGGTCCGTGATTTGCTCGCCTACACGCAGACGAACACAGTGGGGTCACCCCCGCGTCCGGTCGAATCGGGCGGCGTTCTCCGGGCTGCGCTCGCGAACCTGAGCGGCGCCATCCTCGAAACGAATGCGTTAGTCGAGAACGATCCTTTGCCCGCGGTTCCGGCCCACGCGGCGCAACTCCAGCAGCTCTTCCAGAATCTGATCGGCAATGCGATCAAATATCACCGTCCCGGAATCCCGCCTGTAATCAAAGTATCGGCATCGCGGCAAAATGGCGACTGGCGCTTTGCGGTTGCCGACAACGGCATTGGTATCGAACCCCGTTACCGCGACCGCATCTTCGGCTTATTCAAACGCCTCCACGCTCAGAACGAATATCCGGGCACCGGCATCGGCCTTGCGCTCTGCCTGCGAATCGTCGAACGGCACCACGGAAAAATCTGGGTGGAATCCGAACCTGGCAAGGGCTCAACGTTCTACTTCACCCTACCCGCCGGAAACCAAACCGGTCAGATTTGATTTTGGTGGCGCGTGCGAGCCTCGGCGGCGAGATCGTCCATAGTGGCGAGCAGAGGCCTGAGGTCGACGGCGCGGGGCAGTGCGCTATTCAGGAGTAAACGGACCTCGACGCTCCGTACCTCGATCAGGAATTTCAGAAGCCGCCACGGCGCCGCCGCCGCTAGAGTATGAAGGCGTTGAAAATCCAGCGAAAGACGGCGGAGATAAGTCCGAAGCGCTCGCCGCTGCCATCGGCGGTAGCGGGCAGCTTCCTCGGGACCGCTATGGGCGGCGAGAAATCCGGCATCATCCGGTTCCGCAAGACGGATCATCGGACGATACGCCGCCGATGAAAAATCTTCCAGCCACGATTCCGATTGATGCAGATCGAAGGTGCGGCTGTGGGTGCGCCACCATGTAACGAATTCCGCCAGCGCCAGAACGACCCCGGCGGCGATAATGACGGCCGTAATCATCCCTGATTCATTTTTATAGCACAGATATTTCCTTCTTTTGTTATTGGAAATACCCGAAATGTGAGGGCGATTACGCCAGATTTCAGATGCTGCGGACCGGGAAAGCGACTACGTCGTCAATCTGCATCGCTTCCTTCACGACGAAAGGTTCTCCGTACTTCACGCCGATCAGATTGCCGTAGAAGCGCGCGATAGACGCCAGGCGCTCGCGGATTTCGGTCTCGTTCGGGAACAGAGTCTCCCCTTCCTCCACGGCGCCATATTGCGAGCGATAAGCGAAAAGCGATTCCATGCGTTTCTCGAAATAACGCGAAATGTCCACCACAAACGAAGGCGTGACGTTCGCGTAGACCGAGGAATAGATGATTTTGTGCGGCCTGTGGGGTTCGGTGTACTGATCGATCTTCTTCAACCCGGCGAGAAAGCAGGCTTCGTAGCTCATCTCCGACGCGCGATAGTGATCGGGGTGGCGGCCTGTCCAATATGGCAGGATCACGGTCTTCGGACGCAGTTCACGAATGCGATGCGCAATCGTCATGCGTCCCGCCATGCTGTTTTCGAGGCGCGCGTCGGGGAAATGGAGATTCTCACGGTGAGAGACGCGAAGCACGGCCGCAGCCGCCTGCGATTCTTCCACGCGAATTTCAGGCGACCCACGAGTGCCCATATCACCCGCAGTCAGGTCGATAATGCCGGTGGAATAACCAGCTTCGGCCATGCGCAGCATCGTGCCGCCGCAGGTTTGCTCCACATCATCCGGATGGGCGGCGATTGCAAGTACGTCCAGCATCAATTACCAGCGCTCCTTCACGTAGCGGCGGACATAGCGATTGCGCGTGCCCATAATCGTCACCAGAATCATGCCTGAAATGAACCCTCCGATATGCGCGAACCAGGCTGTCCCGCCGCTTGACACCTGGGTGGTGGCGATAGAACCAACGCCATTGAACAACTGCGTGACGAACCAGAAAATCGTAAAGAACCACGCGGGGATTTCCACGGTCGTGATGAATAGAAAAATGAAGATCAGGGTGTGGATCCAGGCCTTGGGAAACTTGATGAGATAGCCCCCCATCACGCCGGCAATCGCGCCGCTCGCGCCCACGGTGGGAATGCGTGGATCCGTATTGAAGTAGATTTGGGCTATTCCCGCGATCACTCCGCAAAGCAGGTAGAATCCCAAAAACTTCCAGTGGCCCATGGCGTCCTCCAGACTGCGTCCGAACGCCCAGAGGAACAGCATGTTGCCGATGATGTGGGTCCAGCCGCCATGAAGAAAGAGCGACGTCAGCAGCGTCACCGGCACAAGGCGCGCCGGCACCACCGCGTATTTCATCATGAAGTAATTCCGCGAAAATTCGTCGAGCATGATCTCATGCAGGAACACGAACACGCAGGCCAGAATCAGCATCGTGGTCACGAGCGGAGGCGTGTAGTTCGGGCGATCGTCGCGAAGAGGAAACATGCAGCTAGTGCGCTTTCGCCGCGATTTCCGGGAGTCCGCGGCGGGTTCCGCCAGCCATGAGAGTGCGGACGTCCTCTATAGCCGCGAGATGCCCCCTGGCGCCGGTTCCGGTGCAGTTCAGGGCAGCCATCGCGTTCGAAAATTCCAGTGCTTCCGCGAGAGGCATCTTCTGCAACACAGAATAACAGAACGCGCCGTGAAAGACGTCTCCCGCGCCGGTGGTATCGACGCAGTCCACGACGAAACCCGGCGAGTAGAAATAGCGGCCTTCCGCGCGCGCCAGAGCGCCGTGCGCTCCCAGCGTCATGGCGGCCACGGGCATGCCGTGCTGTTTCTGGATGGCGGCCAGAGATTCGAACGGATCTTCGATGCGCGTCCAGCGGCCGGGAAATTCGGAGCTGGCGATGAGGTAATCGACCAGCGGCAGAACGCGGTCAAAGCCAGGGTAAATCGTGTCGACGTCCACTGTCACCGGAATGCCGTTCTCGCGCGCGATGCGGGCGGCGTGTTCCACCGCCGGCGTATCATGCCCGTCGATGTGAAGCAGGCGCGCGCCAATGATCTGATCCGGCGTGATCTCTTCGGGTGAGATGCGGAGACAATCCGGGCGATTCCAGAAAATGGTACGCTCCCCTGTGGATTGATCGATCACTATATAAGCGGACTGGTTGGGGCAGTTATGGCGCTGCTGCACGTGCGTGAGGTCGACGCCGGTGCCGCGCATGCTTTCCATCTGGATACGGCCGCGCTCATCATCGCCGACCGATCCGATATATTTCGCGCGCAGCCCCAGCTTCGCGCATGCCACCATGGCATTGGCCACCTGGCCGCCTGGCGAATAAGCCTCGCTCAGAAACGGAACCTTGCCGCCATAAGCGGGAAAGTGCGGAACAACCAGTACTGTATCGGTGGCGTTGAGACCGACGCCGACTACATCAAATTCAGGCATGGACGGGAGTTTGGAAGTGTTTGCTAAGTTTCAGGCCCTGGCGCTGGTAATTCGAGCCGATCCCTTCACCGTAGAGCGCCCGCGGGCGTTCCAGCAGGCGTTCGAAAACGAGGCTCGCCACCACCTGGCCGTCCTCGAGAATGAACGGCACTTCGTGCGAGCGCACTTCGAGCACCGCGCGCGTGCCGGTGATTTCGCCGGCGGCCGAGCCGTAACCGAAGCCGGGGTCGAAGAAACCCGCATAGTGGATGCGGAATTCGCCAATGGTCGGATCGTAAGGCACCATTTCGGCCGCATACTGCGGCGGAATGCGGACGCGTTCGCGCGAGGCGAGGATGTAGAAATCTTCGGGATCGAGCACGAGCGTGCGGGATTCGTTGCGGCGGATCGGATCCCAGAAATCTTCCGTGGGGTAATAACCGATGCGGCTGAGATCGATGAGGGGCGCGTGTTTCTTCGCGCGGTAGCCGATGATGGGGGAACCGTCGATGCCGGCGAGATCCACGGAAAGCCGGAGGCCGTTCGCGATGTTCGCGGCGCCGGGTGTGTCGTCCGGCAGATAGACCAGCGTTTCGGCGCTGTCGATTTCGCGGAGCAGCATGTCTGAAGGCTGATGGTTGCCCTCAAACAGACGAAGCTGGGAAAGACGGTCACCCTGCCTCGCCACGATGCTGAAGGTGCGCGGCACCACTTCAGCAAAGAGGCGGCCCCTGTATCCGGCGGGGACGATTTCGAACTGGCGGCCTTCATCCGTGATCAGGCGCGTGAAGATATCGAGGCGGCCGGTGGAGCTCTTGGGATTCGCTTTGCCGGAGATGGCGGGAGGCAGAGCTAGTTCTTCCTGCAGCGGCACGATGTAGACGCAGCCTTTTTCGAGGACGGCGGGCTTCGTGAGATCGAGCGTGTGGAGGCGATATTGTTCGAGCTTGCTCGAAACGGTGGCCGAACCGGCGGCGAGGAAGCTGGCGCGAACGCGGTACGCTTCGGCGCCGAGGCGCAGATCGAGCGATGAGGGCTGGATCTGTTCCGGCAGGATGGAGGCGCTCGCACGGATGCCGCCATTCGCAATCATCTGCTCCAGGGCCTGCGAGGGCAGGACGCCGCTGAGATCGGAAGACATGATTGGATCTATTTGACCTGGATCTATTTGACCAAAGAAATCGCCATACCGTCGATCTTGCCCTTGACGATGGGGAGCAGAACCGATTCGAGGCGCGGATGCGTGGCGATCAGCTTATTGAATTCGGTGATGGCGCGAGCATCGGCGTCTGGATTGGGATGATCCGGCAGCACGGCGCCGTGGCGAATCAGATTGTCGCTCAGAATAACGGTGCCCGGACGCGAAAGCTGGAGTACCTGATTGAGGTAGCCGACGTAGCCGGTCTTGTTCGCGTCGATGAAAATGAAGTCGAAGGGTTCTTCTTTGGCGGCGATCATTTTGGTGAGCGTTTCGCCGGCCGGGCCGACGCGAATTTCCACGCGACCACCGATACCGGCGCGATCAATGTTCTTGCGGGCGACGTCCGCGTTTGCCTGCTTGAGTTCGAGGCTGATGATCTTACCGTTTTCAGGTAGCGCACGCGCGAGCAGCGTCGTGCTGTAGCCGCCAAGCAGGCCGATTTCGAGGATTCGCTTCGCGCCGGACATTTTGGCCATCAGATACATCATGCGTCCCTGGGCGGGCGCGACGGCGATGGGAGGAAGTCCAGCCGCCGCAGCGTCGGCCAGGTTCTGGTCGAGCACGGAATCAGGCGGGACGAAAAGGTCATCAATGTATGAATCGATCTTTTCCAGGAGCTCTTCATTAACCGGTTGTATTGCCATCGAAACTATTGTAGGCGCTACTCTGGGCGCATGCTGACCGTGCTGCTGCTGATTGCCTCGAATACGTTCATGACCTTCGCCTGGTATGGGCATCTGAAACACCGGAATGCGCCGCTCTGGGAGGCGATTTTGTTCAGCTGGCTGATTGCGCTCGGTGAGTATTGCCTGCAGGTACCAGCGAACCGGATTGGGTTTGGCCGGTTCTCGGCGTATCAGCTGAAGATCATTCAGGAGTCGATCACGCTCGTGGTTTTCGCGGTGTTTGCGTGGTTCTATCTGGGCGAAGCGATGCGATGGAACTATGCAGTGGCATTTCTGCTGTTGTTCGCGGCTGTGGCGGTGGCGTTTTTCGGGAAGTAAGGGGATCAGTTCGGCGTCGGACGTTCCACGTGATCCAGTACCAGCGTTTTCACCGGGCCGCGCGTGGTTGTGATTTGCAGGCCGAGTTGATCGGGGAGCGCGGAGAAGACTGAGGGGCCGGCGTTTGGGCTCTCGTCCCTTGAGAAAGTCAGTTGAACAAAATAACGGTTTTCATTTGGGAGTCCTGTTTCATTAACGACCGGATGATCTCTCAGGAGTTCAGCCTGAAGAACATGGGTTATGGAGTCAATCGAGAAACAATCGGCGACCATGACGTTTTCCCTCATATAAAGCACTCCGCATTTGCTCCGATTCGTAGCGGCCGGCATCTTGACTCCGCTGCGTGACACCTTCAGTTGGTAGATGAGGTCCTGCCGTTCCAGCCAGTGAACCTTCAGGTGAAAACGTTCATCGAGCACGGGCTGCAGCATTTCATAGAGTTTGGCTCGCGGCTGAGGGCTGTCGCTGCGCGCTTGAATGAGGAAGCGGTCACTTGCGACCCACGCCGGACCCTCCTCGGGTATTTGATAAGCCTTCAAGTCGTATGCGAGCCCGATCAGATTCTTCAGTGTGCAGCCAGTCAGGCGGAAGTTGGTTGCGTCGCCACGCGTACTGCAGGCTTCGATTGGGCCTGCGGGATCGTAGGGCGTGATGGAAACCACTTCAAAGGCGGGAGTGGCGGCCCTCAGCAAAATGCCCACGCTCAGCGGACCACCGATAACGCCCAAACCGGCGGCTGCGAGCAAAACCTTCCGGCCGCCGCTGAGCGCTGCGGTTTTTCGATTGCGCATGATGGCTTCGATGCGCTTCCGGATGTCGGCCCCGCTGACTCCCGCCATACAGGCAAGCGGGGATTCCGCATACAAACGGCAGACGCTGACGATGGCGTCTGCGTAAACCCGCGGCTGGTTCCCGAGACTCAGGACGTCTTCGTCGCAGGCTCGCTCGCGTTCTTCGACAAGACGGGCTCCGATCCACCACACCAGAGGGTGAAACCAAAAGACACCTTCGACGACCATGTGGATCGCGGCAAAAAGATTGTCGCGACGGCGGACGTGACAGAGTTCGTGTGCGATCAGAGTCTCGAGCTCGGCGGAAGTGAGGCGACCGACGATTCCTTCGGGCAGGAGCAGGACCGGGTGGAGCCAGCCAACGACACCAGGTTCGATCAATCCGGGCGCGGAGCGAATTTCGACCGCGCACGGGATGTTCATAGGCCGGCTGCCGCGAACCGCGGCGCGTACGCGCATCCAGAGGCGCAGACGGATCATCACGATCGCCAGAAAGCCGCAGCCCCATATTGCCGCGAGCATCAGCGGCAACCGGTCCGTTTCGCTCCTGACGGGAACGATATAAGTAGCCGGAACGAACGGCTGCGCGATGGACTTCACCGCGGTCGATACGGCGGGCGTCGCGTACCGCTGCACCGGCGTCCATCGAACGTGGCTGCCCAGGCTGGTCAGCAGCGCAAGCGGAATCACGAACTGCATCGACGCGCAAAACCACAGATTGAAGCGCACCTTCGCACGGTTGTTGCGAAGCGCCTGCGCGAGAAGCGCAGCAATTCCGGCGAACACAGTCGACTGCCAGAGGTGGGATAGAACCGCGGGAATCATTTCACCTCGAAGTTGACCACTTCACCAAACATCCTCCCGGTGGACGCTTCCCGGACCAGCACTTTACACACATAGGCTCCGGGTCGCAGGGTGAAGGCGGCATGATAGCCGCCGGATGAGGCCTGCGGGCTATCCGCAAGATTGGCGACGATCTCCCCGGGTTGCTGATTGTCGGTACGTACTCTGATTTGGCTGACGATATCAACGGTTCCCGAGAGAGAATCCAGCGGAATCGAGATCGGCACATACCGCCGGTCCGGCGAGGGAGCCGTGCCCGGAGCTACCCGATAAACCTGAAGCGATGGGTGCTGGTTAGGGAAATCCGGCGTGATCTTCGAAGCGTCGGCTCCGCCGCGCAGGCCGCCGGTCAGCGGCGCGAGTTGGGCCACATCGGTGGCGCTGCCTTCAAACGTCGCTTCGGGTTGCGGGTAGAGAATGCGCCCACCTGAAAAACCGTCTTTGGAGAATTCGAATGCCGCGCCACCGTGGTAATCCTCCAGATAGTTGTAACGCCAGATCTGAGAAGTTGCGCGATCTTCCGTCTGGTCTGGCGCGCCGTACCGGACAAAAGCCCTCGCCATCGGACTCTTCGCCCCGAATGTCAGCGCGTTCGCTCCGCCGCGCCCACCGGTAATCGCCGCTATCTCCATATCAATCGGAACAATAGCCAGATTCGCTTCCGTAGCCATATCGATTGCATGCTTCACAGCGGCCCGATTCTCAGCGCCAGCCTGGATGTTGCGGTTCGAGAAAAGCAGCAGTGTCTTCTTCTCTGGAAATGCGCGGACCATGCCTGCCAGAGACTCGATAACCGCCGACTCATCGGTGG
Source organism: Bryobacteraceae bacterium (assembly GCA_036500405.1). GTDB lineage: Bacteria > Acidobacteriota > Terriglobia > Bryobacterales > Bryobacteraceae > BOG-234. The sequence goes on from DASYCD010000365.1 coordinate 20,481, forward strand.
TGGCCGCCGGATCACTCCGGATACTTTTTATAACGGACTTCAACTCGGCCGAGTCACCCGTGAAATCGTGCATGACGCGTATCGACCCCGAGTCGACGGCCATTACCGAGACGAGGTCCCCGGGTTTCATCTGGTTGTCTACATAGAGGGATGCATTCAGCTTCGCGCGATACTCCTGATCCGCTGCCATGCCGGCGAAATCGAAGAGCATCACGATCATGCCGCGATCCCGCCGAAGCGGCGCGTCGACCGTGGGGAGTGCAGGCGTGGGTTGCGCCTGCGCGACGAATGCCGGCGGCAGCACTACCGACGCCTGCGCGTGTATTTCCGGCAACTGGCCGAAACTGATGAGCACGCCGACAATCACCGGGCCGCCCAGGGCCAGCCCGCCCGCGATCGCCAATAAGGCCTTCTTCCCACGATTTAATGCCCGCCCTCTGCGATTGGTCATAATGGCCTCGATTCTCCGCCTGGTGTTTGACCCGCTGACGCCCGACACACAGGCCAACGGCGACTCCGCATAAAGTCGGCAAACGCCCAGAATGGCGTCCGCATAAACCCGTGGCTGGTTTCCGAGACTCAGCACCTCTTCGTCGCAGGCGCGCTCGCGTTCCTCGATAAGTTGGGCGCCGATCCACCACACGAACGGATGAAACCAGAAAACTGCTTCCACGAGCATGTGGATCGTGGCCAGGAGATTGTCGCGACGGCGCACATGACAGAGCTCGTGCGCGAGCACGGCTTCAAGTTCCGTCGAAGTGAGGCGATCCGCGATGCCCTCCGGCAAAAGCAGGACCGGCTTCCATATGCCGACCACGCCGGGTTCCAGCAACCCGGGCGCGGAGCGAATCTCGACAGGCGCGGAAATCTCCATCGCAGAACTGGCGCGAAGCGCGCGGCGGACGCGAAGCCACTGCCGGATCCGTATGACCGTTACAGCGACGAAGCCGGCGGTCCAGAGGGCGAGGAACGCGATCGGCGCCCAGTCGATGGGGTTCGGCGCCGCGGATACTCCAAACGGCTCGGCCACAGAATCGACCGCAAAAACAATCGCGGGTGTCGCGTACCGGGAGGCAGTTTCGTGAACGGCTGGGGTCAACCGAATGTGGCTGCCGAGGCTCATCAGAAACGTAAACGGGACGAAGAACTTCAGCGAAGCAGAGAGCCACAGAGCGAATCGGACCTTCGCACGGTTTGCGCGAAACACAAGCGTCAGCAACCCGATCGCGATCGTGACCGCCGTCGATTGCCAAACGTGAGTTGCGATTTCGGCGATCATTTGACGTTACCCTTCCTTTCTGCCTTCTGCTCAGAATCCAGGCGCCTGATCGTTTTCTCCAGTTCCCGGACGTCCTCCATCGTGAGTTTCCCTGCCTCGGCCAGTTGCGACATCATCGGCTGCGCCGTGCCGCCGAAGAAGCTGAGAATTTCGTCGAGGAGCTTGTGACGCGCAACCTCGCGGGCGACCAGCGGCTCGAAGATGTCGGCATTACTGATCTTGCGGACGCGCCGGACGGCTTTCTTGCTTTCGAGACGATAGACAGTCGTCTGAATCGTGGTGTAAGCCGGCCGCGGCTCCGGGAAGGCTTCCTGGATCTCCCGAATGGAGGCCTTTCCGTGCGACCAGAGCGCTTCCAGGATCTGGAGTTCGAGTTTGGTGAGTTTGGGCTGGCGCATCGTCCTACTATTTCACGACTGATACTACTATTTCGTAGTAGAAAATGCAAGAGGAAAAAACTTTCCGGGAAATACAATTGAGTCGTATGGCGCTCGACGACTACAAAATGGTGATGTACCGGAACCAGCCTTCAGGCTGGGTCGCGCACGTTCCCGCGATCAGCGGATGCTATGCGTTGATGCCGACTCGAGCTGAAGCTCTCGCTGAACTTGAGAGAGTCTTGGGAGTCATCGAGGCCGAATACCGGGATAAGGGGCAGGCGATCCCGAGCGCAACCAGGCCGCCGCTCCAGGACGTTTCCGCGCCACGGAGGCGGTGACATCAGACCTCCGCTATCCAAACAAAATCCTCGCTCACCTACGCCTTGTTCCTTCAACTGAAATAGCGTTCGTAGACAATAGAGGTTTCCCATGAGTCAGCCAGAGGAATCCGGAGCCGCGTCCACGCCGCTGATGCGGCAGTATCACGCGCTGAAGCAGCAGGTGCCGAATGCGCTGCTGATGTTCCGCCTGGGCGATTTCTATGAGCTGTTTTTCGAAGACGCCGTGACCGCCGCGCGCGAGCTCGAAATCACGCTGACGGCTCGCAACAAGGAAAAGGGCACGGCGATCCCGATGTGCGGTGTGCCGTTCCATGCGGCGGAAGGGTATATCGCGCGTCTGATCGGGAAGGGCTATCGCGTCGCGATTTGCGATCAGATGGAAGCGCCTTCCGCCGGCAAGAAGCTGGTGCGGCGCGAAGTGACCCGCATCGTCACGCCCGGTACGGCGACCGATGCCCACCTGCTTCGGTCCCACGAGAACAACTATCTGGCCGGTATCGCACGGCATGGAGCGCGGGCGGGCGTGGCGTATGTCGATGTTTCGACCGGCGAGTTCCGCGCGACGGAGATCGCCGCGGACGATTTGCCGGGATTACTCGAAAGTATCGGCGCGCGCGAGGTGCTGATTGCAGGCGAACATTCGCTGTTCCCCAAGGCGGAACACACACGATGGATCGCCACGGAGCTCGAAGATTGGGTTTTCACCGCTGACTACGGCGACCGCATTCTGCGAGAACACTTCCGCCTGCATTCGCTCGACGGCTGCGGGCTGGCGAATCGCGGCGCGGCGGTGGGAGCGGCCGGCGCCGTGCTGCACTATCTGCGGGACACGCAACGCGCGGCGCTCGACCATCTCGATCCACCGCGCTATTTCGATCGCGCCGAGAACATGGTGCTCGATGCCGTCACCGTGCGAAATCTGGAGCTGATCGAGCCAATCTTCTCTTCCAGCGGCAACGACAACAGCGCGACGGTCATCGCGATTCTGGATCAGACCGCAACCGGCATGGGCGGACGTCTGCTGCGTCAGCGGTTACTGCGGCCATCTCTGGATCAGGTGGAGATCGAAGCGCGGCTGGATGCCGTGGGCGATCTGGCGGGCGACACGATTCTGCGCGCCGAACTGAGGAAGCAGCTCGCGCCCGTGCTCGACATGGAGCGTTTGCTCGCGAAGGTAACGATCGCAAGCGCGGGCCCGCGCGACCTGCACGCGCTCGGCCGGTCGCTCGAACAGATGCCGAAGCTGGCCGATTCGGCGCGCCTCGCTTCGAAGCCGCTCTCCGGCCGTCTGGCAGAAACATTCACGCGTCTCGATTCCATTCCGGAAATCAGCGGTCCGATCGTGGCGGCGCTGTCCGATACGCCTCCGGTGACTATCAGCGACGGCGGCACCGTGCGGGCAGGCTACGACGCCGAACTCGACGAACTCCGCGATCTGAGCCAGAACGGACGCCAGGTCATCGCGCAGATCGAGTCGCGCGAGCGAACGCGCACAGGCATCGGCTCGTTGAAGGTCCGGTTCAACAACGTCTTCGGGTATTACATCGAAATTTCCAAAGCGAACCTGCATCTCGCGCCCACTGATTACGAGCGCAAGCAGACGCTGGTGAATGCGGAACGCTTCACCACGCCCGAGCTCAAGGAATACGAGCACAAAATCCTATCGGCGGAAGAGAAGATCCTCGAAATCGAGAAGCGGATTTTCCAGGAACTGCGGCAGAAAGCAGCCGATCAGGCGCAACGGATCCGAGCGACGGCGTCGGCCGTGGCCGAACTCGATGTTGCGGGAGCGCTGGCGCAGGTAGCGGCGGAAAATCGCTATACCCGACCGGTATTTTCGGCCGACGGCGAGATGCGTATTGCGGCGGGGCGGCATCCGGTAATCGAAAAACTGGCGGGTGAAGAAGCCGGCCGATTCATCCCGAACGACCTCTACCTGAACAATGGCGCTGACCGCATTGCCCTCATCACCGGCCCGAACATGGGCGGCAAGAGCACGTATCTTCGGCAGGCGGCGCTGATCGCGATCATGGCGCAAATGGGTTCGTTTGTTCCTGCGGCGGCGGCTGCCCTGCCCCTGATCGACCGCGTGTTCACGCGCATCGGCGCATCGGACAATCTCGCGCGCGGCCGTTCCACGTTCATGGTGGAGATGACCGAAACGGCGGTCATTCTCAACACGGCAACGTCGCGCAGCTTCATTATTCTGGACGAAATCGGACGCGGCACGGCAACTTACGACGGGCTCTCGCTCGCGTGGGCCGTGGTCGAACACATCTCGGTGGTCACAGCCGCGAAGACCCTTTTCGCAACCCACTACCACGAGCTCACAGAGTTAGCCGGACAGCTCGACGGCGTGCGCAACCTGAGCGTGAGCGTGAAAGAGGCTGGCGACCGCATCATCTTCCTGCACAGAGTGGAGCCGGGCAAAGCGGACCGCAGTTACGGTATCGAAGTGGCGCGTCTGGCGGGATTGCCGGTGACGGTGATCGAACGTGCGCGCGAAGTGCTGCGACAGCATGAGATCGCGCCCGAACGCGGACCGTCTGCGGCGCCCGTGCAGATTCGCTTGTTCGAACCGGGCACGGATGAGCTCAAGGAAAAGATTCGCGCGCTGAAGATCGACGAAATGCGCCCAGTCGAAGCGCTGCGGATCCTGGAAGCCCTCCAGCGCGAGCTTACTTAGGCCGCAGCACTTTTTCGAGGCGCGAGAACGCCGCCGCCAGGCTCTGGGGCTTCTTCAAAACCCCTTCGAATAAATCACCGACGCGGGTGAATCGCTCCATGGCATTCGCGAGCGTGAACTGGCCGGGTTCGAGGCCCGGCTTCACTTCATCCCACGCGAGCGGCGTTGCGACCGGCGCTCCCGGGTGGGCCCGCACCACATACGGCGCCGATATCGTCTTGAAATCCGCCAACTGCATGTAATCGAAGTACACGCGGTCCTTCTGGCGTTTTTCGACAGACCGTGGCGTGGTGAACAGATCGGCGCGCTCGGCCGCCACCAGACGCGCAATCACCTCCGCGAACGCTCGCGCCTGCTCGAACGTGTAATGCGGCTCGATCGGAACGTAGATATGCAGCCCATCGCCGCCAGTGGTTTTGGGATACCCCGTGAGTCCGATCGCATCCAGCTTCGACTTCACCAGCAGCGCGGCTTCCACGATTTTCGAGAACGGACATTCGACCGGATCGAGATCGATCAAAATGAAATCGGGATTTTCGAGCGAACCCACCCGGCTCATTGATGGATTCTGATCGATGCAGCCCAGATTCGTCAGATACAGCAGCGCGGCGCGATCAGTCCCGATAATGTAGCGAATCTTCTTCCCGGCCTCGCCGATCGAGTGAGTGCGCAGCCACGACGGATAAGTATCGGGCGTATTTTTCTGGAAGAAGAACGCGCTCTTGATGCCGTTCGGGTACCGCTTAAGCGAAAGCGCGCGATCTTTCAAATGCGGCACCAGCAGCGGCGCGACGGCATTGTAGTAATTCAGAAGATCGCGCTTCGTGTAGCCATCGTCCGGGAAGTAGAGCTTATCGAGATTGGTGAACTTCAGGCTCTGCCCGTCGATTTCAAGCGTGACCTCCTTCTTGTCCGCAGGCAGAAGTACCTCAGGCACGGTTTCACGGCCCACCTCCGCGGGCGCCTTGTCTTCGCGAAGCCCCAGATAAACCGGCGCGCGAAGCTTACGGTCGGAAGTCCACTCCGCGAATTTGATTTGAGCCACGAGGTCCGGCCGCACCCAGACAGTCCCCTTCGGAATAAGTTTATCCGGCTGAAACGGCATCTTATCGATCAGCCGCGCCTGCATCTTCGATAGCAGATCGCGCAGGATCTTTTCCGTAAAACCCGTTCCGACATTCCCGCAGTAAATCAGCTTCCCGCCTTCGTGAAAGCCAAGCGTGAGCGATCCAAACGTGTCGCGCTCACCAGGCGTGTAGCCCCCGATAATAAATTCCTGCTCCTGCGTCACCTTGAGCTTGATCCACGAACGGCTGCGGCGCGATTCGTAGACGCTGTCCGGCGCCTTGGCGATGAAGCCTTCGAGTCCGTTCTGCCGCGCCGCTTCGAGCAGATCCCGCGCCTCGCCGGAAAGATGACCGGAGAAGTGCATCAGCTCGAACGGCTTAACGATCTGCTCCAGCGCAGCCTTCCGCGCGGCAAGAGGCGACTGCCGCAGATCGTACCCATCGAGATAGAGCAGATCAAAAACGAAATACTGCACCGGATTCCTGCTCGCCATCTTCGCGATAGCGGCCGCATCGCGCGTGTGGATACGAGGCTGGATCAGTTCGAACTTCGAAATCCCATGCGGGTCGAGCGTGACGATTTCGCCATCCAGAATCGCCTGCCGCGCATCGATATAGTGAGGCAGCACCTGAAGCTCGGGATACTGCTGCTCGCAGCGAATATTATTGCGGGTGTAAATGGTGAGCGAGCCGTCATCGATATACGAAAGCCCCCGGACGCCATCCCACTTCAACTCGAACATCCACTTACCGCCCGTAGGCGGCGTATCGGCCAGCGACGCGCCCATCGGCGGAAAGAAACCCGGCATCGGCGCCGCCTTCGCGCCCGGAATAGTCGCCGGATCGACAACCACCTTCTTCTTCCTGCGCGGCGCAGCCGCCTTCTTCTTCGTGGCGGCTTTTTTCTTCGAAGGCAGATCGGCTGCAATCTCAGCCTGCGTGCGCCCGGTCTTCACGCTTACAGCGAATTGCTCGATATCCCACCCCGGCTGCGCCGCCGCGTCTTTCTTCTTGATGATCAGCCAGCCATTGTCCTTGTTCTTCCCCGACCCACGACCTTTCATGTGGACCAGCGCCCACGTCCCCGCCAGCTTCTCCCCATGCAGCTCGAACTTGAGATCGCCGCGCGCAATCTGCGCTTCGCCGGATTCCGGCCCGATCAGCTCAAACGTTCCGTGATCCCACAACATGACGCTGCCGCCGCCGTAACTGCCCTTCGGAATGTTGCCTTCGAATTCGCCGTAATCGATCGGGTGGTCTTCCACATGGGTCGCATAGTGCTTCACAGCGGGATCGAGCGAAGGCCCTTTCGGTACCGCCCACGACTTCAGCGTGCCGTCAATTTCCAGCCGGAAGTCATAGTGAAGGTGCGTCGCGTCGTGCCGCTGCACGCAGAAAAAGCCCCCGCGTGGACTGGAATGCGGAACTGCCCCCGCCGCCGGCTCGGGAGTCTGGGTAAAGTCGCGCTTGCGTTTGTACTCCTCGAGCGACATAGGACTGTGGAAATGTTCTCTCATTCATGTTATAGCTGAGAGAAGGAGACTCGCGCGCCGCCGCATTTTCGGCGTAACTCGGGTGACATAAACTATGGCAGCCAGTACCTGGAAGGGACATCTCACATTCGGACTCGTATCGCTTCCCGTCCGTCTGTTCACGGCCGCGCGCGGCGAGACCATCAGCTTCAACCAGCTCCACAAGGAAGACCATTCGCGGGTCAAGCAGGTTCTCTACTGCCAGGCGGAAGACAAGCCGATCACGCGCGATCAGATCGTCAAAGGCTACGAATACGAAAAGGGCAAGTATGTCGTGGTCGACGATGAGGATATCCGTAAGGTGGCGCCGAAGACTGCCAGAGTCATGGAGATCCTGGAGTTCGTCAAGGCCGGTGAGGTCGACCCTGTCTATCTCGATAGCTCCTATTACATGGCGCCGGATGAAGGCGGCGAAAAGCCCTACGCGCTCCTGTTCGCGGCGCTGAAGAAGACCGGCTACTACGGCGTGGCGAAAGTCGCGATGCACAATCGCGAGCACATCGTGATCCTGCGGCCCGGTCAGCACGGGATGCTGCTCCACACCATGTATTTCGCCGATGAGGTCCGCAAGACGGAAGAGTTCAGGACAGACACCGAGAACATCCGCGAGAAGGAGCTCGCGCTGGCGCTGAATCTGGTGGAGTCGCTCGCGTCAGAGTTCGAGCCACAGAAATATTCCGATAACTATCGCGACAATCTCCGCAAGATGATTCAGGCGAAGATTGAAGGCAACAGCGTGGTGGAAACGCCGGAGACGCACATCGCCCCGGTCATCGACATCATGGAAGCGCTGAAGAAGAGCCTCGAAATGCGCAAGCCGCCTGCAATTGCCGAAGAGAGCGTAGAGCATCCGAAGCAGCGGCGGCGCCCAGCCACCCGCAAGGCCGGCTCAGCGTAGGTGCCGGTTCGCGATCGCTTTCTGCGCGGCGTCGTCCTCTTCGGAGTGGCGCTGCTGCTGATCACGGAAGCGCTCAGCGCATTCCACGCGCTCACTCGTATCCCGCTCCTCATCGCGTGGCTGCTGTTTCTGGCGGCGCTTCTGCCGCGATGCCGGTTCGCGATACCTCGGCCGTCATTTCGATTCGATCCTGTCGTCGCGCTGTGCGCGATGGGCATCGCCACCATCCTGACGCTGACCGCGATCACTGCTGCCTTCAGTCCACCCAACAGCTCGGACGCCATGGCGTACCACATGCCACGCGTCATTTACTGGGCCGAGCAGCACAGCGTCCGGTTCTTCCCCACCCCGTATCTCAACCAGATCATGCTGCAGCCGCTCGCGGAATATCTGATGCTGCACACGTATATTCTTTCGGGCGGCGATCGGTTCATCAATTTCGTGCAGTGGTTCGCGTCCGTGGGCAGTGTGATCGGCGTGTCCGCGATCGCGAAGGAGTTCGGCGCAAAGACCCGAGGCCAGTGGATTGCGGCCCTGTTCTGTGCGACCCTGCCGTCTGGCATTCTGGCCAGCTCCGGCGCAAAGAACGATTACTTCCTGGCGATGTGGCTCACAACAGCCGTCTACTTCGCCTTCCGTCTGGCGAAATCGGCAAACTGGATGGATGCGCTTTTCCTCGGCGCCGCCGCGGGGTTGGCGCTCAACACGAAAGCAACGGCGTACCTCTTCCTCCCACTCGCCATCCTGGCGGTCTTGCGTCCATTCCGATGGCGTCCGCTCTCCGCGGCAGCAGCACTGGCGCTGTGCCTCAACGCTCCCCAATACGCACGCAATTTCCAGCTCAGCGGCTCCATCATGGGATTCAACTCTGCGCAGGGAGACGGCGTCTATCGCTGGCAGAACGGTTATTCAGGATGGAAGGCAACCGTTTCGAACTTCCTCCGCAACACCGGCGAACAACTGGGCGCGCGAAGCGAAAAATGGAATACCCGAGTGTTCGATTTCGTCAATCGCGCGCATCAGGCGCTCGGGATCAATCCGAACGATCCCGCGACAACCTGGCCCTATGCCCAATACACGCCGCCGAAAAATTCCAACCACGAGGCGGACGCGCCCAACCGCTTCGCCCTGTTCTTCCTGATCGTGATCGCCGGAGTTGCCGCGTTCCGCTCGCGCCCGCAGGCGCTCTACGCTCTGGCCCTGTTTGGCGGATTCGTGGCGTTCTGTTTCTACCTGCGATGGCAGCCCTTCATGGCGCGCCTCTTCCTCCCGTTATTTGTGCTCGGCTCACCGCTGGCCGCAGCCCTGGAAGAATGGCTGCGCCCGCCGGTCCTGCAAATCGCAGCGTGCCTGCTGCTCCTCGACAGCAGCCGGCTCCCCACGCTCGAAAACTGGGTTCGTCCACTGCGCGGACCCCGAAACATCTTTCAGGTCGATCGCGATACACAATACTTCGCCGACCTGACGCATCTCGCCAATGTCCCGCGTTATCAGAAAACGATCCGCGAGGCCGAAGCGACGCACTGCGATCTGATCGCCGTCGATATCAGTATCTTTCAGCCTGAGTATCCGCTGCTGGCGCTGATCGGCGAGCACAACCCGAAGGCGCGGTTCGTCCACACGAACGTCCACAATCCGTCAGCGCGCTATGCCCCGTCTGTTACCGGCAAGCCCTGCGCAACCGTTTGTCTGGAATGCCGGGATACCGGCAACGTTACCGTGCCGTAGCCGCTTTCGCCACTACCAGACCCGGCAAGCGTTCGCCGACACCATCGGCTTCCCGGCAGGACAACTGAACGCCTTCTGGAACTCCGGCATATTCTTCACCACACCATTCGCGCGGTCCCGATCGATCGCATGCGGATCGGTCTGCGCCTGCAGTTGCTCCACTTCAGGAGTCGCATTGTTGCACCAGGCCTGGCCGAACGCCAGGAAGAACCGCTGATCCGTCGTGAAGCCATCCTGAGCCGGCAGCGTGCGGCCCGCCAGCGCGTTCCCCAGCGCCATATACGCCAGCCGAAGCCCGCCGTTATCCGCCGTATTCTCACCCAGCGTGAGCTTTCCGTTCAGGTGGACGCCATTGCCCACCACGAAGTCCGAATATTCCTTCACCAGACAATCCGCCTTCGCGTCGAACGCCTTGGCATCAGCTTCCGTCCACCAATCCTCCAGGTTTCCCTTCGCGTCGAACTGGCGCCCTTCATCGTCGAACCCGTGCGTCAGTTCATGCCCGATAATCGCGCCGATCGATCCCAGATTCTCCGCATCATCCGCCTTCTTATCGAAGAACGGCGGCTGCAGAATGCCAGCGGGAAAATTGATATTGTTCATCTGCGGATCGTAATAAGCGTTGATCGTGGGCGGCGTCATCTGCCACTCCTGCCGGTCCACCGGCTTCCCGATCTTCTGCAGTTGCCGGTTGATTTCGAATTCGTTCGCCCGCAGTGAATTCCCCAGCGCATCGCCACGCTGGATCGTCAGCGCCGA
>DASYCD010000366.1:0-8218 GCA_036500405.1 Bryobacteraceae bacterium
CCGGTCGCGGGCGATTGTGGAGAGCGTTTCCGCCGCTGTGCGGAACAGAATGCCGTAGACCGCTTCTTTGTTATAGAAGGCGATGCGGGCCAGTTGGTCCGGAACGGTGAACACGACATGGAAGTATTCGACAGGCAACAGTTCTCCCCGCCTGCTTTCGAGCCACTTTGCCCGCTCCGTGTTCTGGCACTTCGGGCAGTGGCGGTTGCAGCAGGAGTTGTAAGCGATGCGGCCGTAATCGCAGTGGCCGCATTTTTCGGCATGGCCGCCCAGCGCGGAGGTGCGGCAGAGCTCTACGGCCCGCATCACGCGCAGTTGTGCGAGCGGCAGATTATGACTGCGTCGGTAAGCTTCGCCGTATTGCCGGAAAATGCCGGCCAGCTCAAAGGCAGGCCGGGACACCGTTATCGGTGGGGCGGCGCAATGCGATCCAGCGGACTGGCGGTTTTCGCGATGGTGTGGGGCGAAACCGCCGTATAACGCGCCGTGGTGTCGATGCGGGAGTGGCCCAGCAGCACCTGGATCACGCGCGTGTCAGTTCCGTTCTCCAGCAGATGCGTGGCGAAGGAGTGCCGCAGGGTGTGGACCGTGACGCGTTTCGCGATACCGGACAGCTGCGCGGCTTCCCGGCAGACGGTCTGCAATGAAGCGGTACTCATGTGATGGCCGCGGCGGAATCCGGGAAAGAGCCATTGGCCCGGCTCAACCGCTTGCTTCTGTCCGCCAGGATGCTGCGATCGCCACCACAGGCGCAGTACTTCGAGCAGACGCGGCGAAAGCATCGCGTAACGGTCCTTGCGGCTTTTGCCCTGCCGCACGCGGATCAGCATGCGCCGGGAATCGATATCACCCACCTGCAGCGCTACAACTTCGGAGACACGGAGACCCGCTCCATAAGCTGTCATCAGGGCGGCGCGGTAGCGAATCGTCGATACGTTGCGGAAAAATTCCTGGGTTTCCCCGGCGCTGAGCACGACAGGCAGCTTCTGGGGAATACGGGCTCGCGGAAGAGCTCCTTCGGGCCACACTGCTTCGAGGTCACAGTGTAGAGAAACTTTGCTGCTGAAACGAACTGATTCACCGACTCCGGGGATAACCGACGATGCTGTATCAGGTCAACCCACCAAGGAATAACTGGCCGCAAACTCGTCAAGACGATGGGACCGGGGGCGAAGCCGAAAAGGGCCTCGCCTCCGCTCTGAAGCAAAGAGCACATCGGATTGATAGATTTGCCGATGCCTCAGAAAACTCATAATGAATGGTTCCGTCTGCCGCGGGCGCTTGTGAAGGGGAGAGAAACGTCTCCTATTGCTTACACATAGGAAGATGTGGTATTGGTATCCCATATGTCCGAGAAAGCCGACGTTTGGCAGGGAACCCTGGCCCTCATGATTCTCAAGACCCTGGAAGCGCTGGGGCCGATGCACGGCTACGGGATTGCCCGGCGCATCGAGCAAACCAGCGGCGACATGCTTTCCGTCAACTACGGAACTTTATACCCGGCGCTGCTGAAGCTCGAGCAGGAGGGATGCATCTCGTCCGAGTGGGGCGTTTCGGATAACAACCGGAAGGCGAAGTTCTACAAGCTGAAACCTGCCGGGCGCAAAGAGTTGCTGAAACAGACGATCGAATGGGATCAGACAACTGAAATCCTCGCCCGGTTCCTGACACCAGGGAAACAACGGTCATGAAGACTCTGCGCGCCGGTCTGGCGCGGCTCGGCGGGCTGTTCACTCGTACCTCACGCGAGCGTGACCTGGATGAAGAACTCGCCAGCCATCTGGCGCTGCACATGGACGACAACCTCCGCAGCGGAATGACGCCCGAAGCCGCTCGACGCGCCGCATACCTTCGCCTGGGAGGAGTCGAATCGGTGAAAGAATCCGTGCGGGAACAGCGCGGATTTCCGGCGATCGAATCGTTCCTGCGCGATATTCGCTTTTCGCTGCGTGGACTGCGGCGCGACCGGACGTTTGTTCTGACGGCAATCGTGACGCTCGCGCTCGCGATCGGGTTGAACGTCACGGTGTTCGCAATCATGAACACGATGCTGGTTCGGGGCTACCCCCTTGTTCAGCGGAACGACCGGCTGGTTTATATCCAGGAGCAGTATCCAGCAGGCAGGTGCTGTATCACTTACCTCGATTTCGAGGATTGGCGCGCCCAGGCGCACTCTTTCGACGGGATGGCGTTCGTCGGGGAAAAGAATGTCAGCATCACGTACGGGGAGGGACATTCGGTCGATACACATTCAGTCGACACCAGCGCCTTCACCGTGAGCGCAAACGTATTCGGAATGCTTGGGGTGAAGCCGGCTCTCGGACGAGATTTTGCGCCGGCGGATGAAACCTCCGGCGCCACTCCAGTGGTGATGCTCAATCATCGTTTCTGGGAAAACCAGTTCGGAGGGCGGCGCGATGTTGTCGGCTTATCCGTTCTTGTGAACAAGGTTCCCGCAACCGTGATCGGCGTCATGCCGGAGGGCTTCGATTTTCCGACGCAAATGGACGTGTGGATGCCATTCGTCCGCGGGCCCGAGGTGAGCCAGCGGAATCCGGAAGCCTTGATGGCTGTTGCGCGACTGCGGGACGGCGCCACGCCGCAGGAGGCGCGTGCGGATCTCGAGACAATCAATCGCCGCCTGGCAGCGGCATACCCGGTGACGAATCGGGGTGTGACCGCGAGGGTGGATACCTGGTCGCAGGCCAACGTCGGCCCGGATGCGCCCATCATCTACGGCTCTCTTTGGGCGGCAGCATGTTTCGTGTTACTCATCGCCTGCGCCAATCTGGCGAATCTCACGCTGGCGCGAACGGTTGGCCGGTGGAGGGATTTCTCGACGAGGGTCGCGCTCGGCGCCGGGCGGCCGCGTTTGATGCGCCAGATTTTCGTCGAAAGCCTGATGCTGACGAGTGTGGCCGGAGTACTCGGCTGGTGGATCACCAGATGGGGCGTGCGTATCTGGGCTGTCGAGACTGCCTCCATTTACCAGATTCTCGATTATTCGTTGAGCTCCGACGCGTTGACGTATCTGGTTGTAGTCTCCTTTGCCGCGGCAATCCTGTTTTCCCTGGTTCCGATGGGAACGGTTTTGCAGATTGGCGTCAAAAGCAATTTGAAAAGCGATGCTCCGGGCGTCACGCCGGGTTTGCGCGGCAGACGCCTGGCGGCGATCCTCGTGGCCGGTCAGATGGCGCTCGCGATCGTGCTGATGTCGGGGACGGGCGTCCTGGTTCGGAGCCTGATGAATGTTGTCAGCGCCAATACCGGCGTACGCAATCCCGAAAACGTGCTCGTTGGGTTGTTGAAGCTGCCGTCCGGGAAATACCCGGGCGCCGCGGCCGGTCTTGCGTATATCGACCGGCTCGAAGCGAGATTGAGAGCTGTTCCGGGGATCATGGATGAGTCCGTCGCGAGCAACATTCCCGTAAATAGCGGAACTTTGCGGGCATTTGAGATAGAGGGAAGGCCGAACCCGCCGGGTGGCGGAAGCGCTGTCCAGTTTCTGAGCGTCGGCGCAGATTATTTCCGCGTAGTGCAGGCGTCCGCGATATCAGGCCGCGACTTCCATGACGCAGATCGCCCGGAGACATTACCGGTTGCAATTGTGAACGAGACTTTTGCCGCTACGTACTGGCCGCGAAAACAACCCATCGGCCAGCGGCTTCGCTACATGGATCGCAGGAAAGCTGGGGGATGGCTGACCGTGGTGGGCGTTGTGCCGAATATTATGCAGGGAGATCCAACGAGGCGAGACTTCAAACCTCTGGTCTATTTGCCTTTCCGGCAAGCGCCGACCGCGCTGGGGGTAAATTTTCTGCTGCGAACAAGCGTGCCTCCCGAGCAAGTGGCAAAGGCCGTTCGAAGTGAAATAGAGAACCTGGATCCGGATGTGATCCTGAAAAAGTTCACGACACTGAAAGCCAGCTTCGGGTTCGATCCCGGCCGAATGGATCGCGGGCACAGCGAGATGGGCAAGTACGCGGCTGTGGCGCCAATTTTCGCCTTCATGGCTCTTCTTCTGGCGGCGCTCGGCCTCTATGCTGTCGTCGCGTATTCAGTCAATCAGCGCAGGAAGGAAATCGGGATTCGCATGGCAATCGGCGCGGCGGCCTGGCAGATCCGTAATATGGTTCTTCGCGGGGGCCTGTTACCTGTCACGATTGGTCTCGCCGCCGGTCTCGGGTCGGCTTTCGCAGTGAATCGCATTCTTCGATCGCAGCTGGTCGGCGTATCGCCGTATGACATCGCGACTATGACAGCCGCTCCGGCGATTCTGATAGCCGTCGCATTCCTCGCGTGCCGCATACCGGCGCGGCGGGCCATGAGGATAGATCCCGCTACTGCGCTGCGTTATGAGTGATGGCGTACGGTAGCTTCACACGTGCGCGGCCAGGCTGGGGTAGAACGCGAGGGCGGGATTTGGGGCTTGATGCAGGAGTGTAAGTGTAGCCTGGGGGTGCGGGTTGCATTCGGGTTATTGCCGACGGTTAGCCGCGATTATCGAGTGCGAAGACGATGAATATGTTGCGTTGTGCCCGGAACCTGATATAGCCAGCGCGAGGGTGAATCGATTGAGGAGCCGCGGGCGAACCTGATTGAAGCGTTGACGCTGTTTTTCGAAGTGGCGTCGCCATCGGAAATCGTCCGGCGGGCACTATGATGTTTTCGTAAACCCAGCTTAGGCGGCGGTTGGGTAGACTCCGGCCGCGCGCCAGCAGCATCAGTCTCTTTGTGGGGTTCGCGAAGCAGCTAAAGGCCTGCCTTTTCTCAATCCGCTCCAGTCAGATGGAGCCAGGTTCCCCGGTAGAAGTAGAGCACCTCTGACGCCTTTCCGTAAAATATGTCGTCAATTCCCTGATGGTCAATTGCAGGCGGCTTTTCCCCACCATAAGCTTTGTAGTGTTCCATGATGTATCCGCGGCCAACCGAAGCGATTGTGGACGAAAAGACGATCCGGTCACCTCCCCAACCCTGGAGGCTGTCGAGGTCCCTTCTCTTTGCGAGCTCAGCAGGGTTCGTCTCGGAGCCATTCCAAAAAACCAGAATCGAAGAGACTCCGCCGGCCGAACACAGCACAGCCCAATCCGTCTGTCCAGGCTTCAGGAATTCGCCTCTGATCACATTGTGGCGGCCATCGATCATCGGCACTTGAGGAATCGTGCAGCCACGCCGTTGAAGCGCTCCCACTATCTTTCGGGGCAATTCGGGGAATTCCGCAGGATCGAGGCGAACGATGTGTCGAGCAGCGGTTTCCCACATGCGCTGCGAGACAGTTGGGACCTGCGCCCCGCATGGGACGGCCGTCACAAGCGCCAACGCGAGCCACATCCGACTCATGCTCCCACTGTAACAGCGAACGGCGTTGCTGACATCTGGATTTTTGAATCGTCCGGATCCTCTGACTCCGCCGGGCTCGCTTGGATGCCTGAGTGACGGTCGGCAGTGTCATATTGGGTTGTGTCGCGGGTCGGCAACCGTGAGCGGGCGACAAACGGTCAATTTGAGGGTAAACGCTCAGCCGAGCATCCGCCACAACTTCAGCGCCCCCGCGAACATGGATCAGTTTCCACTGGGGACTCGTTCGGCGTGATCGACGATCAGAATCTCCAGTGGTTCTTTGGCGGGTTCCAGTTTGAGGCCTAATTGCTGGTCGAGGGCTTTGAAGATATCGACAGGGCCTGACTCGGGGGCGCTCTCCGCCGGCTGTGCGCTCAGCGGACTGAAGGTCGCGGCGCAGAAGTAGCGCGTCGTCGCGTCCAGGCCGGTCTTGTCGAGCACCGGTCTGCCGGCATCCGGCGTTATACGGCCGGCGAGCTGCGACATCGTCATTGGTCCGATGATCATGGAGGTTGCGCCGTTCCGTGGCGGTGTTGGCGGAATGTGGGCGGGATCAAAGGGTGCGACCTTCAGGCCGCCTTTCGCGACAACCATGTCGTACACGGGCATTTCTTTGGTTTCATGATGGGCCGCGAGTTGAAAGCGCTCCTTCAGAAGCGACTGGAGCATGGGCATCACTTCGTTATCGGGAACACCTTGCGGCGATTTCGCTTCAATATCGAAGCGATCGGAATCGAGCCAGCCGGGGCCCTCGATCTGCATGGCGGTGAGTCCGTACGCGGCCCGTAAAATCATTCTCAGCGTGGCGTTTTCCGCCGTCATTCTGCCGTTGAGGAGTCAGGGAAAGCTCGACTTGCCGCTGCCCGAGCGGTTCACCTTTGCCGTTGCGACTTCGAATGCGGGAGATTGCGCCTGGGTTACTGAGACGCAGACCACAGCCATCACGAGAATAGATCCAGCGATTCGCATTGCGATCCCGCCTCCTTTACCTATGACGCCAAGCGGGCGAAATCGTGCACGGCAAGATCGATTCCCGCCGTATGGTTTCCGTCCACCGCGTTTATTGAATAGAATTCAAAGATGGCTCGAATGAATTGCCCTGGAATGGCGCTGCTGTTTTGGAGTATTGCGATTGCTGGTCCCCTGGCGGCGCAGAACGCCGCGGAGAGCATTCCCGATTGGCAGAAAGCAGCCGGAGGCGCGATGGCGTTCGAGGTGGCTACTGTTCGCGAGGACAAGGGTCCGTTCAAGCCGCCTTCGTTTGCGCTGAGTTCCGATGAGTGGTTTCGGGAACCGAATGGGCGGTTCCACGCG
This sequence comes from Bryobacteraceae bacterium, assembly GCA_036500405.1. GTDB lineage: Bacteria > Acidobacteriota > Terriglobia > Bryobacterales > Bryobacteraceae > BOG-234. Next base: position 6,655 of record DASYCD010000366.1, read on the forward strand.
GATTTCGCGCTGCCGACCTACATTCAGTTTGCGTGGAAGATCTGGCTCACGGGAGAGGAGCAAAGAGTTGTACTGGCGAACCTGCCCGAGTGGGTCAAGACAGATCGATTCGATATTGAGGCGACAGCCCCGCTACACGCGACGAAGGACCAATACCGATTGATGATGCAGGGGCTCCTGGCTGAGCGATTCGGACTGAAGCTGCACTTCGAGCAAAAAGAAATGCCGGTGCTGGCGATGGTGCTGGCGAAGCCCGGAAAGCCGGGTCCGAGCCTGACTCCGCATGCGCAGGGACAAGCTTGTGACGAAACGCCGAAGCCGGAGACCTTCCCTAAAGAGTGCTACAGCTATTCCGCGGAGCCCAACAAAGATGGCGCATGGCTGTATGGTTCACGAGCGACCTCCATGGACCAGATTGGCAAGTTCGTGGGGAGTTCGGCTGGCGCGACGGGTGAGATTGGACGCCGTGTTGTGGACCAGACCGGGCTGACGGGGTTGTGGGACTTCACCCTGAAGGCGCCGCCGCCTGCCCAGGCGTCTCCCCAGGATGCGGCATCAGCGGGGCCGACCATGCTGGAGGCTGTGCAGGACCAGTTGGGAGTCAGGCTGAAGCCGGCGCGGGCTGTGGTTTCTGTGCTGGTTGTAGATCACGTGGAACGGCCAGGCGAGAACTGAACGGCAGTATCGCCTCTGCTGAGATCCATTTTAAAGGCATCGAAATAGTGGTTTTGGCCTTCATCCTCATATTCACTGGCGACCGAGAGACCAACTGCTGACATGTGCCCACGGTATTCCGGGCCTCCGAGCGAGCGTGATTCCAATCCCGTCATCCCATCCTTCCAGGAAATTGGTTCCGCAGGAGACGTAAACAGCAGCCGGCCACCTGGCGCCAGTATGCTGGCGATTTTTTCGAGGAGGCGGCGCTGGTCGTCGGGCGAAAGCAGGAAGACGAGTCCCCACGCGAGGACACCATCGAAAGTGCGATCGAAGAATCTCGAATTTTGGACGGCTTCGCAAACGACGGGTGTGTTCGGGAGATTGCGTCGAAATGCCTGGACGAATGATGGCGATGCATCCACTCCGCATGCGCTGAGCCTTTCGGCAACCAGAACCTCGGTAATCGGAAACCCGGGACCGCAGCCGAGGTCAATGACAGCGGCTCCGAGTGGCAGCGTTCGGGCCCACTTCCGGACTTCGTTCACGCCGATGCCGATAGAACGGCTACTGCCGCGCCGGGCCAGAAACTCCGGCGCAATTCCTTCGTATCCATTGGATCCGTCCATCACTACTCACACTATCAACGTGGGTCGACCGCCGTTCGACACAAGCCCCGAGTTCCGCTGCCGAATTAGTGGCGCGATTTGCAATCGCGCGCAGGATATCATCCTGCCCCACTGACAGCCCTCTGGGTGCAGGTTCAGGCAGGACAGGAAGATCAAGCCAGGTCGATGGCCAGGGCTTCGTTTAGTTCGAAGCTGGGGACGTTGGCTTCGAGTATGCCGTTGGTGACCGTGTGCTGCGGGGCGGCGGGGTTCACCAGGAATTTTACTGCTTTCACGGTTTT
>DASYCD010000367.1:0-6195 GCA_036500405.1 Bryobacteraceae bacterium
CTGGAAGCGCTCGATGTCTATCGAGGTCACTTCAAGCCTTCCCCGCAGCTCGATCGGCCTTACGCGATGGCCGGCGTGAACGTAATCGCCGCCGGAACCGATGCCGAAGCCCAGCGTCTCTTCACCTCGATCCAGCAGGCATTCATCAATCTGCGCCGCGGCGCGCCGGGACGGCTCCCGCCGCCAATCGACGACATCGACGCCTACTGCTCGCCGCCCGAAAAGGCGATGATCGATCAGGCCCTCTCGCGCTCCTTCGTCGGATCGCCCGAAACCGTCGAGCGCGGCATCCACAGCTTCCTCGCCGAAACCGGTGTAGACGAGCTCATGCTCGCCGCCAATATCTACGACCACACAGCGCGGCTGCGGTCATTCGAGATCGCGGCCGGGCTACTTGCCGGTTAATCTCTCAATCTTCCCCAAAGTCTTCTGGACCGTGCCCGCAATCTTCTCGGTCCGGCCCCGCGACGCGAGTTTCGGGTCGTTCTTCACCTCACCGAGCTTCACTTTCGCCGCTCCGCGCTTCTCGTGGAACGTGCCTTCCGCCTGTTGACGATCGCTGTTGCGCATGATTGCCTCCCGTGCGAAGCTATGCAAGCAAGAGTCCACTTCGAAATGACCCGGCACTGGAAGGCCTTTCTCCTCTCGTTCGCGATTCTGATTCCCGTCGGCTTTTACACGAAGCACTTCCACAGCGCCTCCGCCCCATGGATCAGGGCCTCACTCGGAGGCGTATTCTATGACATCTTCTGGTGCCTGCTCGCCGGACTTCTGCTACCGGGGGCTAAGTCCCGCGTCATCGCCGCATGGGTCCTCGCGGCCACTTGTGCAATCGAATTCCTGCAACTCTGGCATCCGCCCGCCCTCGAAGCCATCCGCGCCACTTTCGTCGGCGCAACCATCCTCGGTTCCTCGTTCGACTGGGGCGATTTTCCGTACTACTTCATCGGCAGCGCGCTCGGCTGGCTGTGGCTCTACCGGATCCGCCGAAGCTGATCGTCCACGAATTGAGACCGCCGCACCGCGAACGTCTTGATCGGGACGATATCGCCATTCCCGAACTCCTGCAGGCTATTCGTCTTACCCGCCACCGCCCGGTCGAAGCGTTCGAGAATATCCGTGCGCGCCGCGCGGCCCTGTTCGGCAACCGCTTCCCTGATGTAAGGCGCAAGCTCATCCACCTGCGCCGCGAGCCGCTTCGGGTGGAGCAGCGTCCGCGAGAATTCCGTCAGATGCGTCACATAAAGCTGCCGAAACGCCGGCACTTTGAAGATCCGCTCCAAAAACGGATTCCGTTTGTACCAGCGCGGAAAAATTGGCCGCTCTTCCCTCTGCCGCTGATTCAGATGCTGCGGGAACTGACCGAACGTATGATCCAGATCCCACGGGATAAACACCAGCTTGTTGGTCTTCGGATCCAGATACGTGTAAAAATTCTGACCGTTATCCATCAAACTGTCGCCATCGGAAAGCCAGACCGTGACCGCCATGAATCGCGCCATCTCCTCCATATCCACAAAGTCGCCGAGACGCTGCGCCAGTTCCGCGTCTGAACCCTTCGTGACGAGATAGCAGAAATCCATGAGGCGCTTCTTATCAGCCGCCACCGGCGTTTCTTTCGGATCCAGCTCCTGCACGTAATCGTTCCACTCCCCGCCGCGATAATCGAACAGCGGGGATGCGTCGCGACTGTAGGGTTTGAGCAGCGTACCCGCATCGCCTCCGAAATGCTCTTTGAGAAAGTCATTGTCCACTTCCTCGCTGAGCGAATAGAGGCCGAGATAGCGGTTCGTAAACTTTCCCTGGATCGTGACAAACAGCCGCACATACGTCGTGCGCGGCGCAGGCACACCGGCATCGCGATAAAGGCGATACCCAAGCTCTTCATTCATCCAGCTCGAATCCGTGACGTTGTTGCGGAAATCGAGCGTGGAAATTTTCCCGAGCTTCTGCCCTTTCACAAATTCATTGAAATGAATTTTGTACGGGACCTTCTCGGTCCCGCTTACATGCCCGCGCTCGTTCCCGTCGCGCGCGTTCAGAAATGTGCCGTTGCCTTTGAACCGCACGCCCACGTCATGAAACGGTACGCCGCTGAAATCGAAATCGGCATGCGCCCACGGAAAATCAATGCCCTGCGACGCCAGGTAGCCGTTTCGAGTCGCCTTTCCCGGATGCGCGCGCCGTTCCGCCTCCAGATCGACCTCTTTCGGCTGCATCGCCTTCCACTCATCCGCCGATATCGTCAGGTGCGCGTCCCAAACCTTCGTGGTGACGAACAGGTCAGCCGGCTTGATGTGCGGAGACGCGGCAGGCGCCGCAAAGCCGCACGGCGCGAGAGCGAGCAGAAGAACGAAACGTCGCAATGGAAGCGAACCTCTCTGGGGCATACGCACCAACAGCCTGTCCGGTTCACCAAAAAGCGAACTACCAGACCGTCGCCGGCGTAGTCCGCAGATACGGGGCAACCGGATCGTTCGGCAGGCTTTTCAGCGCCGAAACCACGATTCCGGCGTTGATCTCCGCACCTTCGCGCGTCGTGTGGACGCGTTTATCGGCAAACAGCGCGGTTACCGCCGCTTCGCCCATGGGGTCGTAGCGCTCGGCAATCAATGAATACAGATCGAGGAGCGGCGCGTTCTCTGCCTTCGCAACCGTGCGAGCCCACTCCGCATGGCTGTCCTGGAGTTGCTGAATCTTCCCGTTCTCCCAGATGTTGCGCGGAATCAGGGTGCACACAATCGGGGTCGCGCCCTTGCTGCGCGCATCCGAGATGTACTTCCGCAGATACCAGCCCCACGTGTGAACCGTCGTGGTCTTACCGTTCGCCGTACGCTCTTCCGTCTCGTCGCCAACTCCGTGCAGCGGCGCCGCCGGTCCATTGTCGTTATGGCCGAACTGCATGATCACCACGTCGCCGGGCTTCAGGATCGCCATCACGTTGTCCCAATATTCCGCCGCCATGAACGACATCGCGCCCGTCCCGCCCACCGCGCGATTCACCAGATTCGCTTTCGCCGGATCGATATAGGAGGCCAGCGGATCGCCCCATCCCCATTGGCCATTGACGCCATCGCCGCGCCCATTCCGAATGGTCGAATCTCCGATCAGAAATACCGTATGCAGCGCCGGATCGGCTGGATATGGCAAATTCACCCATCGCAGCCATTCTTCGCGATCGGTATGCGGCGGAGCCTTATACGACGCAATCGTCACAAATTGCGGAGGCGCAGTCTCAATCGCATGTCCCCCCGCCGAAAAATTCCGGATGATCGCGTTCTCCCGCGTCGCCGTCAGCAGCGCAATCACCATTCGGGCATTCAACTCCGCACCCGCATCATTCGTATGCGTATGGTCTTTTGGATAGAGCGCCGCCATCGCCGTCGCGCCCATCTGCTCGAACCGGTCTGCGCCGAAATTCGTGAAATCCACAAACGTCGCGTTCTCGCTCTTCGCCAGCTCGCGCGTCCATTCGCCGAAGTGGCCCGACCCGCGTTCCACATGCCCGGCTGTCCAGATATTGCGCACCGTGAGCGAAAACAGAATCGGAACCGCGCCCCTGGCCTTCGTGTCGGCGATCATCTTCCGCATGTACCAGCCGAACGTGTGGACAATCTCGTGCTGCTTCGTGACCTGATTGTCGATCTCCTGCGTTTCCTCACCCAGCCCCGGCAGCGACCCGCGCGCGATCTTCTCGCCATTGATATCGCCGCCATCGTTATGCCCGAACTGGATGATCACGTAATCGTGCGGCTTCACATCCGCCAGCAGCTTGTCCCACAGCCCTTCCGTGATAAACGTCCGGCTGCTGCGTCCCCCGCGCGCCTCATTCACGACGTTCATCTTCGTCGTATCGAAGAATTGCGGGAACGGACGCCCCCAGCCAATCGCGTACGGCACGCCATCGGCAGCCGTGGAATCGCCCGCAATGAAAAGCGACGGCAGCGCCGGATCGATGGCCGCGGCAGCAGTAACCGCGCCCATCGAGAGCGCCAGGCCAAGCAATAAAGAAACGCGACAATTCATGCAGACCTCACTTCACGAATTTCTTCACACTCGCGCCGTTCACTTCACCCGCGTAAATCGCGCCCGTGGAATCCACCGTAACCGCCGTCGGATTGTGCAATCCTTCAATCCGATCCAGAATTTTTCCGTCTCTCGTGTCGGCGATCAGCAACACGTTGTTATCCGTGCCATCCACGCAATAAATCAGCCCACCCTTGACGAATAGCCCCCAGGGCGTTCCGAAATTCGTCCATTGCGCCAGAAATTTGCCGGAGGTATCGAAAATCTGGATGCGATTGTTCGACCGGTCCGCCACATAGATGCGCCCATCGTCGCCAATCGCAATACTGTGCGGCACGTTGAACTTGCCGGGCTCCGTGCCTTTCCCGCCCCACCACGAAACGAACTTCCCGTCAGGAGAAAACTTCACGACCCGCGTATTCGGCCCCTCGCCGTCCGCGAGGAAAATTTCCCCATCCTTCGCGACCGCCACGTCCGCCGTCCCATTGAAGGCAGTCTGCGACTCGTTATCGCCCGTCACGTCCTTGGTTCCCAGCGTCATCAGAAGTTTGCCCGAGCCATCGAACTCGAATGCCTGCTGATGCCCGCGATCGGTCACCCAAACATGCCCCGCTGGATCCACGCGGAGAAAATGCGGCGTCGTGAACATCCCGTCGCCCCAGCTTCGAAGCAGTTTGCCGTCGCGGTCGAACACCTCAATCGGCTTCGATTCGCTGCGCTGGAAAACATAGACGTTATCCTGCGCGTCAACATCCACGCCGGTGACCGGCGCCCATTTGGACTGACCCCAGTTCTCGACCAAATGATAATGCGAATCGGCCGCAACGCCGCTGACAGCCATCGCGACGCACAGCGCCGCCAGTGTAATAGAGGAACGCATCGAAGATCCTGACCGAACCACTTCAGTATAGGAAGTTATGCCCGCTTGCGGCGGCGCGCGAGCCAGACCAAACGTGAGCGCCGCCGTGGTATGCAGCCCTAACAATGTTCAACATGCGGCTATCCGCAAAACGGGGACTGGTCGATTTTCGCCCGCTCTTGCGAAAACTCGGACCTGTCCCTGTTTTGCCCTGTCCGGAATTTACTGGCCAGCATTGGCGGCGCAGACCACTCTAGAACCGCTTCAGGTAGATATTCCGCACCCAGTATTCGCCGGTGCTCTCCACTTCCGGCCCCAGCCTGCCCGCAGCCCGGAAGTAGTTAGGATCGTTATCGATGAACAGCGTCACCAGATGCTCGTTCATATAGATCGAGGTCGTATGGCCCCGCGCCACAATCAGGAACTGATTCCAGTCGCCTTTGTGGAACCATGAATCGAGCGTCGCCTTGTCGGCGATCGTGCCGAGGTCCTGCACCGGCTTGCCCGGTTCCGCCAGCAGCGCATGACCCGGACCGGAGATGATGCCGCGCCCGCCCTGCTCATAGAACATGCCCGTGAAATTGTTGTTGGCGTCAAAATCGGCCTGCGGACCGTTCAGATCCCACTTCGACATCTCCGCCCGGCTCGGCGCTTGCCCCGGATTCGCACAGCCCGGACCGCGTCCACCGCCGCCACGTCCGCTGCCGCCGCGTCCACCGGCTGCGGCAAGACCCGCTCCCCGTCCGCCCGACGCTCCGCGACCGCCACCGAATCCACCCCGCCCCGCGCGCGGCGGGAACTTGAATGACACATCGTCGCTCGCCGTCAGATAGCTGCGGAACTGCATGCCGCCATTCACCTGCTCCGTCCCCTTGAGCTCATACTTCAGTTCGAAGTCGCCCGCCTCGCCGTTGGTCCAGTAGATATACGTCGTGCCGGTCGGCGCCTCGCAGGAAGGATGGATGTAAAGCGAATCGTCCTTCACGCTCCAATACTTCGTGTTGCCGGCCCAGCCATTCATCGTGCTGCCGTCGAAAATCTTCATCCAGCCTTCGTTGTCGCTGTAATCGAAGGCGCGCGCACCGCCCAGAGCGCGTCCGCCGCCTCTGCCACCCGCCGCTCCCGGACCCCCCGCCGGTGGCTGCGACTGCGCGAAGTGCGCGGTCATCAAAATTGCCGCGGCGCCCAGTGCGGTCGAAAATAAAATCGTTCCCTTGAGTTTCATTGCACGCTCCCTGAATGTCTCCCCCAAAAGGATACAGCGCAACTCGCCTTTAGCCAATCAAAATCTGGCGAAAATCCTTGAAAAT
>DASYCD010000368.1:0-4048 GCA_036500405.1 Bryobacteraceae bacterium
ATCAAACTGGCTCTGGGCGCGGCGCGGACCCGGCTCATGTGCGAGTTTCTGCGAGAAAGCTCAGGTATATGTTTTGCAAGCGCCGCTCTTGGTTATGCCCTCGCGGCCGCGGTCCTCACGCGCTTTCGCGCTGTTAATATCGAGCTGCCTATGTATGGAACCTACGCCCTGGGGCTCAACCTCAAGCTCGATCTGTCCGTTGCTGCGTTGACCGTGGCGCTGATGTTCCTCGCGATTCTGGCCACCGGACTGCCCCCTGCTCTCTGGGCTTCAAACCCGGCGATCGCCCAGTTGCTCAGCGGCGAAATCGTGGTGGGCGGAACGCGCCGGACGGCACGCCGGAACCTCCTTGCGATCACTCAGGTTGCCGTTTGCACGCTCGTGCTCGTGGGGCTCGGCCTGTGCCAACGGAACCTGTACAATCTGCGTCACGCCGACCTCGGATTTACCGCCCGCAACCTGGTCTCGATCCAGGTTTTCCCTCGCAGTGAGAACTATACCGAAAGCAAAGCCAGAGAAATGTACGGGAAGGTGCTGCAGTCCACCGCAGCTCTCCCAGGCGTCGAGTCCGTGGGTCTCGCGCAGGACCTCCCACTGATGGGCGGGGCCGAGATTCCGGTGACGTTTCCCGGTTCGGATAAGAAAACCATGGTGCACCACACCATAGCCGGCGCGGAATTTTTTGCGACATTCGGCATCAAGCTTCTTGAAGGCCGGCTATTCAACTCATCCGATCGTCAGGGCAGCCCCAATATTATTCTGATCAATCGGAAGCTGGCGCAAACCCTTTGGCCCAACCAGGACGCGCTCGGCAAGGCTTTGCTCGCGGGTGATCCGCCAACTCTCGCGACCGTTGTGGGGGTGGTGGCGGACAGCAAATACGAAGACATCAACGAGCCGCCCCGCGAATTCTTTTATTACGCTTTGAGCCAGCATTATCCGGAGGGCATCAACATTGTCGCGCGCACCAAAGGTAACCCGGCGGCATGGGTGGAGCCTTTCGCAAAGGTCGTGCGCGATGCGGGCATGCACACGCCGGTCCAGCCCGCGACCCTGCAAAGCTGGATGAACCTGTCGTTGTTTGTGGAACGGCTGAGTTCAGCCGTCGTGGCCGTGCTCAGTGCGCTGGGTTTGCTGCTTGCGACGATCGGGCTCGGCGGCGCGGTAGCCTATTCTGTCAGCCAGCGCAGTAAAGAACTGGGCATTCGCGTAGCACTGGGCGCGCGTGCGGGACAGTTGCTGGGTATGATTCTCAGTCAGGTAACACGAATCGCGGGAGTTGGCATAGCGGTCGGCCTCACGCTGGGGATTGTCGTGACCGTACTCCTCCGGTCACAGTTCTATGGCATCGGGGCAGTTGAGTGGACCGTCCTGCTTCCCGTTGCGGCCGCGATGTTCGCCCTGTCGCTCGCGGTCGCCTGGCTTTCGGCGAGGCCGTGGCTCGACGCAGACCCCATGGAAGCAGTGCGGCACCAGTGATTCGAACGTTGATGGGAGGCGGCCGGACCGGCCCCCACACATCTGGCGCTTCCGGTTCCTTGTCCACGCCTACGTTCCGAATGTCGATGTCGGCAACCTCGATTCAATCCGTGCACTGACGGAGTTTTTGAGTATTCCGAGGGCAACACGAGCCGAGTAGAGACGGTTTTGGGGCTCTAGCCACTTAGTGGGGGCAAGCCGAGCTTCTGACTGATAGAACAAACTTGCGAGGAATTGTTTTGATCAGATCAGAGGCGGTAATCGGCTTGCCTGAATACGAGATTACAGGTATCGAAGAGAAAGAAGGAATGGTGTGCATCCGGGCGGTTCACCGGGGGGAGGTGAAATGCCCGGGATGCGGCGGCGCGCGGCTCAGGTCGCGAGATCGGCGGCTGAGGAAACCGCGCCATGAGAGCTGGGGAACACGGCTTTGCGTGATGGAACTGGAGAGCCGCAAGTGGCGGTGTGAGCAGTGCGGTAAAAGCTTCTGGCAGCGCTTTCCCGGCATTCTGCCGCGGCGCCGCGCCACCGAACCCCTGCGCCGGGCCGTCTGCCAGAAACACTTCGACGGCATCAGCCGTAGCCGTCTGGGTAAACGCGAGCGGCTCAGCGGCACAACCATTGAGCGCTGGTTTGGAGAGCACCTGCGCCGCCTGGCGGCCGAGAAGAAGTCGGCCGGGTGCCCGCGCGTGCTCGGCATCGACGAGCACTTCTTCACTCGCCGCAGGGGTTATGCCACCACGTTCTGCGATCTGGCCCGGCACACCGTTTTCGACGTGGTCGCCGGGCGTAGCGAAAAGGCTCTGGAAAGCTATCTGGAGAAACTGCCCGGCAAAGAACGAGTGAAGGTCGTCTGTATGGATCTGTCATCCACATACCGGTCCATCGTTGGCAAATACTTTCCCCGGGCCCGCATCGTGGCCGACCGCTTCCACGTCATCCGCCTGATCGCTCATCATTTCCTGACCTGCTGGAAAGAACTGGACCCGCAGGGATCCCGGAATCGAGGGCTGGTTTCGCTGCTGCGTCGCCGCCCCTCGAATCTGAAACCGGAACAAAAATCCCGGCTCGACGATTATCTGCGGCAGCACCCGGCAGTGGCCGCCGTTTATCGCTTCGTCCGCGATCTGAGTGATCTGCTCCTGCTCAAAGGGCTCAATCAGAATAAATGCCGGCAACTGATTCCCCTGCTGCTGAAAAGCATCGATCAGCTTCGCGCCAGTCCCTTCTCCGCCCTTGCCACCCTGGGCCACACGCTTCACTCCTGGAAGGCGGAAATTGCCACTATGTGGCGCTTCAGCCGCAACAACGGAATCACCGAAGGCTTTCACACAAAAATCGAAGTTCTCCAGCGACAGGCTTACGGCTTTCGCAACTTCCAGAATTATCGGTTGAGGGTTAAGGTATTGTGTTCTTGAGATCAGTCAGAGGCTCGGCCGCCCCCATTAAGTGCGTAGAGCCTAAGTGCGTAGAGCCCAAGTACTTAGGCGTGGTGGCCAGAGACGGAATCGAACCGCCGACGCCAGCCTTTTCAGGGCTGCGCTCTACCAGCTGAGCTATCTGGCCATCTGTCGTGGAATACTACGGACTAAGCTTGAAATCAGTATATCAAGCAGGGCAGCGGAGCTGGCTAGGCCGGTTGCAGGCTTTCCAGTTCGTCCGCAGTCGCCTTCTCAACATCCGCGTGCAGGCTGTTGCCGTGTGCATCCATGGTAACAATTGCGGGAAAATTGTTGACCCGCAGGTGCCACATCGCCTCCGGAATGCCGAACTCCATCAGATTGACATCCAGCACGTCTTCCACCGTGCGGGCGTAATACTGGGCCGCACCACCAATCCCATTCAGATAAACCGCGCCATACTCCTTCAGCGCCGCGAGCGTTTTCGGCCCCATACCGCCCTTGCCGATCACCGCCCGCACACCATACCTCTTGATGACGTCGGCCTGATAAGGCTCTTCACGAATACTCGTGGTGGGGCCGGCCGCTTTGACACTCCATTTGTCGCCCTGCTTCAGCATCACGGGACCGCAATGATAGAGCACCGCGCCATTCAGATCGACGGGAGGCGGGTTCTTCATGAGATGCGCGTGGACAGCGTCGCGCCCGGTATAAAGTTCGCCGCGAATCAGGACGACGTCGCCCACCTTCAGTGAGCGCACGGTTTCTTCGCTGAGCGGAGCGGTCAGCACGATCTCGCGCCCGGTCAAGGGAAAGCCTTCGCCACGCGTCATACGTTCCACCGGCCGCGAGGGATCACGATAAAGCCAGCGGGTGATGGCGCCACTGGCGGCATCGAGCCGCACACCGAGGCGGCGGAATGCCCAGCATTCATACGCTACCGATACAAAGAAGCTGGCCGGAAGGCGGTTCGCGGCGGCGATCTTGCATCCGATGAGGGACACTTTTCCGCCGAAGCCCATGGCGCCCACGCCCAGCTCATTCGCTTCCTTCATCACGCGCTCTTCGAGTTCGGCGAGCAGAGGGTCGGGATTGACATCGTCCAGGGTGCGGAAAAGCTGTTCCTTGGCGATATCGTATCCGTGGGCGCGGTCGCTCCCGATACATAC
>DASYCD010000369.1:0-12067 GCA_036500405.1 Bryobacteraceae bacterium
CCAACTCCTCCCGGTACCCGCGCTCCTTCGCGCCCGCCGCAATTACTTCATCAATATGCCCTAGTCCCCACTGCCACGAATCCTGAAACGCGCGCGCCACGTCCGCAGTCAGGTGCGCTTTCTTACCTGCCCAGACCGCAAACACCATCGGCAGTCCCGACCATTCCACCCACTCCGCACCGAGATCCAGCACCTCATACGGCAGCTCCGCGGGCTCCAGCCGCAGCGCGGGGTCGCCGATGATCAGCGCCGCATCGCAGGCCGCCAACATCGGCTCGAGCTCCGGCTTCATTGCCTCAAATCGGGGCTGGCATCATACCGTTCAGCCAGCAAAATCCGCGAAAGCGCCACCGAGCTGCGCGACCCCGAATCGACCGCCAGCGTTCGGATCTCCCGCACCGGGCACTTCGAAATCAGGAGGATGCTGCGCACCGGCCCTTCGCAGGCGATCCCGGTTTCCGGCAGATAATCCAGCCCGAGCCGGTCCAGCTCCGCGCAGGGTACCAGCCCGATCGCGACATCGCCGCTCCCCAGCACCCGGGCGCACTCCGCCGGCAAATCGAACCGAAAATCGAAAAGTCCACGGCCTGGACCGTGCAGGAAACCCCAAACCAGAGGCCAGGTGTTCAGATAACTGACAGCGGAAACGCGCAAGTACCCAGTCTAGCGGACTACTGGTTCCAGTACCGCAAAATCAGGCGTCCGAAGCATGTTATGTTGCTCAATAGCGGTCGCTTCAGCTATTTCCCGCCGCCGCGCTTCGTTGTCATGAAATTATTCCGACTGCCGGCCGCTTTTCTCCTGCTTTTCGCCTGGAATGCGGCGGCGCAAATCACCCTGAACCAACTTCCCACGCGCGTTATCGGGCAGAATTCCACTACGATTTCGAGTATTTCGCCGAATCTCGTCGAAGGCCGCGAATTTCTGACGCCGGAAAGCGTCGCCATCGATCCCACCGCCAGCCCTGCAGCGCTCTACGTCTCCGATACGGGCAACAACCGCGTTCTCGGATTCCGGAATGCCGCTGCTTTCGCCAACGGCCAGAAGGCCGATCTCGTCATTGGGCAACCCGATTTCGTAACCACCCTCGCGGCCGGTCCCGCCAACGGGACCCAGACTACCGGTCTCTCCTCACCGGAAGGCATCACGGTTGATTCCGCCGGAAATCTCTGGGTGGTGGATGCCGGCAACAATCGCGTGCTCCGCTTCCCGAAACCGCTCACGCAAACCGCGAACATTCTGCCCGACCTGGTGATCGGCCAGCCCGATTTCACCACGGGCGCCGCCAATCAGGGTGGCCTCAGCGCCTCCAGCCTCTCCTTCAGCGGCATTCAGGGAGAGGTTACGTTTGACGCACCCGGAAATCTCTGGGTCGCGGATTCAGGCAACAACCGCATCCTTCGCTTTCCCGCGGCAGCCCTGGCAACAGGACAGTCCGGTCCAGCGGCCGATGTCGTCCTGGGCCAGACCACCTTCACGGTCAACAGCGAAGGCTCCACCCCGCCCCCCGCAACGTCGTTCACGTCCATCATTTCACCCTCAGGTATCGCATTCGATTCCGCGGGCCGTCTCTTTGCAGCGGAAGCAGTGACCTCTCAACGCGGTCGCGTACTTGTCTGGGCTCCCCCCTTCACGACCGGCGAAGCCGCATTCCGCATGCTCGGCGTTGACCAGTCCAATCCGCCGCCTCCCGATATCAGCCAGTATCAATTCCAGGCGCGGCCCACCGCGATATTCCCGGTCGGCAACCAGATGGGCATTACGGACACATTCGACAGCCGTCTCCTGATCTTTCCGCCCGTGGAGCAATGGACAACGAATACGTTCTACCAGGCGGCGACCACCGTAGTTGGACAAACCGATTTTTCTTCCGGATTAGCCAATCACGGCAGGCCCTCGCCGGATGCGTCAACGCTTGCGCAGCCCGTCGGAGCCACTTTTTATAACGGCAACCTGTACGTGGCCGATAGCAACAATAATCGGGTCCTCGTGCTTCCACAGAGTGGTACGGGGTTCGGCCCCGCCACCGCGATCCTGGGGCAGGTGCAGGCCGATGTCAATGCGCCCAATCTCGTCGAAGGCCGCGAGGTCTATTTCTCCCGTCAGGGCGATGGCGGTCTCGCCGTCGACTTCAGTTCGGATGTCCCGCACCTCTACATCGCGGATAACGGAAACAATCGCATTCTCGGCTACTACGATCTGCGCAATATCCAGCCGGGGCAGCAGGCCGATATCGTGATCGGCCAGCCCGATTTCCTGCACACGGTCGCCAACTATCCGGATGGCAACTCGAACGATCGCAACCTGTCCGCGCCAACCGGCCTTACTGTCGATGCAAGCGGCAATCTCTACGTCGCGGATACCGGCAATGGCCGGGTATTGCGCTTCCGAACGCCGTTTGCGAATTTCCAGCCGGGAACTCCCGTGGCCGTCTCCCAATCCGCCGATCTGCTTCTGGGGCAGATAAGCTTCACCACCAAAATCACCGACGCGACTTCTCAGACAATGAGCGCGCCGTACGGCCTTGCGTTCGCCGGTGAAAACGGCCTGCTGGTTTCCGACGCTGCTCTCAACCGCGTCCTCTACTTCGCGGGACGCCCAGACGATCTGACAAATGGCCAGGCCGCGGCCACGGTCTTCGGGCAGGCCGATATGACGTCCTCCAGCTCAGGCACAGGCCTGAATCGCATGAACGGCCCGCGCCACATCTCCACCGACACGGACGATCGGCTCTACGTCGCCGATAGCGCCAACAATCGCATTCTCATCTTCAATCGTGCGCCAACGGCCGGCAGTGGCGCCTTCGCTGCCATCACGCTGACGTCGGGGCTCAATAAGCCGCGCGCTGTGGATGTAAATAAGGCAACAGGCGATATCTGGGTCGCGAATTCCAGCGGAAATCAGGCGCTTCGTTTCCCGAAATTCAACGATCTCATCGGCTCCGGCTCATACACCCCGAACGCGACGCTCAGCGATCCGGCCCCCATCGCCGTCGCGGAAGACAATTGGGGAAATCTGTTTCTGGCGGATAACACCAATCGTGTTGTCATTTACTACCCCGGACTCGGCGTAGTCAACGCCGCGAATTACTGGGGTCTCAACACGAGCATTCAGCGCCCGGTCGCTCCTGGTATGATCGCCGCGGTGTTCTCCACCGGCGGTGATAATCAGTTTGGATTGACGACGGAGTCTGCCGCCTCCATCCCGCTGCCGAAGACGCTGAACGGCGTCCAGGTGCTGGTGAATAATACGCCCTCGCCGTTATTTTTTGGCGCCCCGAATCAGATCAACTTTCAAATTCCCTCAAACACGCCCATCAGCGGAACGGCGGATGTTCAGGTGGTGGAGGCGGCAACCAATCGAGTGCTGGGTGACACCACAGTCGTGATGAACAACGTCGCGCCTGGTATCTTCACGCAGGATGCCACTGGTTCCGGTAACGGCGTAATTGCGAATTCGGACAACACGCTGAACACGCCCTCCAATCCGGCGGCGGCGGGAAGCGTCGTAACGCTTTACCTGACGGGCCAGGGCCCCATCACTGGCATGCCGCCGGATGGTGACGTGTCCAACGCCCCGCTGATTGTGCCGTATGTGACGAACGTCTACATCGGCGACCAGACGATTGTTCCTCAGGAGAACGTCCTCTATTCAGGCCTTGCGCCCACGCTGGTCGGTGTGTGGCAGATCAACGTCAAAATCCCGAATGACGTGATTTCGGTACCCAGTGCGCCGCCCCTGCAGGTCATCGTCCTGATAGACAGCTGGTTCAGCGGCGGCAAGGGCGTCGGGCGGCCTGTCTATATCTACGTCAAAGCCCCAAAATGAAATCGGCACAGAGGTTCTGCGCCGCTGTACTCGCGAACGGCGGGCAGATCGAGTCCATTGCGCTCAATGAGGGCAGCATCGATATCGGCTGGTTCGGTTCGGCGGAGCCGCGCCGCGCGTTCATTCATTCCTCGCGCGACGAAGCCGGTTCTTTGATTCAGTTGCAATGGCTGGAGCAAAATGGCATTCAGGAGGCCCCGTCCGATGGCGCCCTCGCGATTGTCCACGGGCTCCGGACGGGAGTGGATGCGCAGGTGGATCGGCGCTACCGCCTCTACCTCTCAGGGCGGCTCCAGCATGCGGATCACATCATCGCGATTGATGTTCGCGTTGGCGAGGGCCGTTCCGGCGACGACCGTCTTCTGATTCAGGAAGAAAATCCCTACACGCAAATGCTGCCGCTCACGAAAGTGGAGTTCGCCGTGCAGGAGTTCGGCAAACCCGGCATGCTGTTCCGCAGCCGATGGCAGGCCGAGCTGCTGGAGAGCGGCCGCGAAGTAATTGAAGACCAGCTCGCGCGGCTGTTCTAACCTCCTTGCACGGTGTGGCGGCGGATCGAGATCGCTTTGCCGGTGGCGTCATCCACGTCGATGATCACCGAGTGCAGTTCCGGCGACAGCTTCGAGGGCTCCATCTTGATCGGCATCGACGTGAGGAACTTCGTGAGAATGGGTTCCTTCTCCACGCCAATGACGGAGTCATACGGGCCCGTCATTCCGCAATCGGTTTGATATGCCGTGCCGTTCGGAAGGACGCGCGTGTCCGCGGTCGGGATGTGAGTATGGGTCCCGATCACGGCCGATACGCGTCCATCCATGTACCAGCCGAACGCCATCTTCTCGCTGGTGACTTCGGCGTGGAAATCGATGAACCGCACCTTCACGTCCGCAGGCATTGCGGCGAGCAGCTCATCGGCTTTGCGGAACGGGCAATCGGTCTGCGCCATATAGACCCGGCCCTGAAGATTCATCACCGCGCACTTCGCGCCGGAGGGCGTGGTGTGAATGTACACTCCCGCTCCAGGCGCTCCGGCCGGGTAGTTCGCCGGCCGGATGAGCCGCGGATTGCGCGCGATGTATTCGTAGATATCGCGCTTATCCCAGATGTGATTCCCGGATGTCATCACGTCGATGCCGTAGCGGAAGAGCTCATCCGCCACGTTCGGCGTCACGCCGAAACCGGCGGCTGAGTTCTCACAGTTGGCGATCACGACGTCGATCGATTGGGAGGAGCGGATATCAGCCACGTGATCTGCCACAATGCGGCGGCCGGCGTGGCCAAAGATGTCACCGATAAAAAGGAGCTTCAACCAGACATTATCCTATTCCCATGCGGATTGGTATCGATTCGGGAGGCACGTTCACCGACTTCGTGATTCTCCACGATGACGGACGCCTCGAATCGTTCAAGCTGCGCTCCAATCCGGCGGCCCCGGCCAGCGTGATTCTGGAGGGCATAGAAAGGATCGCAGCATCTCAACAAACTAAGAAGGCGGATGTGGTCCATGGATCGACCGTCGCGACGAATGCGTTGCTCGAACGCAAGGGAGCGAAGACAGCGTTCGTAACAACGGCCGGTTTCGAAGATCTGATCGCCATCGGCCGCCAGAATCGCCCGGAGCTGTATAACCTGACGCCCGATCCGGCGAAGCCGCTCGTCCCGCGTGAGCTCTGCTTCGGCGCGGATGAGCGGATGCTGTTCGACGGCACAGTCGCGAAACCGCTGCGCGGCATCGAAAAGCTGAAGAAGCGATTGCGTGGCGTGGAGTCTATCGCGATCTGCCTGCTGCATTCGTACCAGAATGATGCGCATGAACGCGAGCTGCTGAAGGCGCTCGAAGGCATCGGTTACGTCTGCGCCTCCTGCGATACCTCGCCCGAGTTCCGCGAATTCGAGCGCGCATCCACGACCGTGATCAACGCGTACGTCGGGCCGCTGATGGATCGCTATCTCGGTGAACTGGAGCGAGGATGCTCGCATCCGCTTTCGGTGATGCAATCGAACGGCGGCTTGCTCACGGCGTCCGAAGCGCGGAAGCACGCGGTGCGGACAATTCTCTCCGGCCCGGCTGGCGGCGTCGCGGGCGCGATCGAAATCGCTCGCATCGCCGGATTTGAGAGTGCGGTCACATTCGACATGGGCGGAACGTCCACGGACGTCGCTCTCGTAGGTCGCGAGTCTCGCCTCAGCACGGAGGCGCGCGTTGATGGTTTTCCGGTCCGTGTGCCGATGCTCGACATCCACACGGCGGGCGCGGGCGGCGGCTCAATCGCATATATCGACGCGGGCGGCAGTCTCCGCGTCGGGCCGGAGAGCGCGGGCGCTTCGCCGGGGCCGGCCTGCTACGGGATCGGCGATCGCCCGACGGTGACCGATGCTCACGTTATTCTCGGCCGCATCGATCCGAACCGGCTGATGGGCGGTACGCTCCGCATTGATCCCGCGCGCGCGGAGAAAGCGCTTGCGTGCCTCGGCAAGCCGAAGGACGTCGCCGCCGCCGTCGTGCGGATTGCGAACTCAAATATGGAGCGCGCGATCCGCGCCGTCTCGGTGGAGCGCGGCGAAGACCCTCGCGACTATCCACTCGTCGCGTTCGGCGGCTGCGGCGGGCTGCACGCGTGCGAACTCGCGGAATCGCTCGGCATCCGCACGGTGATCATTCCGCGGATGGCGGGCGTACTCTCCGCGCTCGGGATGTTACTGGCCGATCGTCAACGTGATTTCTCCATTGGAGCGCTTGGCGCGTCCGACTACGAAGCGCGATTTCGCAAGCTGGAAAAACTCGCCCCACGCGGAGCTCGGAAAGAGCGCTTTGCCGATGTCCGCTATTCCGGACAGAGCTACGAATTGACGATTCCCTGGTTAGCTGATGGAGCCTCGTCATTCCATGACGCCCATCAGGGCGTTTACGGCTACTCCGACCCCGGGCGTGCGACCCAAATCGTCACCCTGCGATTGCGCGCAACGATCCCGGTTCAAAGACCAACGATAAAGCCGGGAGAAGCCGACTATGGGTCAACGACGTTCATTCCCCGAGGCTGGAGCTCACGCTCGGACTCAGCGGGCAGCAGCATTCTCACTTACACGCCAGATCGAACCCGACGCGTCATCCGAAACCAGAAGTGAACCGTCGGAGGCGGCGGCGACGCCGACAGGACGGCCCCATGCGTCGCCGTTCGGAAGCACAAAGCCCGTCAGGAAGTCTTCATAGCTGCCGTCGGATTTGCCGTTCTTCAGGTGAATGCGGATGACTTCGTGTCCTTTGCGGACGGAGCTGTTCCATGAACCGTGCTCGGCGGCGAAAATGTCGCCTTTGTAGAACACCAATTGCAGCGAAGCGTTGTGCGCCGGGAGCAGAACATCAGGCACGATCACTTTGCCCTTCAGTTCGGGATGTTTGCCGGCGTGGCGTGGATCCTGATTCCCGCCGGTATAGAACCAAGGCCAGCCGTAGAATCCGCCCGGCTCGATGTGGGTAATGTAGTCGGGGACGAGGTTGTCGCCGAGACCATCGCGCTCATTTACGGAGCACCAGAGCTCGCCGGTGGCCGGATCCACCGCAAGACCGACCGGATTGCGGATGCCGCTGCCGTAGACGCGGACAAACTTACCTTCCGGCGTGTATTCGAGAACGTTCGCACGGTTCTTTTCGCCGGGAGTCGTGTCAGGATCGTCCACGTTCGAGCCGGAGCCGACCGCAACGAAGAGGCTCTTGCCGTCCTTCGAGAATGCCAGATCGCGTGTTGAGTGGCCGCCGCCCGGAATGCCGCTGATGATGGCTTCCGGTTTACCGGTCGCCGTGAGATCGCCGCTCTTGTACGGGAAGCGGACGACCGTGGTGGTGTTCGATGCGTAGAGCCACTGCGGATTGGTAGCGGGATAGAAAGCGAGACCGAAGACGGGACCGAGATCGCTGGCGTAGTCGCTCGCGGCGGTGCCCCGATAGAGCCGGATGTGGCCCGTGCCGGTTTCGGCCAGGAAGACGTCTCCGTTCGGAGCGGTCTTCATGGCGCGCGGTGTGTGCAGGCCGCTTGCGAAGAGATTGACTTTGAAACCGGGGAGCGCCACCGGCATCGCCCCCTCCGGCCTGGGAACGATGTGCGGGCTGTTGTTGGCGGACGGAGTGGCGTAGGGTTTTGGGAGCTCTGCCGCCGTGATGTGGTGAATCGTGCCGGGCTTTTCGGCGGCTGCCCAAAGTATGACGGCTCCTGCCGCGATCGCGGCGGGGATGAGGAAGCGTGCGTTCATGAGTACTCCTTACTACTTGCGCGGCCTTCCGATCTCGCGCCGCTATCCTTGAAGCATGGTAGCGCGATTTTTCCTTCCGCTGGTTCTCCTGACCGTCGCACCCGGCGCCGCTTTGGCGCAAACCCCGCCGGCTTCTCCCACCGATCTCGAAGCCGTCGTCTCCACCAGCATGGGCACGTTCCGTTTCGAATTCCTGCCGGAGAAAGCCCCGAAACACGTCGAACAATTCATGCGCCTCGCGCGCTCTGGCTACTACGATGGCAGCGCCTTCTTTCGCGTCTTCCTCAACGGCCTCATCCAGGGAGGCGACCCGCTCCTGAAAGATCCGAAAACACCGCGCAATCTCTGGGGCACCGGCGGACTCAATCTGCTCCCCTCCGAACTCAGCGACGTCAAACACGAGCGCGGCATCGTCTCCACCGTCAGCATTCCGAACAAGCCCGATAGCGACGGCGCGCAGTTCTTCGTCTGCGTCTCTCCGCAGCCTCCGCTCGATAACAAGTACTCCGTCTTCGGCCGCGTTACCGAGGGCATGCACGTGGTGGAAAAAATCTCGCAGTCGGCCGTGGCCGCCGATCAGTTTGTTGAAACACCCGTCCGCATCCTCAAGGTCGCAATCGAGCCGAAGAAGACGCAGCCGTTCGCCGATGCGCCCGTCAGCAAACTGCATCGCACGGTCACCATGAAGACCACGCTCGGCACAATCAAAATCGAAATGGAACCGGACTGGGCGCCGAACCACGTCCGCAACTTCCTCGCCCTGACCGACACCGGCTGGTACAACGGCACGCTGTTCTTCCGCGTCGCGAAAGGCTTCGTCGCCCAGGGCGGTATGGATAACGAGCGCACCAATCCCGACGCCGACCGGCCTGGCGACCGCTGGGTCCACAACCTCAAGGGCGAGTTCCGCGACGACGTGAAGCACGATCGCGGCATCGTCTCCATGGCGCGCGGCGGCGATCCCGATTCCGCCTCCACTTCGTTCTTCCTGATGCTCGGCCCCGCGCCCCATCTCGACGGCAAGTATTCCGCTTTCGGAAAAATCATCGAAGGCATGGACGTACTCGACGCTTTTGAGAAGCTCGAAGTCAACGGCGAGAAGCCTGTCCAGAACGTCGAAATTCTGAGCGCCACCATCGATCCTGAATAGCCGCCCAAATAAACGGCCCCGCGATTGCACCAATCCGGGCGTCGCGATGGCCAAACGGATCCACATCGGCACCTCCGGCTGGGTCTACAAACACTGGAAAAACCGCTTCTACCCACCAGATGTTCGCGAGCGCGAGTGGCTCACCTTCTACGCCCAACATTTCGACACCGTCGAACTGAACAACACCTTCTATCGCCTCCCGCCGGAATCCGCCGTCGATGCCTGGCGCGAAACCACCCCGCCGAAATTCCGCTTCGCCGTCAAAGGCAGCCGCTTCATCACCCACATGAAAAAGCTGAAGGACCCCGAACTCGCGCTCGAACGATTTTTTCAGCGCGCCGATCTCCTCGGCCGCAAACTCGGACCGGTGCTCTTTCAACTCCCGCCCCACTGGCCGCCGGACGAAACGCGCTTCGCGGCATTCCTCGAAGCCCTTCCACCCGGCAATCAATACGCCTTCGAGTTTCGCCATCCGGACTGGAACAATCCCGAAATCGAGCGGCTTCTCCGCAAACACAACGCCGCCGTCTGCATCTTCCATCTGGCCGGATTTCAGTCGCCGCTCGGCCATACCGCGGACTTCACCTACATCCGCCTCCACGGCCCCGGCGGCAAATACCAGGGCAGCTACTCAGACGCCGACCTGAAGATCTGGGCAGACCGCCTCCGCGAGTGGAACCTCAAAGACGCCTGGATCTTTTTCGATAACGATGACTCCGGCCATGCGGCCGCCAATGCGACGCGGCTGCGGGAAATGACCGGATCTTAAACTATCTAGAGATGGAAAAAATGGAATTCCAAACTGAAGTCAACCAGTTGCTTCAGTTAATCATTCACTCTCTTTATTCGCACAAGGAAATTTTCCTGCGCGAGCTGATTTCGAACGCCTCAGACGCGCTCGACAAACTCAAGTATCTGAACCTGACCGAAGAGCCTTACAAATCGCTCCCGTTCAACCCGCGCATCGATCTCGAAATCGACGAATCGGCGAAGACCCTGACCGTCTTCGACACCGGCATCGGCATGAATCACGACGACCTCGTCGCGCACCTCGGCACCATCGCCCGCTCCGGAACGAAGAACTTCCTCGCTGGCCTCTCCGGCGATGCGAAGCGCGATTCCAATCTCATCGGACAATTCGGGGTCGGCTTCTACAGCGCCTTCATGGTGGCGGACAAGGTGGAAGTCATCACCCGCAAGGCCGGCGAAGACCAGGGCTGGAAGTGGACGAGCGACGGCAAATCCGGCTTCGAAATCGAAGAAGCCAACCGGCCGGTCGCGGGCGCCACGGTCATTCTGTACCTCAACGAAGAAGGTCAGGAATTCGCCAACAGCTATCGCGTGCGCGAAACCGTCAAGAAGTATTCGAACCACATCGCCTTCCCCATCTTCCTCACCGCCGACAAGCATGAGTGGGACGAAGAAGAAAAGAAATCGGTTCAGAAGCGCACCACCGAGCAGATCAATTCCGCCAGCGCTCTCTGGACGCGCTCAAAAAGCGAGCTCACCGAAGAAGACTACAAAGAGCTCTACAAAACGATCTCCGGCGATCCCGAAGATCCCCTGTTCTGGTTCCACACCAAAGCCGAAGGCACTTCGGAATACATCACGCTCTTCTACGTCCCGTCGCACGCGCCCTTCGACATGTACCAGGCCGACTACCGGCCCGGCGTCAAGCTCTTCGTCAAGCGCGTCTTCATCACGGACGATGCGAAGGAGCTCATGCCCGGCTACCTGCGTTTCCTTCGCGGCATTATCGATAGCGAAGATCTTCCGCTGAACGTCAGCCGTGAAATCCTCCAGCAAAATCGCATCCTCGCCAACATCCGCACCTCCAGCGTGAAGAAGGTTCTCACCGAGCTGAAGACGATCGCGCAGGACAAGCCCGATCAGTACGTCAAATTCATCGAGCAGTTCAATCGTCCGATGAAGGAAGGCCTGTACGGCGACTTCGCGAATCGCGAGACGCTGCTCGATCTGATTCGCGTAAAGTCCACGAAGGTGGAAGGCTGGACGAGCCTCGCCGACGTGAAATCCCGCATGCAGGAAGGCCAGAAGGGGATCTATTACATCCTCGGCGGCGCCGAGAGCGCGCTTCGCTCCTCACCGCTTCTCGAGATTTATAAGAAGAAAGACATCGAAGTCATCATTCTGGATGACGAAATCGATGAGCTCGTTTTCTCCGGAATCGACAAGTACGGTGATACCGACCTCAAAGCCGTCAACAAGACCTCCGCAAGCGACGATTTCAAGGACGAATCCACGCCGGAACGGAGCGAAGCCGTCAAGCCGCTGATCGAAAAGATCAAATCCGCCCTCGGCGCCAGCGTGAAAGACGTCCGCGCTTCCGTGCGTCTCGCCGATAGCCCGTCCTGCATCGTGATCGATGAAGATGAGCCGTCGCTGAAGATGCAGCAGATGCTCAAAGCCATGGGCCAGAAGCAAATGCCCGACATCAAACCGGTTCTCGAAATCAATCCGGACCACGAGATCGTCAAAAAGCTGGAAGCTGCCTCCGATGACTCGCTCATCAGCGACGCCGCCTGGCTCCTGCTCGATCAGGCGTTATTGATCGAAGGCGTCCCGGTCGAGAATCCAAGCCAGTTCGTGCAGCGTCTAAACAGAGTGATGAGCCGCGCCGTGTAATCCGCACGGTGCGGACGCACCCGCATGCCTGCATTCTCTATACTCGATCTCTGCCCGATTCCGGAAGGCGGCGCCGCCGCGGACGCCTTCCGGCATTCTCTCGATCTCGCCCAGCACGCCGAAGGTTGGGGTTATCGCCGCTTCTGGCTTGCCGAACACCACAACATGCCCGGCATCGCGAGCGCGGCCACATCG
>DASYCD010000370.1:0-16638 GCA_036500405.1 Bryobacteraceae bacterium
CGTTCGAGGTTCATGGATCGAAGATCGCGGCGGTGATTGTGGAGCCGGTTTGCGGCAATATGGGCTGCATTCCGCCGGTTCCCGGATTTCTGGAAGCGCTGCGGGCGGTCACGGCGAAGCATGAGACGCTGCTGATTTTCGATGAAGTGATGACCGGGTTCCGGGTCGCTGCAGGTGGTGCGCAGGAGTTGTACAGGATCAAGCCGGATATGACCACGCTCGGCAAGGTGATCGGGGGCGGGCTTCCCATTGCGGCTTATGGCGGCAGGCGCGACATTATGGAGCACGTTGCGCCCAGCGGTCCAATCTATCAGGCCGGTACGCTGTCGGGCAATCCGCTGGCGGTGAGCGCGGGGCTGGCGATGCTGCGATATATCCAGGCCAATCCAGGGATCTACGGGCGGTTCGATTCGATGACCGCCGCGCTGGGGGAGGCTGCGCCGAAAGGCGTGACGGTAAATCGCGTGGGATCGATGATGACCTGGTTCTTCACGCCTGCGCCGGTGACGGATTACGATACCGCGAAGCACAGCGAAACCGGCCGGTTTAAGCGATTCTTTCATGCGATGATCGAGCGCGGCGTTTACCTGCCGCCCTCGCAGTTCGAGGCGCTGTTCGTGTCGGCGGTCCATTCGGATGAGGACATTGCCCGCACGGTGAAGGCTGCGCGCGAAAGTTTCGAAATCGCGGTGCAATAGCACGGTTTCGCGTGCCGGAAGTTCCGGCCTTTCTGCGTTATCATAAACCTGCCGTCAATGCGTCTCTGGAAGATTGCAGGCTTTCTGCTCGCCATCGCCGCCCTCGCGGCGCCGGACGATCTGCCCCGCGAAGTTATTCTTCTCGCCCGCATCAAAGCCCACGCCCGCGCCGATCTCGACCATCTCCCCAGCTACACCTGTCTCCAGACCATCCAGCGCTTTCAACGCAGCAACGCGTCCCGCCTCAGCCCGCTCGATACCGTCCAACTCGAAGTCTTCTACAGCGGCGGCCACGAATGGTATGGCGCTCCCGGCGGCCGCGCGATGGCAGACAGCGATCCCGTTCACTTCATCGCCACGGGCATGATCGGTACCGGCGATTTCGGAATCTCTCTGAATAATATTCTGGCGTCCGCCCGCTTTACGTACGCCGGCAAAGAGGAACGCAACGGCCGCGCCGCAGAAAAATACAGCTTTCATTTCACCGCCGATCCCGGCGCCTTCCGCATTTCCGTGCCTGGAGGTGACGGTCCGGTGGGCGAACAGGGTTTCCTCTGGGCTGACCCGGATACTCTCGATCTCATTCGCCTCGAATACAACGCAGCCGATATTCCTCCGTATCTGCCCGTCGTCTCACAGAGCGCAGCGATCGACTACGGCCAGGTCCGCATCGGCGACCGCAACATCCTTCTTCCTCAGCGCGCTGATGAAGATCTGGTTGTCTCCAAAAACATCGAAAGCTTCAGCCACATCGAGTATTCCGGATGCCGGTCTTTCGAAACCGAGACCACTATCAGGTTCGGGGACGCCCCCACTCCCCAGTCCGAAGCGCCCGCCACACCAGCAAAGGGTCCGGGGCCACGCATCCCGGCACTCCTCAAAGTCACCGTCGAACTCACCACTCCAATTTCAAACGAAAGCATCGTCGGATCGCTCATCGAAGGCCGCATTTCCTCGAACGTCACTAAAAACGGAAAGACGGTGCTGCCTGCGAACGCGGTGGTTCACGGCCGTATCCGCCGTCTGGAGCATTTCGACGAAAATACCTGGATTATCGGTCTGGAATTTACAGAAGTGGAAACGCCCGCCGGCAGACAGCTTTTCTATGCGGACCTGCTCGATATGGACACATCAAAAATACTGAAGCTCAGGCATGGTGAAACCACCCACGCGGGCATCCTCGAGATCAAACTGCATGACGTGCCGGGTGTCGCAGCCTTCTTCGCCACGGGACACACCTTCACTGTCCCTCCGGGCTTTCACACCGTGTGGAGAACCCGCGGGCCGATCAACGGGATCACCCCGCCACCTCAGTAACGCTTCGTCAGGTCCCTGCCAGGGAAAATGCCCCTGTAGTAGTGGCCCTGGAGTTCGTTTTTCAGCACGCCTGTATAAGGCTGCGCCTGCACGATGACCACTTTCTTCGGGACGATCGCCGATACACCGATCACCAGCAACGCCATCAGCATCAACAGATATCGAAGATTGCCGTGCTGCAGGCGTCTTTTCATTGTCATGTCATCCACCTGACACAAAGCAGTGCAATTCTCCTTCCATGAACTGATATTTCAGTGATAAACTTTGCCAATGCTCACCACCTTGCTTCGTTCGGCCGCCGCGCTCGCGGTAGTCACGGCCTGCGTCTACGCTCAGAAGCCCGTTCTCACGGAAGACTTTGAATCCGGCAAAATCGATCCCGCCGTCTGGGAAGTCCGCGCGAAAGGCGCCCCCACCATGAACGTCGAGGAAACGGAAGGCGCGCATGGCAAGTACGCGCTGCACATCCACTATCCGGATATGGAACGCGGCGCGTACACGTTCATCGTCGCCACGCATCTGCCGGATTCCGTTCGTACACACTACTTCGGCCGCGCCTATATGAAAATCTCCGCCGTCGCCCAGAGCCATGATCCGCTTATCTTCACCGGCGAACCCGGCTGGCCCATCTCGAAATTCCTCGAAATCGGCACGAGCCGAGGCAACTGGATGCCTTCCTACCAGGAGAACAAATCGCTCGCTGGCCAGGGCCGCGGCGAAATTACGGACCGCAGCGACACCACCCCGCCGCTCGGCAAATGGTTCCTCCTCGAATGGGAATTCAACGATAACCCCACCTCCATCAAAATGTGGGTGGACGGCGAGCCGATGATGACCTACATGAATACCGATAAGGAGCGCAAAACTCCCGTCGATCAGGTCACCTTCAACTGGAAAGACGCGACCAGCGGTCTCACCGGCAACGGCTTCGCCGAATGGGGCTTCGGTATGCGCGCCTGGCAGAACCCGACGCCCGCCATGGATGTCTGGTACGACGACATCGCCGTTTCCACCAGCCGCATCGGGAAATAATAAACAGCGCGGCCGGAGAGAGAAATTTCTCACCGGCCGCGCCATAAAACCCGCCTATGGTTGGGTGCGATTGGTCCGTCCATGTGTTAAACTCCACCCAGTGCGTTACTTGGCCCTGTTATTGGTCACCTCCGGCGTCTTCGCACAGACCCCTGTTTTCACTGAAAATTTCGAATCCGGCGTCATCAATCCCGCCGTCTGGGATCAGCGCACGTCCGGCGAAGCCACTGCAAAAGTGGAAGCCGTTGAAGGCGCCCACGGCAAGTACGCCCTCCACGTCAGTGTGCCGGCAAGCGGCCCGCGCAATGCTTTCGCCTTCCTGGTAGCCAGTCATCTTCCTGATTCTGTTCGCTCTCATTACTTTGGCCGGGCCTGGATGAAGATTTCTCCGGCGACCGGCAACACCCACGATGTACTGATTTTCACGGGTGAGCCCGGCTGGCCTTTAGCAAAATTTCAGGAGATCGGTACCTATCGGGCCGTCTGGCAACCGTCTTATCAGGAGAATAAATCGCCCGCCGGTCAGGGTAGGGGCGAAGCTACGTTCCACGGTGAGGGCGGCCCGCCCGCGGATAAGTGGTTCCTGCTCGAATGGGAATTCAACGATAATCCGACCTCCATCACCATGTGGCTGGATGGCGAAAAGGTAAGCTCTTACGTCTCCGGGTTCGCGGGCGACAAAACGGACGTCATGAAGTTCACTTGGCCGAAGGTGAATGGCGCAACCTCGAACCTCACCGGAGGGTATCAGGAATTCGGCTTCGGAACGCGTGTCTGGGGAACCCCAATGTCCGCGATGGATGTCTACTATGACGACATTGCCATCTCCACCACGCGTATAGGACCGGCAAAATAGGGAACCGCTTCCATTCGGGCCTGAAATGTCATAGAATACTCAGCGGTACGCTGTTGGCAATTAAGGGAGGTTTCTGAATGAACTACGTTACTGGAAAAACGCTTTCCCGCAGGACACTGCTCCGCGGAATGGGGACTGCGGCGGTCGCGCTGCCTTTCCTCGATTCGATGCAGTCGGCGTTTGCCGCCAACACGAAAGCGCCCACCAGACTCGCCTTCCTTTATGTGCCGAACGGCATCATCATGAGCGACTGGAACCCCGCTCAGGATTACGAAGGAAAGTTCCGCGAGTTCCCGCGCGCCATGAAGCCGCTCGAAGCTTTCCGCGGCGACATGATCCAACTCGGAAACCTGACGCATAACAGCGGCCGCGCGCTGCTCGACGGCGCGGGCGACCACGGTCGGTGCAGCGGCTCTTACCTCACCGGCATCCAGGTCAAGAAGACCACCATCGACATTCGCGCCAGCATCTCCTGCGATCAGATCGTCGCCAACAAGATCGGCTCCCAGACTCGCTTCCCGTCTCTGGAACTCGGTATGGACGATGCCCGTCAGGCCGGCGATTGCGATTCCGGTTATTCGTGCGCTTACACCAACAACCTCGCGTGGAGCAGCGAAACCCAGCCGCTTCCCCCCACGCTCGATCCGCGCGTCCTGTTTGAACGCCTCTTCGGCGACGGCCAGATCCTGACTCCGGAAGAGCGAGCCCTGCAGGCAAAAAATCGCCAGAGCATTCTCGATTTCGTCATGGCGGATACGAAGAAGCTCCAATCCACCCTCGGTCCCACGGACAGCCGCAAACTCGACGAATATCTCTCCTCCATCCGCGAAGTGGAGCGCCAGCTCGAAAAGTCGGAGAAGGATAACAAGCAGGTAGATCCCGGCATGGCAAAGCCTTACGGCGTGCCCGCCGACTTCGCCGAACACTTCCGTCTGCTCACCGACATGATGGTGATCGCCTTCCAGAGCGACATGACCCGCGTCGTGACGTTCCTGATGACCCGCGAAGGCACCTCGCGCGCTTATCGTGAAATCGGTATCCCCGATGGCCACCATCCCTGCACGCACCATCAGGGCAAAGCGGATCTCATCGAAAAGGTTTCAAAGATCAACGAGTATCACACCACGCAGCTCGCCGGTTTCCTTGCTAAGCTCAAAGCCACGAAGGAAGGCGATTCGAACCTGCTGGATAATTCGATGATCATTTACGGCGCCGGTCTCTCCGATGGCAATCGCCACCTGCACGAAGATCTGCCCACGCTGCTGATCGGCCGCGGCGGTGGTGCGTTCACCCCCGGTCATCGCATCAATTACCGCAAGGAAACCCCGATGTGCAACCTCCATCTCACGCTGATGGGTCACATGGGCGTTCCGGTCGAGAATTTCGGCGACGCTTCAGGACCGCTCGATCCCGCAAGCCTCTCGCAGGTCAGTTAAGAGCGCGCCGCCCTCGTAGTGGCGGATGAAAAATAATCCGGGGCCGCATCCGCGAGGAAGCGGCCCTTTCGAATATCGGGATAAAGGATCGCCATGCAGGGACGCGGCTTCGTAAAGCCTCCAACGGGAATCACGTTCGACACTGACTTCGGAGCGTCTATCGACAGCGTCCTGACGATCGCGCTGCTCCGCGCCATGTCGTCCAAAGGCCAGTGCCGCGTCATTTCAGTTAGCGTCACCAATTCCAACCTGAAGGCGGCACAGGCGGAAGAAGCGCTCAGCAATTTCTATCTTGGTGGGGCGCAGGGCAGCGGGACCGGTTTCGGTGGCGGCGCTGACAAAATCGGTTTGGCGACGGACGGCAAAATCAAAGTCGAAAACCCGATCGTCAAAACCATCCTCGAGAAGAAAAATTCCCAGGGCAAGCCCGCCTATCCTTATAAGATCGAAAGCTTCATCGACACGGCTGAGTGCGGCGTCACTATCCGCAACATGCTGCTCGCCCAGAACGATCTCAATGCCGTTGTTCTGCTGGATGGGCCCGCCGGAAATCTCGTGCAGCTGATGGGTCTCTACGGCGTGAAGCCGCAGATCACGGCCAAGGTGAAACACCTGATCGCATCCGTCGGCGCTTATCCCAACGGAGCCGCCGAAGACGGAATCAAGTCTGACATCGCGGCCGCCCGCAAGCTTTTCGCGGAATGGCCCACGCCGATCATCGCCGTCGGAACCGAAGTTGGCGAAGCCGTCCCCTTCCCCGGCGAGAGCCTCGACAAGGATTTCGCATGGGCGCAGGATCATCCGCTCATCGACGCGTACAAAGCGTTCAAGCCGATGCCGTACGACGCCGTGACGCCCGGAATGGCCGCCGCGCTCTACGCCGCCCATCCGGATGATGGCTACTTCAAACTCTCCGAGCCCGGCACAATCACGATTCTTGACGACGGACGCACGAAGTTCACGCCAGGCGCGGGCGGCAAGCATCAGTATCTGATCGCCGATCCGGCTCAGAAGGAAAAAATTCAGAAGCTCTACGTGGAACTCGTCTCCGCAAAGCCCGTTCCACCGGCGCCCCGCGGACGCGGACGTGGAATCGGTTTCGGACGCGGCGCATCGGGCGCAGCCGGACGTGGACGCGGAGCTCTCGGCGCATCGGGCGCGCCGCCTGCCATCACCCCCGCAGCGCCTGCGGCAAAAGAATAAAAGTTCAGAGGAATAACATGCGAGTCAAACTCGGAATATTCGTACTCACGGCGGCCACTGTAGGCCTGCTGCTGGCGGCGGAATCCACCACCAAACCGCCAGCCAAATCCGCGGCTCCGGCAGTGAAGTCGAGCGCCACATCCAGTGCGCCGGCAAAAGCGGCGCCGCACGCCGTTGCCTCGGCTGGCTTGCCCACGCAGGCCGCTTACGACAAAGCCGTGAAGCCGCTCTTCGATTCCACCTGCTCCATGTGCCACACCGGCGCATCGGCCTCCGGCGGACTCGACATCTCGGCCTTCTCGACGGTCGGCTCGATGAAAGACGACCGCGACGAGTGGGACAAGATCGCGCACCGCATGGAAGCCGGCGAAATGCCGCCGCCCACGGTCATCCCTCATACCGATGAGATGAAGACCCAGCTCGACGCCGCCGTGAAGTTCGCTCACGCGGAATTCCAGCGTCAGGACGCTCTCATCAAGCCCGATCCCGGCCGCGTCACCGCGCGCCGCCTCAATCGCGCCGAATACACCAACACCATCCGCGATCTTCTGGCCGTCGACTTCCGCGCTGACAAGAATTTCCCGACCGATGACTCCGGCGAAGGCTTCGACAACATCGGCGACATCCTCACCGTCTCCCCGCTCCTGATGGACAAGTACATCAGCGCCGCCCGCGTCATCGCCTCGCGCGCCATCGGAGCCGATCCGCTGCCTCCCAAACCGATCGAAATCGAATACTCGACGCGTCTGAAGAACATCCAGCGTATGGACCGCAGCGACGTGGAAGCCACACACCGCGTTGATTTCGACGCCGAGTACGATATCCGCATCGGTCTTCCCGGCCAGCGCGCCGCCAACGCCGCGCCCGTGCAACTCGGCTTCTGGATGGATGGCAAGCTGCTGAAGCAGATCACGGCGGAAACCAAGCCCTCCGGCCTGACTTATTTCAACCCCTACTCCGAAGAGCACATGCATCTTTACCTGCCGGAAGGCGACCATGTCTTCCGGGTGGGCTTTATCAATGACGATTTCGTCAACACTCTTTCGGATAAGGAGGCCTATAGCGACAAGGTCAATAAGTACATCAACCTGGTCTCGTTCGTCGGCCCCTTCCCTTCGAAAGTCGAAAAGGAAAGCCGCAAAAAGATTCTGATCTGCGACCCGGCCACCGGCTCCGCCTGCGTAAACAAGATCCTCTCCACGCTCGCGCGCCGCGCTTATCGCCGGCAGGTGACCCCGGCCGAAGTGGCTCAGCTTGTCCACTTCACCGAGATCGCAAAGGCCGAAGGCAGCACGCCCGAACAGGGTATTCAGCTCGCCATCCAGGCGATGCTCGTTTCGCCTCACTTCCTGTTCCATATCGAGCATGACGCGAAGCCAACGGATGCGACCGCTATTCACCGCCTCTCCGACGTTGAGCTCGCCAGCCGTCTGAGCTACTTCCTCTGGAGCTCGATGCCCGATGAAGAACTCCAAACGCTCGGCGAAACCGGCAAGCTCTCGCAGCCCGCCGTGCTCGACGCCCAGATCAAGCGCATGCTCGCCGACCCCAAGTCGTCGGCGATGGCGGAAAACTTCGCCGGCCAGTGGCTGGAAATCCGCAACCTCGACAGCATCAAGCCCGATCCCGGCAAGTTCCCCGAATGGTCTCCCGAGCTGCGCGATGCGTTCAAGACGGAAACGCGCATGTTCTTCGATAACATGCTGCGCCAGAATCGTCCGATTGCCGAATTCCTGAATGCGCGCTACACGTATCTCAACGAGTTCCTCGCGAAATACTACGGGATTGACGGCGTCAAGGGCCCCGACTTCCGGCGCGTCGATCTTCAGACGGAAGAGCGCGGCGGCATTCTGAGCCAGGGCAGCGTTCTCGCGGTGTCCAGCTATCCCTCGCGCACCTCGGTCGTAATTCGCGGCAAGTACATCCTCAATAACATTCTCGGTACGCCGCCTCCCCCGCCCCCGCCGGACGTTCCGCCACTTGATGAGAGCTCGGTCGGAACCGCGATGTCGCTTCGCCAGCAGATGGAAAAGCATCGCGCGAACGCGGTCTGCGCGTCCTGCCATTCACGTATGGACCCGCTCGGCTTCGGTCTCGAAAACTATGACGCCATCGGCAAGTGGCGCACCATGGACGGCAAGTTTGCCATCGATACCAGCGGCGTTCTGCCCAGCGGCAAGACCTTCTCCACGCCGCTTCAGATGCGCGAAGTCCTGACCACCCTGCAGGCCGATTTCTCCCGCTGCCTGACCGAGAAGATGCTGATCTACGCGCTCGGCCGCGGCCTGAAGAACTACGACAAGCGGACGGTGGCCGACATCGACACGAAGCTCGCCGCCCAGGGCAACGGCTTCCAGACGCTGGTCGACCTCGTTGTCCACAGCCTTCCCTTCCAGGAACGCCGCGGCGAAGAAGTGACGGAAAACACCGTCAAGCCGAAACAGGTTGCTCTGAAGTAACCACGATCCAGGTATTACCCAAAAGGCTGGCCCGAGCGCACCTCGGGCCAGCCTTTTTTGCGTTAGAGTGGAGAGAATGTTCAGTACCCGCAAGGATCGCGGCCCGGTCTTACTGGCCGTGCGGGTTCGCTCGGCGAAATGGACGCTGTTTCTCTGGATAGCCTCCATTGCTGTGATCTGCCTCATGGTCTCGCTCGCGCTGCTGAAACCACACGGCTGGAAAAGGACCTTCCCGGGACTTCTGTTTATTCCTTTGTATCTGTCGCAAATTCACGACTATCTCTTTTATCCGTGGATCAAATTCCGGCAGGGCGGCGCCGTTCGAATTCCGGAAACCGAGCGTCTCGCCGTGGAACAGCTACTGGGCGCAAAGTTGGCGCTTCGATAAACTGCGTTTCCTAATTCGCCGACGGCTTCTCCAGGTGATCCACAACGAGCACGTCAACCAGCCCCTTCGTCGCCTGCAGTTTCAGTCCCAATTGCTCCTGCAAGGCCCCACGGATCGACGGGCCAGCTAAATCCGTGGGCAAGGAACTTAGAGCGTCGATAGTCCACGTAAGGTGGATGTCGAACGCTCCGGTCAACCCTGTCTTATCGATGACGTTCCTGCCAAGCGACGAGTTATAGGTTCGCGATAAATTCGCCGCCAGCATCTCCATCGTCACGCCCTTCCCATCGAGCATCCGATTCAACCCATCCGCAGTCAGATGAAATCCACACGAATCGGCACAAGCGCCCTCTCGCGACTGTTGTAATTTCACCCCGCCAGCAGAAACAGACAACTCATAGATCGGAAGTTCTCGCTTCTCGCGATGCAGGCGAAGCCGGAAGCGATCCTGCAGCAGCGCCTGCAACATTGGCTGCTCCATCTGCTGCACGGAAGCTCCGCTATCTGCCTTCGCCTGCACGTCGTAATGCTCAGAACCAACCCACTCAGGATCCCCGACAAGCTGGTAATCCTGCACATCCCAGGCAATCAGTATCATCCGCCGCAGAGCAAGGTTGCGCATCGTCAGCCGACCCGAAACAGCCTGTACTAACGACCTGCCATCGGTACTTGCGGCCGGTTTGACCGACGCAACCTCGAAACCCTGGCCCACCCCGGCGACAGCGCAAACGGCCACAGCGACGAACGCGCGAAACTTACTCGACATCAAAAGCCTCGCTTTCGATCGGCACGCTCGCGGCGCGTTCAAAAAGCTCTCGTGACAACTCCGCAGACAGACGCCTTCGCCCCTGCAGCGCTCTCAGAATATGCGCGCGATCATTCACCGCGATACTGCGCTTCCATCCCGCCCGCCACTCCTCGTAATTGTCTTCCGGCCCCAGACTCTCCGCCTCACGAATCGATACGTCTTCAAACTTCGACCGAAGCGCGGCCTCAACCTGATCGAATGGCAATCATGAGCCTCAGGAAACGTCAGATCAACGACCATCCGGAAACGCGTCATCCTTCAAGCCTACCGTTTTTATAGAATGTAAGACGCTACCCGTCGATGATGAACGCTCGCAGAATAACGCTCTTTTTGGCGGTAGCTCTCTCCGCGAGCGCGACCGCGGCCGACCGCACCTTTGACGCCGCCGTCATCAAAGTTAACAAATCGGGTGAAACCGGCCCCTCCGGAATATCCGCCGCCAAACCGGGACGCTTCACCGCCACCAACACCCCTCTGAAATTCGTCATCCTCTACGCGTACAGTTTACTGAACCACGAACTCGCCGGCGTGCCGGACTGGGCCGAAGACACCAGCTTCGATATCGAAGCCACCTACTCAATCGAGCCCCCCGCAGCCCCCGCCGACGTCCGCGTCATGGTCCAGCATCTTCTCAAAGATCGCTTCGGATTCCAGCTGCACAGCGAGAAGCGCGTCATTCCCGCCTACGATCTCACCTTGCTCCACAAGACCGGGGACCTCGGCCCCAGCATGAAGCCTTCCTCCGTCGATTGCCAGAAACTGATCGCGGAAAAGGCCCCCCTGCGAGACGCCGGCGGACCGAGCGCGGTATCGCCCAACGGGAAACGCCCCGCCTGCTCGATCTCCGCAACCCGCCGCTACCTGACCGGCGGCGCCGTCACCATCACACAGCTCACCGCAGCTCTCCAAAGCATGTTAGGCAAACCCGTCGTCGACCATACCGATCTCCAGGGCCGCTTCGATGTCGAAGCAAAATGGTCGCTCCTTGATGACACCGGCGACACCCCACAGGGAGATTCGCCCTCCATCTTCTACGCCGTTCGCGAGCAACTCGGCCTCCGGCTCGATCCCCACAAAGAACCATTCGACGTCATGGTGATCGATCGCCTCACTCAACCAACCGCCAACTAAATCGGACAACTATCGCCATGCGCCTGAATCGCTTTCTTCCAATAGCCGTCATCCTTACCTTCACTGCCGCCATCGTCATCGCCCAGCCGCCTGCCGGCCGCGGCGGACGCGGGCCCTCCGGACGAGGAGGCTTCGGACGGGGGCCCAATTTCTCCGGCCCGCACGAAACCATCTCCGTCGCCTACCCAGGCACCGAGGCCTACACACAATCCGTCGAAAAGCTCGTCGCTGCGGTGAAAGCCGCAAAATCGAAGCCGAGTAAGAAGGACGCAGCCGCTCTCGAAGAACAAATCCGCGCTGTCCTCATCCCTCCACCACCGGCAACGCCGCCCGCCAACCCCGGCCCGCCCCCGCCCGACCGTCTCAAAACCGGCTCCGCAGCCGTGGGCGAACACGGCGAATTCGTCTTCGCCATTGAAGCCGATAGACAGCCCGAAATCGAAATCACCAACATCAAAACCACGCTCCCGCGCGCCAAAGCCTGGCAGGCCGGCAAGCTCTGGGTCTACCAAACCGCGCTCAAACCCGGCAGCGCGTACGCCTTTACCTGGTTCGTCGATGGCAAACCCGTCGGCGGCGCGAACGATCTCCCCGCCTTCACCGAAGACGCCTACCCGAAACCCGGCGTCCCACAGGGCAAGCTCACCGGTCCCATAGAGGTCACAAGCAAGGTCTATCCCAACATGAAGTCGAACGTCTGGTATTACGTGCCCGCGCAGTGGGATGGCTCAACGCCGCTGCCGGTCCAGATCTGGGGCGACGGCCAGTTCTACACCATCGCGCGCCCCAGCGCCTATCGCCTGCTCGACACGCTCGACAATCTCACCGCCCAGAAAAAAATCCCGCTCATGGTCAACGTCTTCATTCAGCCCGGCTCGGCCGACGGTCGCAACCTGCGCTCCGTCGAATACGACACCGTTGACGATCGCTACACGGAATTCACCGTCAACGAAGTGCTGCCCGAGATCGAGAAAGCCGTGAAGCTCCGCCACGATGGCTACAGCCGCGCCATGGTGGGCGAAAGCTCCGGCGGCATCTGCTCCTTCAACGCCGCCTACCGCCACCCAGACGAGTTCGCCCGCGTCCTGAGCTGGATCGGCAGTTTCTCCGCCCTCCAGGTTTCGCCCGACAATCCCACCGGCGGCGGTGTCTATCCGATCCTTGTCCGCCGCGAGCCCAAAAAGAACATCCGCGTCTGGCTGCAGGATGGCGCGCACGATCAGGAGAATGTCCGCGCCGGAAGCTGGATCATGCAGAATATCCAGCTCGCCAATTCGCTCAAGACCAAGGGCTACGATTACCACTTCTCGCTCGGCCCCGGCACTCACAGCCAGCGCCAGGGCTCAGCCGAACTGCCCGCCTCGCTCGAATGGCTCTGGCGCGATTACGACCCTGCCAAAACCACGCAGGACTTCGTCCAGGAGCCTTCGGAAACGGCTCAGCCGCTCTGGCGCATCGTTACAATGAATCGCGAATAGCGGGCCGTCAATACTCGCGCCGCTCGATAGCCCAAATCGCAACGAGCAACAGAGCCCCGGTCAGAAAGCCGGCCGTTGCCAACTGGGACATCGGCAGTTGGTGAGTCGCGAGCGGGGATAACGCGCCGAAAGCGCGGACGACGTCAACCGCCGGTCCGATCTTGTGGAGCAACCATAAAAGCAACGTGAGACCGTAACTCACGGGCAAAAAAGACAGCGGCTCAGCGAGGAATACATGCGCGAGCAACGCCGCGCTGTAGGGCAAAGGCAGCCACAGGAGCATGGTCAAACCGAGCCTTACGAAATCATCCGGCGCGATGCTTCCGGAGACGGATGGAAACAAGACCCAGATCGCGCAGGCGATGATCGCAGTGACGCCAAAGCTCTCACACAATCCAACGCCCGCCCGCACCGTCAGCAGGAGCTTTCGGCTGACCGGGAGTGAGATCGTAAACTGCGTGGATTGCGCGAGCCCCTCGGGAAAACTGATGTGCGTCGTTGCCTGCGACTTGACGCCCGAGCCTGCGAGCATCATCACCGAGCACAAAAGAAGCACCCAGACGAATGCGAACAAAGATTTCGCTGTTAGCGGGTTGTGGCGCGCGTGGTATTCCAGACCTATCAGCAGGGCCGACAGGATCAGGATGCACACCAGCCGCCAGCGGGTCTCCAGCCAGCCCTTCATCGCGAGTACGCCGGCCACGCGCCAGGAATGTTTCATCATTCAGTACTCACGCCGCCGAATCACCAGAAGAGCTGTGCAGGCCAAACTCAATGCCACCGTCAGGGACGCCGCCAGTTGCGTCCAGGGCAATTGATGCGTTTGCAGAGGCGATGCGTCTCCGAATGCGCGCAGGATGTCCACGCCGGGAGAAAGGCGATGGCAAAACAGAAGCAACAGGATGAGCAGGAATCCGGCATAAGCGATCGAGAACGGTTCGTCACACCAGGCCGAAAAGAAGACGTGCGCGCAGTAAGGAGCAATCAGAAAGAGGACCGTAGTCAGAACGAGCATGGCGAAATCCGCCGGCGCCGTAAGCTCACGCAATGCGGGAAACAACGCCCACAGAAACACTGCGGTGACCACGGTCACGCCGGCGGTCTCCACCAACCCGGCGACAACTCGCACCGCGAACAGACGAAGTCTGGTCACCGGAAGGGAAATCGTGAATTGAGTCGATCCGGCCACGCCCTCCGCAGCGCCCAACGGCGCCTGAGAGTTCACTCCCGAGCCACCCAGCAGAATTGCAAGAAATGTCAGCATGAACCACGTGGCCGTGAGTACGCCTGCTCCAGAGAGATTCCGATGATCCACCGCCAGCGCGATCAGCAGGAAAACGACCAGTCCCAGCAATCGCCATCGCGTTTCCATCCACGCTTTCATCAGCAGCACTTCAATTACCCCGCACGTGTTCGAGAAAGATTTCTTTGAGATTGACCGGAAACTGCTCCACGGAAGCGCCGGGATAGGATCGGGCCTGATCCGCAATAGCGTCGGCGTTACCGCTCGCCAGAATCGAAACCACCCGGCCCTCCTGTCGCACGTGATCCGCCCCCGGCAGCCACGCAATCGGCCGGGGCTCTCTGTCGAAGACGATACGCAGCCGCCGGTAATGCACCTTCAAATCATCCAGAGCTCCACCCACTACGCGTCGGCCACGATCGATGATCGCTATATGATCGGCAATCTGCTCCACCTCCGCGAGTTGGTGCGAAGAGAAAAAGATCGTGGTCCCCTCCGAAGCAGGAAGAGCCACCAATTCCTTTAAGAGCGACTCAATCACCACTGGATCGAGCCCTTCACCGGGCTCATCCAGAATCAAAAGTTCGGCTCCGTGAGACATCGCGAGCAGGAGCATCAGACTGGTCCGCATGCCCTTTGAGAGAGCGGACACTTTCCGTTTGGGCGGCAGATTGAACATATCCATATAGCGACGCTCCAGATCGCGGCGCCACCCGGGAAAGAATGGGCGCGTAAAGCGAATGATCTGCTCCACGGTCATGTATGGATACAGGTACTTGCTCTCCGAGACGTAGCCGATGCGCCGCCGGAGATTAGCATTGCCTTCGGGGCCTCTCACCGTTTCATGGAATACGCGCGCCTCACCGCCGCCGGATTTCAGAAAACCGAGCAGCAATCGAATAGTCGTGGTCTTGCCCGCGCCGTTCCTGCCGAGAAAACCAAAAATACTTCCCCGCGGCACCTGGAGGTCCAGCCCATCAACGGCTACGTGACTGCCGAAGTTCCTGCGCAACCCTGACGTTTCGATCACGAACTGGTTCATTCCTTCCTCCCGCTCAGACTTCCTGCCTCCATCGCGGAGAGTTCGCTCTCAAACAGCCTTCGCATTTCCTGCTGCGTGACGCCCAGCGACGAGAGGCGCTCGATCGCCGATTCCACAACGTGCTGCGCCTGCCGCATGACTTTGCTTTTCGCCGAAACCGACGAACTGATAAAAGCGCCCAGCCCATGCCGCAACTCCACAATGCCCTCATGTTCCAGTTCCCGGTAGGCGCGCACCACGGTATTCGAATTCATCACCAGTTCCTGTGCAAGCGCCCGGATAGTCGGGAGTTGATCCCCCGGACGCAGCGCGCCTGTTTCGACTGCGTGTTTGATCTGCTCCATCAATTGCACGTAGAGCGGGACCCCGGACGAGGCATTCAGGCGAAACAACATGACGTTCAGTGTGCTAGTCAGTTATTACACTACACACTTGGAAGCGTTTCTGTCAACAGGACGCAATCCCGGCTCCGCAACAGGGTAGAATGGACCGATACCCGGAGCATCCTCCGGCAGGGTGGCATTCCACCAGGGGCAATTGATGAATCTCAACAGACGCGATTTTGGAAAGCTCGCCCTCGCGGCCGCGGCCGTTCCCACGGGGACTCTGCTGGCCGCCAAACCGAATTCGGTTTTCAGCGGCGTGCAGCTCGGCGTGATCACCTACAGCTTCCGCGATATGCCCGAAGCCCACACCAGCGCCGAAAAGATGCTCGAATACATCGTCGCCAGCGGCTCAAGCGGCATCGAGTTTATGTCGGATGCGGCGGAAGCCTATGCCGGATCCCCGGCCGTGGCTTACGCACAGGCGGGACGCGGACCCGGCGGTCCAGGCGGCTTCGGTGGCGGAGCCCGCGGCGGCAGTGGCCGCGGCGGCGGACGTCCTCAGTTGACTCCGGAACAGCGCGAAGAAATGCAGAAGCAGCAGCAGGCCCGCGCCGAAGAGCTGAAGAAGTGGCGGCTTTCGCTCTCGATGGACAAGTACAAAGCCCTGCGCAAAATGTATAATGACGCGGGCGTCAGCATCTACTGCCTCAAGCTCGAGCCGAACGCCAATATGTCGGACGAGGAAATGGACTACGTCTTCACCGTCGCCACCACCCTCGGCGCAACCTCCGTCACGACTGAGCTCTCGAACAACGCCGCCTTCACCCAGCGCGCCGGCGACTTCGCGATGAAGCACGGCATCGTCACCGCCTATCACGCGCACGAACAGGCGCGTATCGATGCGTGGGACGCCGTCCTCGCGCAGTCGAAAGGCAACGCCGTGAATCTCGATTGCGGACATTACTACGCGGGCACCGGCCAGAGCCCCATCCCCGCAATTGAGAAGCTGCACGGACGCATCGCCAGCATCCACCTCAAGGACCGCACTCCCAGCGCCCCGGGCACGCCGGGCGCAAATCTCCCCTGGGGTCAGGGCACCACACCGATCGTTGAAATTCTCCAACTCCTGCGGGATAAGAAATACAACTTCCCGGCCAGCGTCGAGCTCGAATATCAGGTACCCGCTGACTCGAACTCGGTCATCGAAGTGAAGAAGTGCAT
>DASYCD010000371.1:0-7524 GCA_036500405.1 Bryobacteraceae bacterium
AAGGCGCTGGAGCATGTCTTGTGGATCTGGCGGGCAGAGGTGGGGTCGTCTGGGCGGGGATATCGCATCATTGGAACGACGCAGGGCGGCTCGTTCCGCATCCCGCCTGATATTTCCGATAGCTATCCCGTGGGTCTGCACATCCGCATCTTCGCGATGAACGGACTGGGCAAGGTCTATTCGCTGGATCGCAATTTCATGCTGGACAAATAATGCTGACGCTCGCGGTGGATACGGTCGGCGAGATCGGAAGTA
The DNA here is from genome assembly GCA_036500405.1 of Bryobacteraceae bacterium. Taxonomy (GTDB): domain Bacteria; phylum Acidobacteriota; class Terriglobia; order Bryobacterales; family Bryobacteraceae; genus BOG-234. The sequence goes on from DASYCD010000371.1 coordinate 256, forward strand.
TTGCGCTCGCTGCAGATGATCGGATTCTGGGACGGGCGCGGCTGGAATCGCCCGGTGGTTTCGGTCAAACTCTTTTCGGGGAACTGGAGAAACTGTTCGCACGCTGTGGGGTTCGGCTGGCGGATGTGGAGTTGTATGCCGCGGGATGCGGGCCGGGATCGTTTACCGGTGTGCGGATCGGGCTGGCGGCCGTGAAGGGTCTGGCGGAAGTGGCGGGAAAACCGGCGCTGGGGATTTCGAATCTGGCGGCGCTGGGAGCGTGCGGGAGCGGGGAACTGCGGGCTCCGGTGATCGATGCGCGGCGCGGCGAGGTGTTCGCGGCCGTGTTCGATCGAGCGGGCGGGGAAGTGATTCCCCCGATGGTCATCCGGCTGGACGATTTCGTGGTGCTCGTGGGCGACCGGCCAGTGGAGTGGGTGACGACAGGATTCGATATCGGGCGCGCGTCGACGGTCGTGTCTCCCGAACTCGCAGGGATGATGGCGGCGCTGGCGATGGGGCGCTATCGATCGGGTGCGGTCAGCGATCCGGCGGCGATGGAAGCCGAGTATGTGCGGCGGCCGGACGCTACCGCGGCATTTTGATCGTCATCAGCACCAGGTTGCCATCGGTTTCTGTGAACTGGTGTGGGGTGCCTTGCGGGACGACGAGAAAATCGCCCTTCGACACTTTGTGCGCTTCGCCTTCGTCGATTTTCGCGCCATTCATCTTGCCGCCGGTGACGAGGGTACCGGAGCCTTCGATCACGTACATCATCTCGGCATCCTTGGCGTGCACGGCCGCGTTGCCGCCGGTTGCGCGGTATTCGAGCGTAGCGGCGTAGGGCGCGAACGAGAGGATCTTCTCCATGACAATCGCCTGACCCTCCTTGTGCTCGGCTTTCGCTTTCGCGATGAGCGCCTGCACATCCGCGGAGGAGGAGAACGTCTTGAGATCCGTTGCGGCGGGCTGCTGGGCAGGCAGGAGCGCCGCCAATGACGCAAAAATCAGACCTGTGAAGATGGCTTTCATGTCAGCGCTCCCTATCCTCGACGAGCGACTTCAGTCGCGCCAGTTCGCTGTCGATCCGGCGGCCGCGCCGCACCAGCATAAAGACATAGACGAGCACGATGATCCATGCCGCCGAATAGCCGTAAAAGAAGTAGAGTTGATTCGCTTCCATTGGTTCGAGTCCCCGTTACATCGCATGCAGCTCGCGCCGCAGTGAATCCATTTCGCGCCGCACTGTTTCCTGGCGCATGCGCAGCATAATCAACGCGCCGCCAATCAGCAGATACACCACCCACATCAGAAGAAACGGCGTCCACCAGCTCGGATCCATCTTGCCGGTTTCCAGCACCGGCGAAGGATGCTGCATGCGCGCGTCGCGCAGGCGGATCGCAAAGAAGACCAGCGGGATATCGGCGACCGCGAGAATCGCCAGAATGGCCGACATGGTGGCGCGCTGCGTGGCGTCCGACACGGCGGGCCGCATCAGCAGATAGCCGAGATAAAGCATGAAGCACATGAACTGGCTGGTGAGACGAAAATCCCACGTCCACCAGATGCCCCAGATGATATGGCCCCAGAGGCTGCCGGTCACCAGATTGATCAGCGTGAAAACCTGCGCGACTTCGATGTTCGAAACCGCCAGCGAATCCGCACGAAAATCCTTCCGGATCAGAAATTTGACGCTGTTCCAGACAGCGATGCCATAGAACGTGAACGCGGCGAAAGCGGCCGGAACGTGTACGAGCAGCATCTTGCCGATGGGTCCCTGCTGGGCTTCATCGGGCATCACAACGAGGATGTCGTACATCGTCGCCACCATCAGGATGGTGCCGAGAATCGCCAGGACGTAGATCTTTTTATCGCGCATGAAAGCCCTGTTATGTGACCAGAATAAACTCTATCAGGTAAAGCGATAACGCCGTAAAGATGGCGTCGAAAACCACGATCAGGCGCAGGTTCGGGCCGTTATCGACCACGTCGCCGCGCAGCAGAGCGGTGGACATTTCCATCGCGCCGATCAGCAGCGGGATGAGAAGCGGGTAGTGCAGCACCGGCAGCATCAGCTCGCGCAGACGCACGTTCACCGTCACGGCGCTGAACGCAACGCCGGTGACCGTGATGCCCCACGTGGTCAGCAGCATCAGACCGAAATGCGGCCAGAACGTTTTCATCCAGATGATGTTGTTGAAGAGTCCGTAGAAGGGCAACGAGATCAGCTCCACCACCATCAGGAGCGTGAAGCTCGAAATCGTCTTGCCGAGGAACAGCGCCCACGCGGGCACAGGCGACGCGACCAGAACATCCAGACAATCGTTCGGAACTTCGCGGGTGAAGCTGCGGTTCACGATCAGCGAGCCGGCGAACAGGAAGATGATCCAGAGCAGGCCACCCGAAATATCGTAAAGCTCACTGCGCTCCAGATCGAAGGCGAAGCTGAACAGCACCAGCACCACGAGCGCGAACGAGACCGCGGCGTTTAGAGCTTCCTTGGTGCGGAACTCCGTACGCAGATCCTTGCGCGCAATGAAGATGGCGGAGAGCAGGTCGCGTTTCACTGCGGCTTCTCCTCATATTTGCGATAGAGCCAGCCCGGATCTGCCAGCATTTCCACCGTACGCGGACCCGAGTGGACGATACGGCCGCGTTCGAGCAGCGCCACCTGCGTCGCGAGTTCCATGGCTTCGCGGATCTGGTGGGTCGACATGACGATCGTCGCGCCCTTCGCCAGCGCGTGGCGCAGCAGATCGTGCAGCACAGCGATAGCGCGATCGTCGAGCGACGTGAACGGCTCGTCGAGCAGCAGAACTTCGGGATTGTGCAGGAACGCACGGGCGATCGCGAGACGCTGCCGCATACCGCGCGAGAATTCACGGGCGAAGCCTTCGCGCACGCGGCCCAGGCCAACGCGTTCGAGGGCAGCATCAGCCGCGGCAACCGGATTCGCCACGCCCATCAGTTGCCCGAACAAAGTCAGGTTTTCAATCGCCGAAAGATCGTCATAGACACCGATGCCGTGTCCCAGATAGCCGATGCGTTCGCGCGTCTTGCCGCCGCCGGGTTCGCCGAAAATCGTGACTTCGCCTTTGGTGGGTTTCGAGAGGTTGGCGAGGATGCGGAGGAGCGTCGTCTTCCCGGCTCCATTGCGGCCGAGGAGCGCCACGCAGGCCCCCGGCGCGGCCTCAAATGTTGCGCCGCGCAGCGCGGGGTAGTCGCCGAAGTACTTCCAGACGCGATCAGCCGCGATCGCGTTCATGCTTCGCTCCGGGATTGCCCTTGCGGTAGAGCATGGCGAAGCCGACCGCCAGCATTCCGAGCACGGACAGCAGAACCCATTTCACAGAGAGGAGAGTAGAGATCAGTTCGCCCTTCGCGATGACCAGGCCGTATAGCTTCGGCATGTTTTCCGTGACGCGCGGAGTGCCGTCGTCCTGACCTCCGCCGCCGCCGGAATTCGTGCTGAGAGAACCGGCGCCGGTCACGTCAATGTGATACGCGGCGTTGGCAACGTCATAGATCATCGTGCCGGGCATTTCAGGCTCGGGACCGAGGGCGGTCACGCCATCGCCCTTCAGGGTGACTCCGGCCGGCGAAACAATCTTCATCGAAGGCGCGCCCTTCGCCAGGTTCTCGCCCTCGAAAACGCCGGGGCTCGTGAACGGCATCGACCATTCCAGACGAATTTCGGACGTGCCGGGCTTAATGGGGAAGTCGACCTTGAAGGTGTTCGGCTTGCCTGCCGGATCGGCGGCGCGGCGGATGGGAAGCCCGCCAGGCGCAAGGACGTTCACCGTCACCTTGCCCTGCGCGGCGGCGGGCAGCGCAAACTGGAGCGTGCCGGTATCCGGATTGTTCCACGCCGTCTTGCCGTCATTCTCGAACTGGTACGATTCCGCGACCGCCATCATTCCGTTGTTCGGCTCCAGCAGCATGGCGTGCAGCTTGATCTTCGCGTCGCCCTGCTGTTTCGAGGATTCAAAGACCGGGATATCGACGCCCGTGGTCGGCGTCCCGGGCGGCAGCATCTTGTTGTACTGCACGCCGGCGTAAGTCGCCTGCAGCAGCAGCGGACCCGGGCCAGCCGCCGGAATTTCTTTAGTAATGGAGAACTTCCCCGCGGCGTCCGTCTTCACGCTGTCGATAAATTGCGGGCCCTGGCTGGTCGGCTGGAACAGCGTGACCGTCGCGCCTGCCTGCGGCTTGCCGGACGTGCCGTTTGTGACCGTGCCATCCACAGCGGCATGGGCAATCGTGGCAAAGGCCAGCAAAGCGAGGAACGCGGTGGGTCTCACGATGCCACCTCCATCGGTTTGCCGCATTCGCCGCAGAACTTCAGAGCTTTTTCGAAGGCCGCGCCGCAACTGGGGCAGGTATGCTTCACGGGTGCGACGGGCTTAGCCGGCGCCGTCACTGGAGCTACACCCAGTTCAGCCTTGATCCGATCCACTTCCGCCAGCACACGCGCAAGTTCCTTCTGCAGCTCGATCTTCGTCGTCTGGTAATCCTCATCCGAAAGCTTGTTGACGCGATATTCGAACTGCAGATCGCGCAGGTTTTCATAGATCACCGCCTTGCGCTCGTCCAGATGCTTGAACGGCGAAACGGGCTCCGGCTTTGGCAGGTCCTGCGAACGGATGAACAGCAGGAAGCCAATCATGCCGGCTCCCAGCAGCGCTCCAACTATGAGGCTTGGGTCCACGAATTTATCAGTCTAACTTCTCGGTATCTTTTTCAATGACGTCGCGGTAACGCGCGAACTCGGGATCGTGATCGATCGCCGGGCCGCCCGCCGCGGCGGGGTGCAGCCGATTGTTACCGCGCAGTCGCTTCAGAACGAACCACACGACCACGCCGCCCAGCGCGAGCGAAAAATACGGCACCACCCAGAAATACGAATTGGGATCGCTCAGCCGGGTAAACTGGCCGCTCTTCACAAAGTAAGAGATGATCGATTCGTCGGCCATCCCCTTCTGCTGCATGTCGAAAATCTGCGTGCGCGCGGGCTTGCAGATGTGGCACTGCCCGCTCGACATGGTGCAGTTCAGGTTCATATTGCAGCCGCACGTGCACTGCAGATGCTCACCGATACGCTGCACCGCCGGGCTTTCGATCTGCGACGAAGTCTGCGCGATCGCGCCGGCCGCGACCAGCAGGAACAGCAGACTACGCTTCAACCTTGACATCAGTCCTCACAGTGCCCACAACTTCCGTTCGCGCGTAAGAGCGCGCCACCTTGCTCGGAATCAGAGCGACGAGCGTACCGCCAATCAGCACCAGCGCGCCAATCCAGATCCAGCTCACCAGCGGGAAGACGTAGGCGTCGATCGTTGCCTTATCGCCTTCATGACCGGCGTAGTTCAAATAGAGATCTTCATTGAGGCGCGAACGCAGCGCGACTTCCGAAGTCGACTGCTGGCTGGCCTTGTAGAAACGATGCGACGGTTCCAGCACGCCAAGCGACTCGCCGTCTTTTGAAATTTCCAGCTGCGCGGCTTCCCAGGCATAGTTCGCGGTATCGCCTTCGGTGAGGCCGTTCACCCGCAGCGAGTAATGGCCGATCTTCACCGTATCGCCCTTGCTGACATCGAACTTTTCGGTCAGGTTGAACGGATGGCCGCTGTATCCGATGAACATGATCACGATACCCATGTGGACCAGATAGCCGCCATACCGGCGCGTATTGCGGTGAGTCAGCTCAATCACCGAGGGGATGAATCCCGCGCCCGATTTCTCGCGAATCGCGTTCGCGCCGCGGAAGAATTCCAGCACAATCGTTGCGGCAACAAAGAAGCAGAAGCTCAGCGAAATGATCGAGTAGGGATAGCGCATGCCGCCGATGATCAGCGCGGCGGCAACGATCAGGCTTCCGATTCCCGGGATCTGGAAATTCTTGCGGATGCTGGCCACGGAAGTCCGGCGCCACGCAAACAACGGCCCGAGGCCCGTCAGCAGCAGCAGGAACAATCCGATCGGCACCATCAGGCGATTAAACCAGGCGGCGTCCAGGCTGATCTTCTCGGTCGAAAACTTTTCGGAAATGACGGGGAACAGCGTGCCCCACAGAACCGCGAAGCAGCTCGCGAGCAGGATCAGGTTGTTGAACAGGAAGCTCGATTCGCGCGATACCAGGCTCTCCAGCTCGTTCTCACTGCGCAGGAAGGTCAGGCGATCCAGAATCAGCCAGATTACTCCCGCTATCCCCAACGCAAGGAATGAAACGAAGTACGGCCCGGTGGGCGAATCCGCGAACGCATGGACCGATTGCACGATGCCCGAGCGCGTCAGAAATGTCCCGAAGATACAAAGGAAGAACGTGGCGGAAATCAGCACCATGTTCCACACCTTCATCATTCCTTTTTTCTCCTGCATCATGACGGAATGCAGAAAGGCTGTGCCCGCAAGCCACGGCAGCAGCGAAGCGTTTTCCACCGGATCCCACATCCAGTAGCCGCCCCAGCCGAGAACGTGATAGGCCCATGCGGAACCCAGCATCACGCCGGTGCTCTGGAAAAGCCAGGTGACCAGCGTCCAGCGGCGCGTCGTGTGGATCCAGCTTTCGCCCGGCGCTTTCGAAATCAGCGCGGACATGGCGAACGCGAACGGCACCGTGAAACCGACGTAGCCCAGATAGAGGAACGGCGGGTGGATGACCATCGCCCAATACTGCAGCAGCGGATTCAGACCCTGGCCGTCCGCGGCGGAGACGATGACCTGATCCTGAGCCAGCACCTGAAACGGGCTCGCAACAAAATTATTGAGGATGAGGAAAAAAATCTGAACGCAGGAGATGATCGCAATCACCCACGGCAGCAGATTCCGGTGGCCCTTCCGCGTGATGAGAACCGCGACGGCGGCGTAGGTGGCCAGCAGCCAGCTCCAGAACAGCAGCGACCCTTCCATGCCGCCCCACCATGCTGCGAACTTATAGAACGGCGCCATGTCGCGGTTGGTATGCGACGCGACATAAGCCAGCCGGAAATCGCCGCTCATCAGCGAATAGACCAGGATTCCGGCGGCGGCGGTGACCAGCACCCATACCGCGAGCACGGCGCGCTCGCCGCTCAGGGCGAGAAAGGGTTTGTTTTTGAGTTTCCCGGCTACGCTCGAAACGATGGCGTACAACGAAATGCAAAACGCCAGCAAAAGAGCCAGCGCGCCTATATTTTCCATGTCGTTCGGTCTTCCTGCCTGATTGGTTTCGAGCGGCCCGCCGGCGGCCGTTTACGACCCGTAGGCCGCTTTACTGCCCTGAACCTGCTTCTGAATGCTATCGGGCGCCAC
>DASYCD010000372.1:0-2176 GCA_036500405.1 Bryobacteraceae bacterium
CACGGCACGAACAATTACGACGAAGGCATTGCCCGCACCGCCGCTGAGCCCGAATATTTGTATGTCCTCAGCTTTTCTCCATCGGATTTGAAGCTGGATGGAAAATACCACAACCTGAAAGTCACTCTGAAAGCCGCCAAAGGCATGGACCTCCAGGTCCGCAAGGGCTATTACGCACCCAGATATGCGGCCAATCCCGCGGAGAAATCCAGACAGGAGATTCTGGAAGCTGTCTTCTCGCGCGACGAGGTGCGCGATCTCGCCGCTTCACTTCACACGCAGTATTTCAAGACCAGCGACACGGACGCCACGCTGGCAGCCGTTGCGAATGTGGACGTAAAGAAGCTCAATTTCCGGAAAGAGGGCGGGCGTAATCTCGACACACTGACGGTGGTGACCGGGCTCTTCGACGATAACGGAAACTACATTAGCGGAGTGGAGAAAACCGTGGAAATGCGGCTCCTCGACGACTCGATCGAGAAGCGCCTCGGCTCCGGCATCGCGGTGAAGAGCAGCTTTGCGGTGCATACGGGAAAATACGTCGTGCGGCTGGTGGTGCGCGATTCCGAAGGCCAGATGATGGCGGCACAGAGCAGTCTGGTGGAAATCCCGTGATGGCGCCTCCCACTCGCACTCTTATCTTCTGCGCAATCGCTGCCACGGCTGCGGCGTTCCTGAGTGAAACCGCAGTTCGTGTTCACGCACAGGACGCCGCCGCCGGTTTCACCATCAAAGCCGAAACTCGCGTCGTGCTGGTAGACGCCGTTGCCGTCGATAAGAAGGGAAAATTCATCCGCGATCTCGATGCGAAAGATTTCCGGGTCTGGGAAGACGGAAAAGAACAGAAGATCGCCGGCTTTTCGCTCGAAAGTGCCGGGGTATCGCCTGAGCGACCCGCCGCACACTACATTGCCATGTTTTTCGATACGTCCACCGCGGTGCAGGCGGCTCAGGTCGCTGTACGCCAGCAAGGCATTCGCTTCGTGGCTGGATTTGCGAGTCCCGATCGCTACATGGCGGTAGCGAACTACAACGCGAACGGCGGATTGCAGATCGCGCAGAATTTCACAAACGACCGCGACCGGCTCCGCAAAGCGTTGAGCCAGGTACCTGCCGGTTGGAGTCCGACTCCCATCACGCCGGGAGACGGCGCGATGGCGCTCGAGGGCAGAGCCAGAGGCAGAGGCCGGGGAAGCGCCACTCCCCCGGCTGACAACTCCATCTCTCGCAATATGCTGGCGTCGCTGCGCAGCCTGGTGGATTCGCTCGCGATCATTCGCGGACGCAAGGCCCTGATCTTTTTCGCCTCCGGCATTCCGCTCCCGGGTGAGCTCGGGACGGACCTTCAGCTAACCATCAAGGCCGCCAACAAAGCGAACGTCGCCATTTATACCGTTGGTCCGCCTCCAGTGCGCGGCGGTGCGGGATCTATCGACGCCAGTGCTCCTTCCAATGGCTCCGTTCTCGCGCCGACGGGCGGAGATCAGGACATAGTCCGCAGCCTGGCTGACGGCACCGGCGGCCTTGCTATGTTCACTTCCAACGATCTGGCAGACAATCTTGGCAAGGTTGCGCAGGAACAGGACCAATACTATTTGCTCACTTACAGCCCCTCTGTCGATTCCGCCGAGGGATCCTGCCATGAACTTCGCGTGAAGGTGGATCGCAAAGATCTCGAGGTGCGCGCGCGCAAGAGCTATTGCGCGTCGAAACCGGCGGATGCGCTTTCCGGAAAGCCCCCCGGCCAAAATCTGGAGGCGCGCGCCGCAGCCAATGCCGCCGGTAACATGACGGCGAAGATGCAGCTGCCCTGGTTTTATTCGGCGCCCGGCATTGCACAGGTCGATCTCGCGATGGACATCGTTCCTTCCGCGATGAAATTCGAGAAGGAAAAGGGCAAACTGCAGGGTCAATTCGATCTGGCCGGCGTCGCGTACAAGCCGGATGGAAGTATTGCCGCGCGGGTCAGCGACGCCGTGAAGCTGGAGTTTGACACCCAGCAGCAGGCGGACGCTTTCCTGAAAACGCCCTACCACTACCAAAACCAGTTCAATATCGCGCCGGGGCAGTATACGTTTCGGATGGCGTTCAGCTCGGATAGTTCGGGTACGCATGGATTCGGCAAGGTCGAGATGCCGCTGACTATCGATCCCTGGAACGGCCAGGCACTTTCGAT
>DASYCD010000373.1:0-10934 GCA_036500405.1 Bryobacteraceae bacterium
CGCCGCATCGCTCGGCAAACCAGTATGGCTTTTACTTCCATGGCATGGCGACTGGCGCTGGATGCTCGATCGCGGTGACAGTCCGTGGTATCCGGACATGCGGATTATCAGGCAACCGCGAGAGGGTGACTGTTCATGCGCCACGGGCAATGCATCCGCTACTGCGTCGAATTCAAAGCATTGCAGCTGTCCTCACGCTGGAAGAGAAATCTTCGTGCGAAGGCGAAATGGAATGTTCCGATCTTCCTTACTTCTTCCGTACGACTCTCAACGATATTCCAGCCGCGGTAGATTTTGCGTGGCGCCAGGCGGAACGCAATGCTGCCGCATGCTACCGGCGTATTGGAGTTGTCTGGGCAGCAGGAGAATGGAATCCCGCGCGATCTTTACCTGTTGAATCCCTCAGGTCACTTGCGGCAATCCCTGGCATTGTGCTCCACTCGCTGCAGCGTTTACCGCAGCTTCTTCCCGACATTCCTCGACTGCCTGACTTTCTTAATAACCTCGAAGGCGAAACGCAAAGTATTATTGCAACGGCGGAATCAGTTCTCGATCTCGATCTCATCATCTCCGTAGATACGATGGTCGCGCATCTCGCCGCATCGCTCGGCAAACCAGTATGGCTTTTACTTCCATGGCATGGCGACTGGCGCTGGATGCTCGATCGCGGTGACAGTCCGTGGTATCCGGATATGCGGATTATCAGGCAACCGCGAGAGGGTGACTGGTTTTCCGTGATTGAAAGAGTGCGCTCCATGCTGCTTGAACGCGTACGTACTGACGCGTTGGCCGGGTGATTGCTCCTCCTCTACGCCATGAACAACAGGAGATTTCCGCGACGCAATCGTTACTGATCGTTGCTCGGGAATTCCGCAGTGTTCTGTCCGCGCTCATTGCCTGACTGCGGTTCTGCTTCATGCCGGCTGGGGAAAAGACAGAGACTTTCATGACCAAAACCGTTCTCATTACTGGCGGGGCGGGCTTCATCGGCGCGCATGTGGCGAGAGAGCTCCTCGCACATGGATATTCCGTTCGCGCTCTCGATTCGCTGGTGCCCCAAGTACACGGGCCAGACCGGCGGCGGCCGGCTTATCTTCCGTCCGATGTGCATCTGACGGTCGGCGACGTTCGCGATTCCGAAGCGGTAATTCACTCGCTTCGCGGTGTGGATGCCGTTATCCACCTCGCGGCGCTGGTCGGCGTCGGACAGAGTATGTACCAGATAGCGGAGTACACCAGCGTTAACAACGAGGGCACCGCTGTTCTTCTTGAAACGCTCAGCGCACGCCCGATTGAGAAGCTGGTCGTCGCCTCCAGCATGAGTATTTATGGTGAGGGTTCTTACGTCGATGAAGACGGCGATCCGCGGGAGGGCTATGATCGGCCACTCGAGCAACTGAAGAACGCGGATTGGGAATTGCGCGACAGCGCGGGCCGCGCGCTTATTCCCATACCAACGCCGGAGACGAAAGCGCCATCGCTTGCGTCGGTCTATGCGCTCTCCAAGTTCGATCAGGAACAGCTCTGTCTCATGCTTGGCAGAGCATACGGAATTCCCGCGGTCGCTCTCCGCTTCTTCAATACCTACGGACCTGATCAGGCGCTCTCCAATCCCTATACCGGCGTACTCAGCAATTTCGCGTCGCGCGTGCTCAATGGCAATCCGCCCCTGATCTTCGAAGACGGATTGCAGAAACGCGATTTTGTCAGCGTTTATGACGTTGCTCGCGCCTGCCGCCTCGCTCTCGAAAGTTCCTCTGCCGCCGGTCACGCGATGAACATTTCGAGCGGCGTTCCCATGACTGTCCGCGAAGTCGCGGAGCGCACGGTGCGCGCGATCGGAGCCCCAGGCATAGAGCCGCGAATTACCGGCAACTATCGCGCCGGCGATATCCGGCACTGCTTCGCCGATATTTCGCTGGCGAAGCAGTTGCTCGGATGGGAGCCGGTTGTCACGCTGGAGCAGGGGCTCGGAGACCTGGCCCAGTGGCTCCAGAGTCAGACCGCAGTAGATCGGGGCGTGGAAGCGCGCGCCGAACTGGCCGCGCGGGGACTGCTGGTATGACGGGCAAACGCAATGCCGCCACTCCAGGAATCGTGGAATGGTTCCGCCGCGGAGACTATGACAAAGTCGAGTCCGTTTTGGCCGATCTCCGTACACTGGGCATCCGCGAGCTGCGCACTGGAATCTGCTGGGCCGATTGGTATTCCTCCGAAGGTGATGGCTGGTACGCCTGGCTTCTCCCCCGTCTCGCCCGGGACGTGAATGTTCTGCCCTGCTTCCTCTACACACCCGCGCCACTTGGTATCGTTCCAAAATTCTCCTCGCCGCCTCAGACGCCGAAAGCTTATGCGGATTTCCTCGACGTCGTGATCACCCGATTCGGCCGTCACTTCGAATGGGTCGAATTCTGGAATCAGCCGAACAACCTGCAGGAATGGGATTCGCGTCTCGATCCCGACTGGAACATCTTCAGCGAGATGATCGGGGGCGCTGCTTACTGGGCGCACCGGCGCGGCAAGAAAACCGTATTACCCGGAACCTGGCCGCTCGATCTCGACTGGATCGCGCTGATGGAACGCCGGGGCGTCCTGCAATACATCGATGCCGTCGGGCTCCACGGATACCCGCACACGCCGGAAATCGCGTGGCGCGGCTGGCAGACCGAAATTGCGGAAGCGCACGATCGGCTGGCCGCCCTCGGCTCACGCGCTGAACTCTGGATCACGCAGACCGGATTCTCCACGTGGCGTGGCGACGAACGCGCACAGGTACAGGCCTTTGCCGAAGCCATCACGGCGCCGGTCGATCGCGTCTACTGGCAATCCGCGCACGACAGCGATCCCGCCCTCGCCGGCGAGGATCCCGCATGTTCGGACGAGCGCCGCTATCACTATGGCCTGAAGCGCGCCGATGGCAGCCCGAAAATGCTGTTTCGCATCTGGGCGGAAGGCGGTGTCGAAGCGGTCCTTCAGACGGCTCGCGCCGCATCGCGGCACAATCCATCGCGGCAATCCCGCCGCCACACGCTCATTACCGGCGGCGCGGGATTCATCGGTTCCAATCTCGCCAATCGTCTTTTGTCCGACGGCCGCCGCGTCCTGGTCTATGACAATCTCTCGCGCAGCGGCAGTGAACTGAACGCCGCCTGGCTTCGCGATACGTGGGGCGACAGAGTCCGCATCGAAGTCGCCGATATCCGTGATCGCGCCGCTCTGCGCGAAGCGGTACGCGAAGCCGACCAGGTTTTCCATTTCGCCGCCCAGGTCGCTGTGACCACCAGCCTCGTCGACCCGCGCCTCGATTTCGATATCAACGTGGGGGGCGCCGTCAATCTGCTTGAAGAAGTCCGGCACTGCGACAACCCTCCGCCGGTGCTCTTCACTTCAACGAACAAGGTCTACGGGGGGCTCCACGATTTGGCGCTCGAAAAAAGCAGTATGCGCTATCAGCCGCTGGATGCCGCGCTGCGCACGGGCGTCAGTGAAGACCGTCCGCTCGACTTCCACAGTCCCTACGGTTGCTCGAAAGGCGCCGCCGATCAATATGTGCGCGACTATGCGCGCACATTCGGCTTGCCAACTGTCGTCTTCCGTATGAGCTGCATCTATGGACTGCATCAGATGGGCAACGAGGATCAGGGCTGGGTCGCTCACTTCCTGATTCAGGCTTTGGAGAAGAGGCCAATCGTCGTTTATGGCGACGGCATGCAGGTGCGCGACATTCTTTTCGCGGACGATCTCGTTGAAGCTTTTCTTCTCGCCCAGGCCAATATCGACACGCTCGCGGGTCAGGCCTTCAACATCGGCGGCGGTCTCGGCAATACCATCAGCCTGGTCGAACTGCTCGATCTCATCACCGAACTCCAGGGCGAGAGACCGCGCGTCAGCCTGAACGACTGGAGAACGGCGGATCAACGCTATTACGTCTCCGACATCCGCCGATTCAAAGCCGCAACCGGCTGGGCTCCGAAGGTCAGCGCGCGCGATGGTATCGGACGATTATTCCATTGGCTCGCGGAGACGCGTGGTCTGCCTGTTCCGCGGGAACTTGTCGAAAGCGGAGGTTTTCATGCGGTTCTCGCTCATTAATCCACCGTGGAATTTCGAAGGTAGTATCTATTTCGGTTGTCGTGAGCCGCACCTGCCGCTCGAGTTCGGCTATTCGAAGGCGCTGCTGGAACGCGACGGTCATGAAGTCCGAATCGTCGACGCACAGCTCGACGAACTCACTCTCCAGGATGTTCGCTCACGCGTCCAGGAGTTCCGGCCCGACTTCACCGTCGTCACCACCGCGCCGAGCTATCTCTTCTGGCGTTGCGCGCCGCCGGAGTTGCACGTTCCGGCAACGACGCTCGATTTCATTCGCGACGTCGCAGGTTTCACGGTGGCGGTCGGCCCACACGGTTCCACAACACCAGGCACTACACTGCGCAAACTCGGCGTGGACGCCGTTATCCTGGGCGAATGCGAAGAAATTCTTCCCCTGCTCGCTTCCGGAGATGCGAGGCGTTCCACATGCACCAGCGAATCGGGCGCCATCGCACTGCATGGCATTCCCCATGCGTCGGACATGAACAGCCTCCCTGCTCTGCGATGGGAGCCGCGCGTCATCGCGAAGCACCTTCATCACCACCACCGGTTCGACTCACGTCTTCCGGAGCCCGGCGCGGAAATGGAGACTTCGCGCGGATGCCCCTATCACTGCACGTTCTGCGCAAAGGATAACTTCCGTAACAGCTTCCGCCGCCGGCCGTTAACGGTGATCGCGGAAGAGCTTGATGGCCTGATTGCCGCCGGCGCCCGTTACGTCTATTTCATCGATGAGATTTTTCTGCCATTCCGCGACGTGCTTGAACTGATCGGCGAACGGCGTATTCCGTTTGGAATTCAGACCCGCATTGATCTCTGGGGTGATGACATGATCGACCTGCTCGCCTCCGCCGGCTGCGTATCGATCGAAGCTGGCGTCGAAAGCATCACCGAAGAAGGCCGCGCCGCGCTCGACAAAAAGTGCCGTATCTCCACGGACGCCATCAGCCGGAAGCTGATCCGCGCGAAACGCCGCGTGTCTTTCGTGCAGGCCAACCTCATGAATTCGAAAGACGATGACCCCGCCGGCGTTCGCCGCTGGCGCGAATTCCTGATCGGCGAAGGCGTCTGGGCCAATGAGCCGGTGCCGATGTTTCCCTATCCCGGTTCTCCCGATTACACGCGCCGCTGGGGCGCTCCGGACGAATTCGCGTGGGAGCGAGCGCATGAGGCGTATCTCTCCGGCTTCGAATCCTTCAGCGATATCCAGGAGAGCCGCCCTCTTCCTCTGGTTCAACTGGAAGCCGGGAGACGAACCCATGTCTGATTCATACATTCGCCGCGTGCTGATGACCGCCGATACGGCCGGCGGCGTATGGACTTTTGCGCTCGAACTCGCGCGTGCGCTGGGACCGCACTGCGTGGAAATCATTCTGGTGAGCATGGGTGGATTGCCCTCAGAGGACCAGAGACGCGAAGCTGGCGCTATCAGCAATCTGAAGCTGCTGGCCAGTAGCTACCGGCTTGAATGGATGAACAATCCCTGGAAGGACGTCGATGACAGCGGCCGCTGGCTGCTCGAACTCGCCAGCCGCTACAAACCGGACATCATTCATCTCAATGGCTACTGCCACGGCGCCTTGCCGTTCGACGTACCGGTCATCATCACGGCGCATTCGTGCGTTCTCTCCTGGTGGAATGCGGTTCGCGGCGGCGATGCGCCGCCGGACTGGGATACTTACCGCCGCCGAGTTCGGGAGGGTCTGCGGGCAGCGGATCTGATCACTGCGCCTTCGGAAGCGATGCGGCTCGAAATCGAGCGCCGCTACGGCGCGGTGCGGGCGTTGACCTGCACAATTCCCAACGGCCGGGCTTCCGGCTTGTTCCGTCCTGAAATCAAGAAGCCGATGGTTTTCGCCGCCGGCAGATTGTGGGACGAAGCCAAGAATATACAGGCGCTCGCCGGCATTGCGGCTGACATACCGTGGCCCATTTGGCTTGCCGGTGAAGATCGTCAGCCGGGAGCCGTTCCGGCCCGCGCTGCGTGGAAATCCGCCGGCGGCGCCCTCTGCCTTGGCCGCCTGGCGCCTCGTACTGTCGCGGATTGGTGCGCCTCCGCCGCGATTTATGCGCACCCCGCGCGTTATGAACCCTTCGGCCTCACCGTGCTCGAAGCCGCTATGTCGGGTTGCGCGCTCGTTCTGGGCGATATTCCCAGTCTGCGCGAAAACTGGAATGGAGCCGCACTCTTTGTCCCTCCGGAGGAACCTGAACAACTGAAGGCCGCTTTGTTAACGCTTATTGGCGATCCGGCGATCCGCGCGGACTTGAGTCAGCGCAGTCTCGCCCGGTCCCGGCTCTTCTCTGCGGAGGCCATGGCGGCGGGCTATATGGAGGCGTACAGTTCTGTCGCCGCCGGGCGGAGGCTCGCTTGCGCTTCGTAATCTTCACGCACTCTCTCGTCTCCGACTGGAATCACGGAAACGCCCATTTCCTCCGTGGCATTGCCACTGAACTGCTGGAAGCCGGTCATGAGGTTCGCATCTTCGAGCCAGCCAACGGCTGGAGCCTCGCCAATCTCATCGCGGATCGCGGACCCGCCGCAATCGGCGAGTTCGGCTGCGCCTATCCGCAGCTTCGAAGCCGCCTCTATGACGAGGCTGTACTGGATCCGGCCCGCGTGCTGAACGGGGCCGATGTCGCGATCGTCCACGAATGGAATTCGCACGATCTTGTCCGCCGGATCGGAGAATACCGCGCCGATCATCCGGAACTGCGTCTCTACTTTCATGACACCCACCACCGCGCCATGACTGACCCGGACGCGATGAGCCGCTACGACCTTCGGCACTACGATGGCGTACTCGCCTACGGTGGCGTGATCCGCGATCTCTATCTGCGAAATCAATGGACGAAAAGCGCGTGGACATGGCACGAAGCGGCGGATACGCGAATGTTCCATCCAATCCCCGGAGTTGAACCCGAAGGCGACCTCGTCTGGGTCGGCAACTGGGGTGACGGCGAGCGCTCCGAGGAAATCCGCGAATTCCTGATCGAGCCGGTGCGCGCGCTTCGCCTCCGTGCCCGCGTCTACGGCGTCCGTTATCCGGCCCACGCCATCGAAATGCTGAAAGCCGCAGGCATCGAATACGCCGGATCGCTCGCGAATTATCACGTGCCCCAGGTATTTTCCCGCTTTCGCATGACCGTCCACATTCCGCGAAGGCCTTACGCGCAGGCGCTTGCCGGCATCCCCACCATTCGTCCATTCGAAGCGCTCGCCTGCGGCATTCCGCTCGTCTCCGCGCCATGGAACGACGCCGAACACCTGTTTCGTCCTGAGAAAGATTTTCTTTTCGCTCGTGACACGCATGAGATGGCGGATTGCCTCCAGTCCGTGCTGGAAGATTCCTCGCTGGCGCTCGGACTCGCCGCCAGCGGCCTCCAGACCATACTTGACCGGCACACGTGCGCGCATCGCGCCGCCGAACTTCTTTCCATCGTCAGAAGTCACAACAAAGCCGCCGTACAGGGGAGATAAGAGAAATGCGCATATCGTTCTTTGGCTCCAGTCTCGTCTCGGCGTATTGGAATGGCGCCGCGACTTATTACCGCGGTATCCTTCGGGCCCTCGCCGAACGTGGCCATGAGATTACTTTCTATGAGCCCGACGCTTACGGCCGGCAGGAACATCGCGATATCGAAGATCCGCCGTGGGCCACCGTTGTTGTTTATGACCCCGCGGAAGACGCCGTAATGGATGCTCTCGATGAAGCGCGCCATGACGATCTCATCGTCAAAGCCAGTGGCGTCGGTGTTTTCGACGAACTCCTCGAAGCCGTTATAGTCGACCTGAAGACCTGTTCCAACATCGTCGCGTTCTGGGACGTCGATGCGCCCGCCACGCTGGACCGCGTCCACGGCAACCCCGGCGACCCATTCGCTTCTTTGATTTCCCGCTATGACGTCGTTTTCACCTATGGGGGCGGCAATCCCGTGGTGTCGGCCTACGAAAAACTGGGCGCGCGACAGTGCGTGCCAATCTACAACGGCCTTGATACCCGTACGCACCATCCTGTTCCTCCGGATCCGGCATTCGACGCAGCGCTCGGTTTCCTGGGCAATCGCCTTCCCGACAGGGAAGCCCGCGTGGAGGAATTTTTCTTCCGCCCCGCCGCGCAATTGCCCCGTCATCGATTTCTTCTGGGCGGCGCGGGCTGGGGCGACAGAGTGAACGGCCGCGCGGATTCCGCCAATGTTGCCTGGCTGGATCATGTTTACACCCGCGATCACAACGCTTTCAACTGCACGCCGCTTGCGGTTCTGAACGTTTCGCGTGAGAGTATGGCGCGCTACGGATTCTCACCCGC
This sequence comes from Bryobacteraceae bacterium, assembly GCA_036500405.1. Classification (GTDB taxonomy): domain Bacteria; phylum Acidobacteriota; class Terriglobia; order Bryobacterales; family Bryobacteraceae; genus BOG-234. The sequence goes on from DASYCD010000373.1 coordinate 8,403, forward strand.
CACAAGAGTGTTTGAAGCCGCCGGGGCCGCCGCGTGTCTGATCACAGACCGCTGGGAAGGAATCGATCAGTTCTTCGAGCCGGGAAAAGAAATTCTGGTCGCCGATGATGGCTCCGCTGTTGTCAGCCATCTCCTGGAGCTCTCGCCGGAACGCGCCCGGGAGATTGGCGACGCCGCCTTCCGCCGCGCCATCGCCGAACACACCTACGCGCACCGCGGCGAAACAGTCGAGGCCGTCCTTGAGGGACGCGCGGTGGCGTACGGAGTGGCAGCGATATGAGAAAACCCGCCATCGTCATCCTGGGCCTCTCCGTCACCTCCTCGTGGGGGAACGGCCACGCCACAACATATCGAAGCCTGATCCGCGGGCTCGCCGCGCGCGGACGCGATACGCTCTTTCTCGAACGAGATGTCCCCTGGTATGCCGCCAATCGCGATTCCCCTCACCCCCCGGGAGCCGTCACCCGTATCTACGACAGCTTTGATGAGCTGACCGCGCGCTTCGAACGCGAAGTCGCGGAAGCGGAGCTGGTCATCGTAGGTTCGTATGTTCCGGACGGAGCGCGCGTCGGCGAATGGGTCACCTCGATCGCCAGGGGCGTGACCGCATTCTATGACATCGATACGCCGGTCACGCTGACACAACTCATCGAGAATCGCTGCGAATATCTGACGCGCGCCCTCATCCCGCGCTATCACCTGTACCTGTCGTTTACTGGCGGCCCGGTCTTGCGAATGCTCGAATCGAGCTACGGCTCGCCCATGGCGAGAGAGCTCTACTGCTCGGTGGATACCGATGCATACCGCCCGCAACCGCGCGAGTGCCGTTGGGACCTGGGCTATCTCGGCACTTACAGCGAAGACCGCCAGAAGCCGCTCGAACAGCTTCTCTTCGATGCCGCATCCGCGTGGCGCGATGGGCGATTCGTCGTGGCCGGCCCCATGTACCCCGATTACATTGCCTGGCCGCCTCGCGTCGAGCGCATCGTCCACCTGGCTCCCGATCTCCATCCAGCCTTCTATGCCTCGCAGCGGTTTACTCTCAATCTCACCCGCACCGCGATGAAGTCCGCCGGTTATTCGCCAAGCGTGCGGCTGTTCGAAGCCGGAGCCTGTGGTGTCCCGATCATCAGTGATTGGTGGGACGGTCTCGAGACGCTCTTCAGGCCGGGTCGCGAAATTCTGATTTCCGCGGATGCGGAGGATACGCTCCGCTATCTGACAGACCTGCCGGAGAGAGCTCGTCTCGCGATTGGCGAAGCAGCGCGCGCCCGCATTCTCGCCGCCCACACGCCAGCGCATCGCGCGGAGCAACTCGAATCGTATCTGAAGGAAGCTCATGACAACTTTGCTGCTCATGCGGCACGGAGAAACGGACGCCGCCGGCCGGTCCCTGATGGGAAGACGCAAGGATTGGCGGTTGAACGCAACGGGAATCTCTCAGGCGCAGTTCCTGGCAGGCGCGACATCGAAGCTCTCGCTGAAGGCGCTGTACGCGAGTCCGCAGGAGCGGGCGATTGAAACCGCGGAGTTCATCGGCCGGCCGCATGGTCTTGCGCCGGTGATCGCGGATGGGCTGAGTGAATGGGATTTTGGCGAATGGGAAGGTAAGACGTTCGCGGAGCTGAAAGGTAACCCATTGTGGAATCGATTCAACACCGTTCGAAGCACCACCCGGCCGCCGGGTGGAGAGATCGCCGCTGAAGTGCAGTCTCGAATCTTCCAGGAGACCGAGCGGGTCGCTGCGCGTCATCGCGCCGAGGTTGTTGCGCTTGTCTCCCATGGCGATCCTCTGCGCCTGCTCGTCGCGGCCTTTCTCGGAATTCCTGTTGACCTGATGCATCGTTTAGAAATCGCAACCGGATCTTTGAGCATCGTGCAGCTCGATGAAGGCGGACCGCGCGTGCTGAGTCTGAACCAAACCGCGGAGCTTTCCACATGAAGATCGTAATTTTCGGATTGACGGTGAGCTCTTCCTGGGGTAACGGCCACGCTACTCTCTGGCGGGGTCTCTGTTCCGCTTTCGCGCGGCGCGGTCATGAGGTTGTCTTCTTCGAGCACGACTTGCCCTTCTACGCGAGCGCGCGCGATCTCATGGACTTGCCGGGTGGTGGAAAGCTCATCCTCTACCGGGAGTGGGCGGATATCGTTAGCGCCGCGCGACGCCATCTCGCCAATGCCGATGTCGGCATGGTGACTTCTTACTGCCCGGATGGAATCGCGGCGTCTGACCTTATCCTGGATTCACCCGCGCGCTGGCGGATCTTCTACGATCTCGATACGCCGGTCACTCTCGCGAGCCTGCGCGTTGGCGATCCGGTCCCTTACCTCCCTCTGCGCGGCCTCGCCGATTTTGATCTGGTCCTCAGCTTCACGGGCGGCGATTCGCTGAACCAGCTTCGCGACATTCTGGGGGCCCGCCGCGCGGAGCCCCTCTATGGCAGCGCCGATCCCGAAGCGCACCATCCAGTCGAGCAGCGTGACTGCTACTCCGCGGACCTGAGCTATCTGGGAACGTGGGCTGCGGATCGC
>DASYCD010000374.1:0-8271 GCA_036500405.1 Bryobacteraceae bacterium
CACACGCCATCTGGACTCCGGATTCGCAATTCTTCATAGCCGGCACAGAAACTTCAGCCGGCCATCAACCCTGGTCCCATCCAATCTGGATTTACTCACGAGCAAAGAACAAAATCCTGGATCTCTCCGCTCTGGGCGCAACAGCCGTCGCCGATTTCACCCTGAAATCACCGGACCTGCTTCAGACGGAAGTGCTGGATTGCAAACGAAACAAAAGCGGCGAACTATCGTCGCGCCCGCTGGTGATCAACCTGAATGCCCTGACGGCAACCCCCCGCCTCCCGGATCCACCCTGCCCGGCGCGCTGACCGGTCTTGACACTGTACCATAACACAGGTACAGTGTATACATGCTGATCCGCCTCACCGATTCCGCCGGCCAGCCGCGTTACCTGCAACTCATGCAGCAGATCCGGTACGCCATCGAAAGCGGCGTCTTGCGCGACGGCGATCAACTCCCCAGCATTCGCGCTCTTGCCGAAGAACTGGTAGTCAGCCCAGGCACCGTGGTCAAGGCCTACACCGAACTTCACCGCGAAGGCGTTATCGAAATGCAGCATGGAGCCGGCGCATTCGTCTGCCTCAGCCGCCGCGCCCGCCGCCTCGGCGACCGGGTCCGGGCAGCCCGCGAGCGAATCGACGACCTCATCGCCGAACTTCGCGACGAAGGCCTGCTCGATGACGAGATCCGCCGCCTGTTCGAAGCGGGCCTGCTTTCCGCGCGCTCCCCGAGGACCGGGCGATGACGCAGCCCATGATTCAGACCCACGGTTTGAGCAAGCGTTACGGCGAGACCTGGGCCGTCCATAATCTGAACCTCAACGTGCAGCCCGGCCGCATCACCGCATTCCTGGGCCTGAACGGCGCGGGCAAGAGCACAACCATCCGGATGCTCCTCGGCATGATTCGCCCGAGCGAAGGCGGTGGACACGTACTCGGATACCGCCTCGAAGACCCTGATGAAAACGTGGCGCTCCGAAAAGATGTCGCCTTTGTCAGCGAAGACAAACGGCTCTATCCGTACATGACAGTGGCCCAGATGCTTCACTTCACTCGCGGCTTCTTCCCGGCATGGCGCGACGATCTCGCCGAGATGCTCCTGCGAAAGTACGAACTCCCGCCTGGTCGCAAAGTGCGGCATCTCTCGAAGGGCATGCGAACGAAACTCGCGCTGATTCTCGGCATCGCACGGCGTCCAAAGCTGCTGATTCTCGATGAGCCGAGCGAGGGGCTCGATCCGCGAGGGACAGAGCAACTCCTCGAAACTCTCGCGTCGGAATGCGCGGAAGGGACAACGGTTTTCTTTTCCTCGCATCAGATCGAAGAAGTGGAACGAATCTCAGACCAGATCTGCGTGATCCATCGCGGCGCTCTCGTGATGGATGCGGCCGTGGATGAACTGCGCCAGTCCTGGCGGCGCGTGGACATCGTGATGCCATGGACGCCGAAGCCAGAGGATTTCCAGCTACGCGGCGTGGAAAAGATCCGCACGCGCGGCCAGCAGGTGAGTGTCGTGGTCAGCGGAAATGCGGACGGCGTCGTCGAGCGCGCCCGCGCGTCCGGAGCCAACGCGATTGAGGTGACGCCGCTGAACCTGCGCGAACTGTTTCTGCAGACGATTGGAGACTGATCGATGATGCTCTGGTACAAGGCCTGGCTCGAAACGCGCTCGCGATTCCTGATCGCCCTCCTGGGTATGACGTCCCTCGGCGCCTGGCGCACCTGGGAACTGAATCAGATGGTCCCGGCATGGACGTATGCCCCTTATTACTACTTCAATTTTCGCGCCGTGCACGATCTCCTCAACCTGATGCTGGTGGTCGCCATCACGCTCCTGTTCATGGGTGGGCTTCTGCAGGAGAGAGCGACCGGTCTCTCGCTGTTCACGTTGGGGCTGCCCGTGAGCCGCGCACGCCTGATGAGCGCTCGGATCACTGTAGGACTGCTGGAGTCGGCGGCACTCGTTGCGATCCCGTGGACTGCCATCTGCATCACCGGGATACTCACGAGCCCAGTTCGCCCCGTGAGTCTCGCGCTTTTCTATGCGATGGTCACGGCTGCTGGCGGAGCTCTTATCGCGGGAATATCCCTGCTCGCATCCTCGCTGATTGAAGGCGCCTACACCGCGCCCATGGTCGTGGTCGGGGTGTGGCTGCTATCCGCGAATGCGCCGAAGTCGTGGGCAGCAGCGTTCCCTTTCGAGCTCATGGGCGGACGGGCAAATCTCGACCGTTCCAACATGGTCACCGGACCGTGGCCGTGGGGCCATGCGGCCGCGTTTCTGGCGGCAGCCGCCGCCTTGATCTGGATCTCCGTGAAAATTATCGAAAGGAAAGATTTCTGATGCGCCTATTCATCCTCTGCCTGGCCGCAATCACCGTCTCACACGCCGCGGAATTCGAAGCCGCTACAGGCCGACCGAATCAATGCGGAACTTCGCCCGCGGGTATGCGCCTCTCCGGTTCACAGTTGACGATTGCGAACGCGCCCCTCCAGCGAATCGCTGGCGCGGCGTTCTCGATCGGTGAAGACCGCATCGATTCCCTGCTTACGGGCCCGAACTGGATGACGACGGAATGCTACGACATCACCGCCAAACTTCCCGCTGGCGCAACAGCAGCCCAATTGCCGGCCATGCTCCAGGCCTTGCTCGCCGCGCGATTCGGAATGTCATTTCATCGAGAAACGCGCGACGTCCCGGCCTACGCGCTGGTGCTGGCGAAATCCGGCCTGAAGGCCCAGCCTGCAAAAGCAGGGGGCCGAAGCGGTTTTCGCATCCGTCCAAACCATATCGAGAGCGAGTCCGCAACCATGGCCGGCCTGACCGACAAGCTGTCACGCCTCGCCGACCGCCCGGTCGTGGATAAAACAAATCTCACCGGAAGCTACGCATTCCAGCTCGATTGGGAGCCAGACCCGGGCCAGTCCCTCTACACAGCAATCCAGGAACAACTGGGTCTGAAACTGGAAGCGCAGAAGGAGCCGATGGAAGTCGTCGTCATCGATCAGATCTCCAAACTCCCCACTCAAAACTGATCTTATCTGCGTTGACCCTCGTTTATCTGCGGCCGTTCTAAGACTTCGACTTCCTATACCCCAGCGCCGTTTTCAAACTCGCATCGGCGTCTTCCAGACACTTATCGATCTCGTCCGAATCCGGCACTTTGCTCTCATCCATCTGCCCCAGCGTCGCCCGCGCGGACTGGATCTTCAGCATGCTGTCGGTCAGCTTCTCGCGTTCTGCATTAGTCAGGTTCATAAGATCGTCGATGCACAGCCGTGAATATCGAGATGCGCCATATAGGCATATTTCGCCTGCTGCTTCCGCTCATTGGCTTCGTGGATCAGGATGTCGAACCGATGGGCATCCATATCCCCTGCAATTACGCATTGAAACTGCTCTTCATGCAGCTTCATCAGTTCCTGAACTGCTTCCCCGAAACATTCCAGAAGCCGCTTCGCAATATGGCAATAGGACCGCGATCCGGTAGTAACCCCAAACAGCTCCGGCTCGGTCTTGTGTAAACTCACCTTTGCGCGTCCTCCACCCTGACGCAAGCACGCTCGGCGCCAGAAATAAACCCGCCATGGCTGTTCAACGGGGCGCTACAAATATTTACTTTCGGCTGAACCATTTAGCCGCCACGAACCGCAATTGCGCGCACACACCGTGCTATGGTTTCAAACGAGGATGAATGACAGTGCTCCACCCGCAACCGCTCGCCGGTTGCCTTCCATCTCCCTCTATCCGCTAGCCTTAACCCGAAATTGGGTTCGTTTTTGCTTTTTCCTTTTTGGGTTCGTTTTTGCGTTTCCCGCCCAGACTCCGGAAATGACCTCGCAGGACGCCCCGGTTCTCTTCCGTTCGACCAGCAACCTCATTCCTGTCCCTGTGGTCGTTCGCGACAGTAGTGGCCACGCCATCGGCAACCTCGCCGTCGACGATTTTCAAATTTTCGATAACGGAAAACCGCAATCGATTTCCCGGTTCACCGTGGAACAGCTGGGCGAGGAAGAAACTGCGCGTCCGTCGGCGCCTGCTCCCGCAGCAAACGCACCCTCCCCTGCCCCATCTGTGGACAACGCGCCTGACCATTTCACCGCCTACCTGTTCGACGATCTCCATCTCAACCTGCAGGATCTGGCGGCTACCCGCAACGCCGCTCTCCGCCAGATCGATTCCTCGCAAAATTCGAAACTCCGCGTCGCGATCTATACGACCTCCGGCCGTCAGAACCAGGAGTTCACCGCCGATCGCGACAAAATCCACGCCGCCATCGGCGCCATCTCCGCGGGCTATTCTTCTGCCGCAAAATCCGCTGAGCAGAATTCCTGCCCGGCAGTGAACTACTACATGGGCGATTTGATTCACAATAAAGACGACGTCAACGCCCTGCGCCTGGCAACCGTCGATGCGCTCCACTGCCTCAACCTTCCCGCCGATCCCAGCCAGGCGTCCGACGCCTCGCTCGATGCATCGGTCCGCCAGTGCGAAGGCCCGCACGCGTCGAGCGATTTCTGCAAAGCCGTCGACGCCGCCCGAACTTCCGCCCGCGTAGCTGTGGAATTCGGCGACCGCGATACCGAGTCAGCCATGAGCGCCACCCGCGCTGTGATTGCCCGCATGACCTCCATGCCGGGCACGCGCAACATCGTCCTCATCTCGCCCGGATTCCTTGTGCTCGATAGCCGTCACGAGGAGCAGATGCAACTGATCGAACGCGCCATCAAAGCCAGCGTCATCATCGGCGGACTCGACGCCCGCGGACTTTACACCATGACGCCGGGCGGCGGCGCAAGCGAGCGAGTCGAAAATACCTCGACGCTCCACGAGAAAACTCCCTTCCAGACCGCCGAATCCCAGACCGTAACTGACGTGATCGCCGATCTCGCCCAGGGTACCGGCGGCGCCTTTTATCACGGCACGAACAATTTCGACGAAGGCATGGCGCGCGTTGCCGCGGCGCCCCAATACATCTACGTTCTCGGCTTCTCCCCGCGGGATCTGAAGCTCGATGGCAAGTTCCACACCCTCAAAGTCACCCTGAAAAACAAGAAGGGTTATGAACTCCAGGTGCGCAAAGGCTATTACGCCGCAAGTTCAGCCACCAGTCCGCAAGCCCAGGCCACCCAGCAGATTGAAGACGCGTTCTTCTCCCGCGACGAAATCCACAACGTCCCCGCCGTTCTCCAGACCCAGTACTTCAAAGGCGATAACGGCGATGTCACGCTCTCCGCCGTCACCAAAATCGACGCGAAGAAGCTGACCTTTAAAAAGGTGAATGACCGCAACACGAATGACGTCACCGTGGTCACCGGCATTTTTGACAGCGATGGCAACTACATCAGCGGCCAGCAGAAAATCCTGCAGATGCGCTTTCTGGATCGCACTCTCCAGACGCGGCTGAATTCCGGCATCGCCGTTGAACACACTTTCGCCGTGCATCCCGGGCGCTACACCGTCCGGATGGTCATTCGCGATGCGGAAGGCCAGTCCATCTCCGCACAAAGCAGCGTAGTCGATATCCCATGAAGATCCGCCTCTTATCTCTTGCCGCCGCCGGCATCATTCTCCTCTCCGCGCAGGAAGAAACCCTCATCCACACCGAAACCCGCCTCGTCCTCGTCGATGCCGTCGCGGTCAATAAGAAAGGTGAATTCGTCCGCGATCTCACTCAGAAGGATTTCCGCCTCTGGGAAGACGGTAAAGAGCAGAAGATCGCCGCGTTTTCGCTCGAAAGCGCCGCCGTCTCGCCGGATCGCTCCAACAAGCACTACATCGCGATGCTGTTCGATACCGCCACCGCCGGACAGACAAGCCAGGTAGCAATGCGACAGGAAGCCACCCACTTCCTCGATAGCTTCAGCAGTCCCGATCGCTACATGGCCATCATCAATTACGGCCGGGACCTGCAGATCACGCAGAATTTCACCGCCGATTCGGATCGCCTTCGCAAAGCCCTCAGCCTTGTCCAGAGCACGTCCGCCAGCAACGCCGGGTTGTTTCGCGATGGGGCGCGCAACACCAGCACCTCCACGCTCGGCATGGACGTCGATACCTCGCCCTACCGGAATTTTCTCGCCGCCGTGGAAGGTATGGCGAACTCGCTGGCAGTGATCAAAGGCCGTAAGGCATTGGTCCTGTTCTCCGGCGGCGCGCCCTTCACGCCGGACATCACCAATTCGGTGAAAGCTGCCATCGCCGCCTGCAACAGGGCCAACGTCGCCATTTACGCGGTCAGTGGAAATACGAGCGGCAACGCGGATCAGCTTATGGTCCGAACCAACAATTCCCATCTGTCTCAGGCCGACGTCAGGCAGATGACGCAAACCAGCAATGACCAGAATCTGCTCAGCACGCTGGCGGAAGGCACTGGGGGATTGCTCTTTTCCACCACGAACGACCTGGCTGCGTCTCTGGGCAAAGTGGCGATGGAGCAGGACCAGTACTATCTCATTTCCTACACGCCCTCGGTCGATTCGCCCGAGAATAGTTGCCATGACCTAAACCTGAAGGTCGATCGCGGCGACGTCGCGCTCCGATCGCGCAGGAGCTACTGCACCGCGAAGCCGGTCGATCCGCTTTCCGGCAAACCCGCCGGACAGGAACTCGAAGCGAAAGCAGCGGCGGGCGCGGGCAATATCAGTGCGAGTATGCAGTTGCCCTGGTTCTACGCGCGGCCGGGCGTTGCTCAGGTCAAGCTCGTGATGGATTTCATTCCGTCCGCCACCAAATTCCAAAAGGAAAAAGGAAAGCTGCACGGCGAATTCGACCTCGCGGGCGTCGCGACAAAAGCCGATGACTCCGTCGCCGCCCATTTCAGCGATACGGTCAAGCTCGAATTCGACAACCAGAAAGAGGCGAATGAATTTCTCAAAACGCCTTACCACTACGTGAATCAATTCAAAATCGGTCCCGGTCAGTACAGCTTCCGTCTCGCGTTCACTTCAGGTGGAGAAAGTTTCGGCAAAATCGACTTGCCGCTGAATATCGACTCATGGAACGGCCAGGTTCTCGGAGCAAGCGGACTCGCACTCAGTCACGAAACCAAACCCGCCGCCGATCTGGCAGGCGATCTCGATGCGTCATTGCTCGAAGGCGAGCGTCCGCTGGTGGCGAAGAATACCGAGGTCATTCCCGCGGGAAATGATCAGTTCGCGAAGGGCGAACCGGCGTTCCTCTATTTCGAAGCCTACGAACCGCGCCTCGCAGCCTCGAAGACCCCCATCCTGGTCGGCGTGCGAGTCCGCGTCCTCGACGCCGCCACTCATCAGCAAAAGTACGATGCCGGCATAAAATCCGTCGGCAGCTTCGAGCATCCCGGCAACCCGGTAATACCCGTTCTGACCTCGGTCCCGAATCTACCCGCAGGCAGCTATCAGGTCGAAGTGTCCGTCATGCGAGAAACCGGAACCCCGGTAGTCCGCACGACCGGCCTGAAAATCCGATGACTTACTCCAGTTGCATTTTCGCCAGCAGCGCATGATACCGCGCATCGTCCCGAATCGGATCGAAAATCGGATTCGACTTCATCCCCAGGATATTGGGATCCCGATCCTGCACCGCCCGGTCCAGATGCGCAAACGCCGCATCGAAATCGCCCAGCGCGGTATGCACATAGGCAATACTGACCGGCGAAATATACTCCTGCGATGACCGCTGGGAAATCGCAGCCAGCATCGTACGCGCCTGAGCCTGCTGCCCGGAGCCGGCCAGCGCCATCGCTTCAATCGAATCGACAAACTTACTGCTGACGTCGGCCTCGCGCGCCCGCGTATAGCAGGCCCGCGCGTCATCGAACTGCCCGCGCTGAATATAGACGAACGCCATCATCGCATGCGCCAGATAGTAACCCGGATTCATCTCGACGACTTTGCGGAACTGAGCAATCGAATGATCGTAACTTCTTTCCACGTAATACAGAAACCCGAGATGTACCCGGAACAGGATCGAGAGCGGATCGAGCGCCAGCGCATTCTGCACTTCGGTGATCGCTTCGGCAATCCGTCCCACCGGCCGCAGATAGTAAAACGCGTAAACGTCGCGCGCGCCCGGCGACGCGTTGTTCAGTTCGATCGACCGGATCATCTCCCGCTCCGCGCCCGCCCAGTCCCAGTCGTACAGCGCCAGAATCACGCCCAGCGTCCCATGCGCCTCGGCCAGGCTGTCGTCAAGTTCGATCGCGCGCCGCACCGCGGCCTTCGCCTTCGGCATCGCTTCTTTCGGCGCGACGAAACCGAGAAACCCTTCCGAATACCAGCAATAAGCCAG
>DASYCD010000375.1:0-4513 GCA_036500405.1 Bryobacteraceae bacterium
CCCGGACCACGGCCTGCCCCGGCCCCGGAGTCGGCTCTGGAAGTTCAACGTTTTCAATATGTTCAAGCCCGAAAGCCCTGCTGAATCGCCAAGCCCTCATACGGTCTCCGATCCTGATTTCCCACTTAGCTATACCGCTCATTTCCGATGATATACTGAGTGTTTCAACCCACCTGAGAGCGTTCATGCCGACACTCAAGCCGATCGCGCCGAATACAACGGGCGCGAAGAAGATTTATCTGCTCAAGCCCCGCGGCTTCTTTGCAGGTGTGGTGCGGGCGATCGACGTCGTCAAAATTGCGCTCGACCTGTACGGCCCTCCGGTCTACGTCCGCAAGGAAATCGTCCATAACAAGCACGTGGTCGATGAACTCCGCGAGATGGGCGCCATCTTTGTGGAGGAACTTGCGGAAGTTCCCTCGGGTTGCCGCGCGATTTTCAGCGCCCATGGCGTTTCTCCCGCCGTCCGCCAGGAAGCGAAGGAGCGGAAGCTCGAAATCATTGACGCTACCTGCCCGCTGGTGACGAAAGTCCATCTGGAAGCCGTAAAGTTCGCGCGGGAGGGCAACACGATTGTCCTGATTGGCCATAAGAATCACGACGAAGTGATCGGCACGTTAGGCGAGGCGCCGGACAGGATGATTTTGGTCGAATCGGTTGAGGATGTGGATTCGCTCGATCTGCCCGACCCCGCGCACGTCACCTATCTCACCCAGACCACACTGAGCCTGGACGAAACGAAGGACATCATGGCGCGCCTGCAGGAGCGGTTTCCGGAGATTCGCGGGCCGAAATCGCAGGATATCTGCTATGCCACCGAAAACCGCCAGATGGCGGTCAAGGGAGTTGCTCAGTATTGCGATCTGCTGCTCGTGGTCGGCTCCGCCAACAGTTCGAACTCCAAGCGTCTGGTGGAAGTGGGGCAGAATTATTCGGTGAAATCGTATCTCGTCAACGACTGGTCGGAAGTGAAACCGGAATGGCTTCTCGGCGTCAATAACGTAGGCGTGACGGCTGGCGCGTCAGCCCCGGAGCATCTCGTGGAAAACATTGTCAACGCGCTGCGGGACCACGGCTTCGGTCAGATGGAAGAAGTGGAGATGGTGGAGGAGGACGTTCGCTTCTCGCTGCCTCCGGAATTGAACAGACCGCCCTTGCTCAGCATTACTCGATGACCACGCTCACCCAACAGGTCAGCGAAGCCCTTCTCGCCGCGGCGCGCGGTTCGATCGATCGCGCCACAGCCGAACTCCTCTCACTCCAGCATGCGGAAGGCTACTGGTGTGCGCTGCTGACCGCGGACACCACGCTCGAATCCGACTACATCCTTTTTCAGCTCTGGCTGCATGCGCCTGAAGCGAACGGCAAGTGGAATCCGCCCAATCGCGACCAGATCGGACGCGCGGCGCAACGCATTCTTTCGCAGCAGAACGCCGACGGCGGATTTCCGATCTACGCGAAGGGTCCCAGCGAAATCAGCGCTTCCGTGAAGGCCTATTTCGCTCTCAAGCTGGCCGGTATTGATCCCAAAGGTCCGCAGTTGTCAAAGCTGCGGGAGCGGATCATCGCGCTTGGCGGGATCCAGTCGGCCAACAGCTACACGAAAGTCAACCTGAGCCTGTTTGGGCTTTATCCGCGCGAAGGCACGCCGAGCATTCCACCCGAAATTCTGCTGCTGCCGGGCAACACGCTTTATCAGATGTCATCGTGGACGCGCGCGATCGTGGTGTCGCTGGCCATCGTTCACGCGCACGATCCGAACCGGCCGGTCCCGGACGGCTTCACGCTCGATGAGCTTTTCATTCCCGATAAGCCAGTGGCGTTTGAGAGCACGGATGCCTGGCTGAGCTGGCGCAACACATTCATCCATTCGGATCGCATTTTCAAGCTTTGGGAACGCTACGGCTTTGCACGTATCCGCCGCGATGCCATCCGCCGCTGCGAGCATTGGATGCTTGAGCGCATGAAGCATTCCGAAGGTCTGGGCGCAATCTATCCGCCGATGCAGTATTCGGTCATGGCGCTCGATGTTCTCGGCTATCCCAAAGATCACCCCGTGCGCGTCGAAGCGATCCGCCATTTCGATCGCCTGATGGTGGATGACGGCAAGACGCTCTTCTTCCAGCCCTGCTTCTCGCCGGTCTGGGACACGGCAATCGGCGCCTACGCCATCGGCGAAGCGCGCGCGGCGAGTCCTTCCGCCATGAGCCGCGGGTCGCAGCTCGCCACCATGGTGAAGGCGGCGGACTGGGTTCAAGCGCGCGAAATTCGCCGCAAAGGCGACTGGTCCGTCAAACGCCCGGATGTGGAACCTTCCGGCTGGGCCTTCGAGTTTCGCAACGACTGGTATCCCGATATCGATGACACCGCGATGGTGCTGCTCGCGTTGCAGTACCTGCCGGCGTCCGATCGCCGCGCGCAGGAGGCAACCCGCATGCGCGCGGTCGACTGGCTGCTGGCCATGCAGTCGAAAGACGGCGGCTGGGCGGCGTTCGATGTCGATAACAACTGGCAGATCCTGCAGCACGTGCCGTTCGCGGATCACAATGCAATGCTCGATCCCACATGCGCCGATATCACCGGACGCGCTCTCGAAGCGTTGGCCGCCAATGGCTACGACCGCACCCATCCGGCCTGCCAGCGGGCGATCGAATATCTGATCGGCGCCCAGGAAGCGGACGGAAGCTGGTATGGCCGCTGGGGCGTCGCTTATATGTACGGGACCTGCTTCGCTCTGCGTGGGCTGCGCGCCATGGGTGAGGACGAGCACGAGCCGCATATCCAGCGCGCCAACGAATGGATTCGCTCGAACCAGAATGCCGATGGCGGCTGGGGCGAGAGTTGCGCCAGCTACGATCGCGGGTGCTATGCCACGGCCGAAAGCACGCCGAGCCAGACCGCATGGGCGCTGATGGGTCTGATTGCGGGCGGCGACGCGTATAGCTCCAGCGTGCAGAACGGCATCCAGTACCTGCTGAAGACGCAGCGTGAAAACGGTTCGTGGCTGGAAGAACTCGCCACTGGAACCGGCTTTCCGAAGGTCTTCTATCTGAATTACCACTACTACCGGCTCTACTTCCCTCTGCTGGCGCTCGCTACGTTTGTGAAGGCCGCCGAAGCCTCCCGGTAAACCCTGCTTGAGGCCGACATTCGTCACGGGAGCTTCGGGATTCGTGGGCTGGCATGTCGCGCGCCTGCTTGCTGAGCGCGGCCACCACGTCCGCGCGCTTGTGCGTTCGGGCAGCCGGATTCCGGAACTCGACGTCGAAACCATCACCGGAGATCTGCGCGATCCCGCGTCGCTCGAACGCGCTGTCGCGGGCTGCGGTCTTGTGTTCCACGTTGCCGCTGACTATCGACTGTGGTCGAAAGATCCGCGTGAGATGTACCGGTCGAATGTGGATGGCGTCCGCAATATGCTGCAGGCGGCGCAATCGGCGGGCGTGGAGCGGGTCGTCTACACGAGCACCGTCGGCTGCATTGGCGTTCCGGATGGCGGAATAGGCGATGAATCGCAGCCGTGCTCCATCGAAGAGATGGCGGGCGACTATAAGCGCTCGAAGTATATGGGCGAACAAGTGGCGCTTGAGTTCGCGAAGAACGGGTTTCCTGTTGTGATCGTGAACCCCACGGCGCCAATGGGTGATCACGATTTCAAGCCCACGCCGACCGGACAAATCGTAGTCGATTTCCTCCGCGGCGCGATGCCAGCGTTCGTCGATACTGGGCTGAATATCGTGAGTGTGCGGGACGTGGCCGAGGGGCAGTTGCTGGCCTGTGAGCGCGGAAAGCCGGGCGAACGCTACATCCTCGGTTCGGAGAACCTGACGCTCCGTCAGATTCTCGGAGAATTGGCCGCTATCAGCGGCCGAAAAGCGCCGACTGTCGAGATCCCCTACTTCGTTGCCTGGATGGCTGGCGCTGTGGGAACGGGCATCGCCTCCATCACCGGGAAGCCGCCGCGAGCCTCGCTCGAAGCTGTCCGGATGTCGAAAAAGAAAATGTGGGTCACGCACGAGAAAGCGGCCCGCGAGCTCGGCTATGCGCCGGGACCCGCCCGCCTGGCGTTCACCGATGCCGTAGCCTGGTTCTCCAAAGGGAAGCGCGCGTGAAGACTCTCTTCGTCGTTTCCGATCGTCGCGAAGTGGGGCCCTGGGTTGCCTGCTGGCAAAACGTGCGACCCGTAAATTTACCGGTGCACTGGGCAAGATCGGGCTTATACCAGGGTCGCGAAATGCTTGCCATCGCCAATGGAATCGGCCAGGAACGGGCCCTTATGGCTATAAAAGCGGTTGGTAACCTCTCCGCTATCTGGAGTATCGGGACAGCCGGTGCGCTCGATTCCTCTCTCGCTATCGCGGATGTCGTCGCGGCGACGGAAGTGACGGATGGCCATCATAACTGGCCCGCAAACGCGCCCGCCGGTCCCGCTGTCCGATCCGGTCTTGTTCGAACCAGCCAACATATCGCCCGCACCAGCGTCGAAAAGAAGAATCTTCACGCAACCGGCGCC
>DASYCD010000376.1:0-11839 GCA_036500405.1 Bryobacteraceae bacterium
CTCTCGGGCAGGAAGCGGCGGCAATCGTCGTTCTGCGCGATCCAGCCACGACCGTGGAGAGCGTGCGCGATTTCGTCGCCCGTGACCTGACCAGCGTGAAGGTACCGCGAATCATTCTTCCCGTAACCGAAATCCCGACGAATGCCGCGGGCAAGGTGCCGCGGCGGCGGCTGGCGGAACTCTATGCAGACCAATTGGAGGAGGCGGCGGCGGTCCGTGCGCCCTATGCGCCGCCTTGCACTCCGGTTGAAAATCGGATTGCAAGTGCCTGGTCCGAGCTGCTTAAGATCGAGCGCGTCGGTCTGAACGACCGTTTCTCCGACCTGGGCGGCGACTCCCTTTTGGCCGTCTCGATGTTGTCCGGTGTGAATGCGATGTTCGGCTGCAACATCGAGGTGCGCGAGTTGTGGCGCTCACCGACCGTCGCGAGCCTGGCCGAACTTGTGTCGGCTGCGCCGGCGCGGGATTCCTCGCTTCTGTTCCCTGTCCGGACTTCCGGTTCGTTGCCTCCGTTGTTCTGCATCCTTCCCGGTTGGTTTCCGGAGGTGGAAGATCTGCAGCGTTATCTGGGACCGGACCAGCCGCTTTACGCACTCGTTCCCGACCCGCGTCCCGGTGGCCCGCAGGAGGGGATGAGCCCCGCCGCGATCGTGGAAGAGTGTGAGAAGGCCATCCGTTCCGTCCGGTCCGCGGGACCGTACCTGCTGATGGGCCGTTCCATCGGGGGCGCCGTCGCAGTGCACATTGCGAACCGGCTGCAGGAGGCCGGAGACACAGTGGCCTTTGTCGGTTTGAACGACACGCATTATCCGGGCATCGCCGGTCATCGAAGTCTGCCGGCGCCCCTGCGGCTGATCGAGCAGTTTATGGGCGAACTGATCATGCAGCCGCGCGCGGAATGGCGCTCCTGGATCATGCGGCTCCCGTCCCGGGCGCTGCGCAGGCGGGCGCGCCTCAAGCGCGGGCCGACGGAAACAGAACGCGCGGCGTGGGCGATGAACACCCGTCTCGAACGCATTTTTACCGAGCTTCCGGACCGCCGGTTCGAAGGGCGGCTCACCATGTTCGCGGCGGAAGAATCGGCCCACAAGGGCTTCACCGACCGCCGTATTTACTGGAGCCGTGCCGCTACTGAGGGGCTGGAGCTACATTGCATGCCAGGCACTCACAACCTGATGACACAGGAACCCTTGCTCGGTGGTTTCGCGGAAGTATTGCGGGGTTGCCTCTCACGCGCCTTGCGCCGATAGTCGGACTCGTTATCGCGTGAAGCGTACGATGTGTTCGGCAAGCGTGAGGGCGCGGTCGGCGTGCAGCGCCCGGAAGAGCCAGGGAGGAGGATTTCCAGAATAATCGGCGGGCGTTCCCGGGGCGGAACCGGATTGCCCGGCGTGACGAAAAGCGTCCCGCATGGCATTGAAATCGAAAAGGTTTTTGACCGCGTTTTGCCCGCGCAGTGACTCGACCACCGGGATGCCGGCCTCGAAATAGCGGCCCAGCATAGCGAGCGTCATTCCGGCGCTGCCGACTTTGCTCGTCCGCAGCCGGACCTTTTCCGGCAGGACGCCGCGCATTGCATTCCGATAGGGCTGGCGGGCGTAGCCGTCGGCGAGAACCCGCTCGAGCGGCAAGGTCAGGCAAAAATCGAGCACGCGCCGGTCGGCCAACGGGAATGTCATCGCCACTCCGTGCCGCGAACACATGATCGACCATCGATTCGCGCGATCGTCGAGACCCTTCATCAGCTTCCCGATGCGTTCCGCCGGCGTGTTTCCGGCTCCGGGTGTATGTCCATGTTGAGAAAGAACCGATTCACGGAACGCCGGGCTGAGGAAGCTGGATGTCCGAAATTTGAGGTCGCGACGCACCGGCTTTGTGCCCGCCCGCCGCATTGTCCCGAGGACCCCGTCCGGCAGCATAGGCGCGACGAGTCTGCCATAGACTTGCCGAAGGAGCGGCGTTCCATCTACGCGGGCCCGGGCGCAGACCTCGCGAAAGGCGTGCAAAATTTTTTTCTGCCGCAGAAGCTCGGCGTATGGGTTGGGACCGTTATATGTCGCTCCCTCGTCTCCGCCTACGCCGGACATCATGAGCGATACGCCGCGTGCGGCAACGCCTGCAACGATTCGGCGATCCGGTGTGGCGGAAGAGCCTTCCAGCGGGAGATCGGGATCGCCGGCCTCGCCGGGCGGGAATCGTTCGGTTGCCAAATACTCCGGTGTCCAGTCGATATCGGGCTCGGCCGCCAGCACGGCTTCTACCCAGGGGGCCTCACTGAATACGGGCACGTCCGGATGCGTCAAAATCGAAAAGGCGTGTATCGTGCGCCCTTGTTCGCGAAGCTTGCGCGCGGCCAGAACAACAATACCGGAAGAATCCAGCCCTCCGCTCAGATGGGACGCCACGGCGCCGCTGCCTCGCAATCTCACCGAGACGGCGCGGTCCACATGAGAGAGCAGTTCCGCCGCTGCTTCCTCAGCCGACCCTTTCCAGACGCCAATCCCGGCAGGGTCGGGTTTCCAGCTTTGGTGCAACCGCACATTATTCGCAGAGGATGTCAGCGTGTGGCCTGGAAGCAGCCAGGTAACACCTTCCCAGCCGGTTCGATCTGCCGGCATAGCCATCCGGACCTGCGCCATGCCAAGTGCTGTAAGGTCCAGCCGGGTGTTCGCTGCTTTTGAAGCATGAATGCCTCGCGGGACTGAAGCGAACGCGAGAATCTTGCCCGGTATGTGAATATAACAGAGAGGCCTGACTCCCATGATGTCCCGCGCCAGCATGAGTTCTCCGTTGCGGGGAGTCCAGAATGCGAGCGCGTAGTCGCCGTTCAGATGGGCCGGCAGATCGGGGCCTCTGCTCTCGAGCGCGTCCAGCGCGGCAGACGATTCACCATGCGGGTGGATATCGTCCAGCCGTACGTCGGCGGCGAGCCAGGTTCCACCCATCGAGGTGGGAAGTTGCCCGGCCACCGCTCTCTGCGAGAAATCCAGCACCGCGAACGCCGCCGCTCCTTCGACGCGTTGGGTTACTGCGGGTTTCGGGCCGCGAGATTCAAGTGCCTGGCACATCCCGTCGAGCGTAGGGGAATCGGCCGGCTGTCCGTCGAGCCGGACATACCCGCAAATCAGGCGCACGGGCAGCCATCCGACGCGATTGGATGAGGATAAAAGAACCCGGACTCCCTGAATAAATCAAAAATCCGCAAATGGTTGTAGCCTCTCTGTATTTCTTCCTGGAGCGGCCGGACGCATTACTTTGGCGCTGCGGCCCCGCCGGACGGCAGAGTCTTCAGTTCGAAGCGAATTTGTTGCATTGGCCCTTCCATCCGCTCGGGCGACCATTTCACAGCGCCTTTTTGTGGGCCCGTTAATACAACGACAATAGCCGGATCGTTCGCATGATCGGAATCGGGGCAACGTCCACCCGGCGCGCACGAAACGCGGACCACCCGGACCTGCTCGTTTTCATATTGGACCTGAGCAGTCGATTTGCCGGGGTCCAGCGAAACCGGGGGCAGCCGCTTAGTGGCGAAATGTGCAGTGGTCCGCAATTCCAGCGTGATGTACTCCGAAGGAACATCGCCCAGATATTCGACGGAGTGGGTCTCCGCGCTACCTTCTGTCAGCCGGACAGAACCCGCTTTTACCGGCGCGCGGTTAGCAACATAATTAAGCCCGCCGGTGTGCCGGAAGCGCATGATGCCTGCATCGGTCACATAGACATAGATTATTGCTCCTCCTCTCGGATGATCGTGAACGGGGGCTGTCTCCCCGGGACCGTAAGTGATGCGGGTGGCTCGAAACCACTGATTCTCCAGAATCAGATGATAGTGATCACCCGCAACACGATAAGGATTCTGTGCCCTTGTCGTGAAAGGGAGGAAGAGCCACGAAGACAGGGCAAGAAAACGAAGTGCCGATGAATATTTCAAAATCAGCCTCATTTTATGGATGCTGGTGAGATGCAGGGGCCGCCCATGCGGGCATTATAACGTTAACGCATTCAGTATATTGCCGGATATCCTTCTATTTCGCGCGCGGCAATGTGATTCGCGGGGTCGCTTGCCGGGGGACGACACCGGCAGTTAAAATACAAGGTCAGTTCAAATCTATTCTGGTTGCTATTATCTCCATGCATAGAAAAATTCAGATCGCCGGGGTCATCCTCCTGCTTCTCCTGACCGCGCTCGCGGCGGTAACGGTAAAGCTCTATCGCTACGGCCGCGACCAGGACAGCGCGTTAAACGCCCAGATCGTCAATCGACGGGAGCTCAAAAATATGGAGTCTCTCCGCAATGCCTCCGATGCGCTCCAGAATCTTCAACTCTACGCCGCGAATTACCTTCTTACGGGCCGGGCCGATTCGCTGAAGAGCTACGGTGAAAGCCTTCAGGACTGGCAGTATGAATCGGAATCACTGAATCTCGTGTCCGGGAACGATGCCAGAACCGCATTCCTCCACGACTTCTCGGAAACCGGCAACAAGGTTGCGAGTGAAACAGCCGCCATCGTGTCCCTTTACAGCGCGGGTTCGCGCGACGCGGCTCTCGTTCGCCTTCGCGCAAATGCCCCGCTGGCAGGGCGGGACAAGATCAGCAAAATAACTGAGGCGGACCAGACGGCTTCTGATCGGATCAGGAAAAGCACACTGGTCAACGGTATTCAGGCGCGGCGCCGACTAATTTATTGCGCCGGCGGCCTCTACCTGCTCGGGTTTCTCAGTCTGGTTGTGTTATTTTCTCTCCTCCGCATCGTTGCGCGGGCGCGGGTTTAGCGTGCGGAGCCGGCCCACTTTCTCAGTAAAAGATCGAGAGGCGTTGTTCCGGGTTCGTCGATCATCGACAGGTTGGTCAGAATCCAGTTGCCACAGGTGTTGCCTTCCAGAATGACGGGGCCGGACGGGGTCACGATGAGATCCCAGTTCACCAGAGGCAGGCCGGGAAGAAGATCCATTGCCCGGAGCGCCATTTCCAGAGCCGCTGGCAAATCGGGGATGGTACGGCCGGTGAGGGGCGCGTGATTCCATGGAAGAGAAGGGTAGCGCCGGTCGGGGTGCAGGAACCAGATGCCCGAGCGCATTTGCCCGGTGACTACGTCGATCGGGACGCGCAGTTGCCCGCGGATGAAATGACGGGGTGATTCACCAGGCACATCGATCGCGAGCAGGGCACTGTGTAGAAATGGAGCCTCGCGCGGATTTCGCGCCGTGGTGATTCGGAGCACCGGAGCTGCACCGGCGGTGGTGAGATCCGCCAGGGCGGGGGCGGCGAAAAGGTACGGCTGGACCAAAAAATCCCCAGTGGCGGCGAACGTCAGCCTGTCCCGAAGTGACTCGATCGGCACGGTGGAGCCGTTGTTAATACGACAGGTACCGGCGCCAGTGACTTCCAGAGAAAAGGTTCCCCGTGAGGCCGCGCCAATGCGGGGTTTGACAAAAAGACGGGCGGGTTCGCACCAGAGCGGGGCGGCAGGACCGGGGAACTCGCCGTGACGGAGAAGACCCAGCAGGGGCGGCACGGGGAGGCCTTCCCGTGCCAACAGTTCTGCGGTTAACTGTTTATCTGCGACGAGCCGATGCTCATCAGAGTTGCCCAACCGCGAGAGCAAGCCGCTTGCGGCACGGCCAGGCAGAGGATGGGGCGCCGCGGGGTTGAAGAATTGCCGCCAGATGAGAGCTTCATTCGGACTGGCCCCGGTGCTTATGCAGTCCCCCAGGATTCGAATGGCGAGCGACGGTGGCATGGGCTCGCTGGAAAGATGGCGAAAGATACGGTGGCAGGCGGCGGCGACCCAGCCCAGTCGCGAGATTGCGATGAGAGGCGGGCGGCTCCAGAACGGAACCTGTTTCCAGAACGACGCGGCAGACTGGCGGCGGAGGCTCGCGAGAGAAGAGTTGCCGGAAGAAAACAGGCCCTGGCCGTCAAACGGGAGGCTATGCCAGAAATTTGCGGGAGGCCGTCGGAAGAGGTTCGCCATGGTCAGGAGTGCCGGTTGACGTGTTCGGTGAGCAGCGTTGGCTCTCTGAATTCGGTCACACAGGTGGATCCTGCCGCCGCAAGGTGTAATTATGTCAGGCGCCGCGTCTGGTATGTGTTATGAGTAGTAAACCCCGGAGGTTAAGAGGATCAATACCATTCAACCACTCACTTTCAGAAACTGGCTTACGTTGTTCACGTCGTTCGTGATTCTCGCAGTGGCATTCGGATTCAGCTTGTTTTGCTGGCCGGCGCTGTACCGGCCGCTGACGCGGGCACATGGCTGGAATTTCGCCAGCGCCAACCTGGGCGGAGCAGTTATTCTGCTGCTGATTGGCATACTGTCGCCGGTGGTGGGGATTCTGGTGGACCGCTTTACGCCCAGGAAAGTGATTTTGGGCGGCACGGTCATTGCGGCAACCGCGCTGGCGCTGCTTTCCACGATTCATTCACTGGGGGAATATTACGCGTATTGCGTGCTGCTGGGGATCGGAACTTCGGCCGTATCGATTCTGCCCGCGTCGATTCTGATTGGCCCTTTCTTTTCACGATGGAGGGGACTGGCGGTTGGCTTCATCAATGCCGGCATAGGACTGGGAGGATTTCTGGCGCCCCGCCTGGCTACGGCTCAGATCGCGGTGCGCGGAATTTCAGGGGCGTTTGTGGTACTGGCCTGCTGTATGGCCATCCCTTTCCTGCTGACGCTGATTGTGGTTAAACCCGGCGGCGCGCGGGTTCCGCA
Organism: Bryobacteraceae bacterium; assembly: GCA_036500405.1. GTDB lineage: Bacteria > Acidobacteriota > Terriglobia > Bryobacterales > Bryobacteraceae > BOG-234. The sequence continues at coordinate 6,717 of DASYCD010000376.1, forward strand.
AAAGGCTGAAGTTGCTGCCCCTTCTCTCCGCCTGTTGGTGCGGATGCCAATGTTCTGGATTTTCGGCGCCGCCCTGTTTCTGTTGGCTCATTCCATGCTGGGAGTGCAGCAAAATCTCATTTCGTGGCTTACTGGCGCCCATGTGCCGCCCAAGGAAGCTGCGCTGATTTTAGCGATTACACTGGGAGCAGCCGCGCCCGGAAAGGTGATCAGCGGATTGCTGGCAGACAGAATGAGCGCACGCGGAGGGATGCTCTTCAGTTCGGCTTGCGTGGTGGCCGGGATTTTAGCGCTGATCCAGACGGCGCCAAAATCGGAGATGATTTACTGGGTCGGAATTATTTTTGGGCTGGGGTATGGCGGAATTTTCAACGCCTCGCCGACGATCATTTTCGAGTACTTCGGGACGCGCCAGGTCGGGAAGGCGCTGGGCTTGCTTTATTTATTTTTTGGATTGGGCACAGCCAGTGGGGGAGAGATTGCTGCGCGTTTGTTCGACCAAACGCACGACTGGATCGTGGCGTTCCGGTTCGATCTGATTCTGGCTATCGTTGGCTTGGTTTTGTTGGCGGTTACGGGTGGGATAACGCGGCTACGGGGAGTGAGGGTTTCCTGAATTCTATGTAAATAGCGGAATCGTGACTGAAAGTTCTTCCTCAGCGGTCATGTACTCGCCGGAGTATAGTCTCGTCCTCCCAAGTCTGGTATTTAAGTCTTTTAACTGGTGCCCGGGGTGGGAATTGAACCCACACTCTCCTTGCGGAAAAACGGATTTTAAGTCCGTTGCGTCTGCCGATTTCGCCACCCGGGCCGAGCGCGCGCGCTACAGTGACCAGTGTAGCGGAGCAATCACATCAGGAATTTCGTTTCCTGTTAAGCCCCGCCGGATTCTGCTTTGGAAAAGGTCTCTTGAAAGAAGGCAAGCAGTTCGGCGTTGACCATGTCTTTCAGCGTGGAGCAAATTCCATGGGGAGCCCCCGGAACGACCTTTAACACAGAGCCCTTCACCAGCTTCGCGGAAAGCAGCGCGGAGTCCGCAATGGGCACGATCTGATCGTCATCGCCGTGAAGAATCAGGGTTGGCACATCGAATCGTTTCAGATCTTCCGTGCAGTCCGTTTCGGAGAACGCCTGCACACAGTCGTACACAGCTTTATGCCCAGCGAGCGTCGACTGTAACCAGAATGAATCGATCAACCCTTGCGAAACCCTGGCGCCCGCCCGGTTAAATCCGTAGAAGGGAAGTGCGAGCTCTTTCCAATACTGTGAGCGATCCGCCAGAAGAGCTGCACGAATCTGGTCGAACACCCCCATAGGCGTACCCCCTGGATTCGACGGCGATTTCAGCATCACCGGCGGTATGGCCGAGATCAATACCGCCTTTGCAACTCGTTTCGTACCGTGACGGCCGATATACCGCGTCACCTCTCCGCCACCGGTCGAGTGGCCAACGTGGATCGCATTCTGCAGATCCAGAGCACTGACCAGTTCCGCCAGATCGTCGGCATATGTATCCATGTCATTTCCATTCCACGGCTGGCTGGAGCGCCCATGACCCCGCCTGTCATGCGCAATACAGCGGTAGCCGCGGCTTGCCAGAAAAAGCATCTGATCCTCCCACGCATCGGCGCTGAGAGGCCATCCATGACTGAAGACGACCGGCTGACCGGTCCCCCAATCCTTGTAATAGATCTGTGTACCGTCAGTCGTCGTGAAAATGGGCATTTGCGTTCTCCTTCTGCTTTTCCGATTTGGTTGTCAGCCAGGGTTTATCAGCCAGGGTTTATCAGCCACGATCAGCTGAGTAGGTGAGCGAAGGCCAGCGCGGGATTTCAATCCCGTCCGGTTCTGCATCGATTATATGTGCGCAGCCGCGCAGCCTGGCCGCAAACCTGCACATTACATTTTCGTGGAGTACGCAAGAGAACATTCGACAGGCTTCGTGTCAGTCAAAGGCGCCCGCCAGAACAATCTAAAGAACATCGACGTCGAGATTCCGCGCGACGCCCTCGTTGTCTTCACCGGCGTCTCCGGTTCCGGCAAGTCCTCACTCGCCTTCGGGACCCTCTACGCCGAAGCCCAGCGCCGCTATCTCGAATCGGTCGCCCCGTACGCCCGCCGCCTCTTCGATCAAATGGGCATCCCCGAAGTCGACAGCATCGCGGGCCTGCCCCCGGCAATCGCCCTCCAGCAACAGCGCGGTTCGTCCACAACTCGTTCCTCGGTCGGCAGCGTATCCACACTTTCCAATTTGCTCCGCATGCTGTTCTCGCGCGCCGGGTCCTATCCTCCGGGGCACCCCGAACTGCACGGCGAAGCGTTCTCCACCAACAGCCCGGAAGGAGCCTGTCCCCAGTGTCACGGCCTCGGCCAGATTTATGACGCGACCGAGCACACCATGGTCCCGGACGACCGTCTCACCATTCGCGACCGCGCCATCGCCGCCTGGCCGACCGCGTGGGGAGGCCAAAATCAGCGCGACATCCTCGTCACGCTCGGCTATGACATCGATCGCCCCTGGCGGGACCTGCCCAAAAAAGATCGCCACTGGATCTTATTCACCGAGGACCAGCCAACCGTTCCCGTCTATGCCGGCTTCACGCCGGAGGAAACCAGACGCGCGCTCAAGCGCAAAGAGGAGCCGAGCTATCAGGGGACATTCACCGGCGTTAGACGCTACCTGCTCCACACACTCGCGAATACCGATAGCGCACTCACGCGCAAACGCGTGCTCAACTACCTGATCACGTCTCCCTGTCCGCTCTGCCACGGCAAACGTCTCCGCCAGGAATCGCTCGCGGTCAAAATCCAGGGCTTCGACATCGCTGAAATCTCCGCCATGCCGCTGAAACGGCTTCACGAACTTTTTCTTCCCATGGCGAAGGGCACTCTCAGCGTCGATGCCGCAGGTCACGCCGAGCGCGCTGTCGTGGCGCAGCGCATCGCGGAGGACCTCACCGGAAGAATCTCTGTGATGCTCGATCTCGGCCTTGGCTATCTCTCGCCCGAGCGAAGCACGCCCTCGCTCTCGCCGGGAGAACTGCAGCGGTTGCGTCTGGCGACGCAGGTTCATTCCAATCTCTTTGGTGTGGTGTACGTTCTGGATGAGCCATCGGCCGGCCTGCATCCTGTCGATACCGAGGCCCTCCTGCGCGCACTCGCCAATCTGAAAGCAGCCGGCAATTCGCTCTTCGTCGTCGAGCACGAAACCGAAGTCATGCGCCGCGCCGATTGGATCGTCGACGTTGGTCCCGCCGCCGGCGAACACGGCGGCCAGATTCTCTACAGCGGTCCGCCCGAAGGGCTCAAGGCTGTGGAAGCATCGCGCACGCGGCCTTATCTCTTCGGCTCGCGAATGCGAGAACAACGCCGTCCACGCACTCCGCGCGAGTGGCTGAGCCTCGCCGATGTCAGCCGCAACAATCTTCGAAAACTGTCGGTCAATTTCCCGTTAGGCGTGCTGGTCGCGGTCACCGGCGTTTCGGGTTCAGGCAAATCCAGCCTCGTCAGCCAGGCCCTGGTGGAACTGGTAAGCACTCATCTGGGTCAGCGAATCGTTGCCGATGAGGAGTCTTCGGACCAGGACATCCCGGAAAAGCCAATTCCGCTGGAAGGCCGAATCACGGCGGGAATGGAACACATCCGGCGGCTCGTGACGGTGGATCAGAAACCGATCGGCAGAACGCCGCGCTCGAATCTCGCCACGTACACCGGCCTGTTTGACTATGTCCGCAAGGCGTTCGCCGCAACGAACGCAGCGCGAGCCCGCCACTATTCCGCTGGCCGTTTCTCCTTCAATGTCGCCGGGGGACGTTGCGACGCATGCGAAGGCGAAGGCTTCGTCTGTGTCGAATTGCTCTTCATGCCGAGCGTTTATGCGCCTTGCTCCACCTGTCACGGCGCCCGCTACAACGCGAAGACTCTCGAGATCCGCTTGCGCGATAAGAACATCGCGGACGTCCTCGGCATGACCGTGCACGAAGCTTCAGAATTTTTCGCCGATGCCCCGCAGATCAGCCGTGCGCTCGATGTACTCCGCGAAGTCGGGCTCAACTACCTGCGGCTCGGCCAGCCCGCCACGGAACTCTCCGGTGGAGAAGCGCAGCGGATCAAGCTCGCCACCGAACTGCAGCGTCTTCAGCGCGGCAATACTCTCTACGTTCTCGATGAACCGACAACTGGCCTGCACCCGTCCGACGTCGAAGCTCTGGTGATTCAGCTCAACCGTTTGGTGGATGCGGGAAATACCGTGATTGTGGTGGAGCACGATATGCAGGTCATCGCCGCCAGCGATTATGTAATCGACATCGGGCCGGGGGCAGGGGACGAAGGCGGTCAGGTCGTCGCCGCCGGAACTCCGCTCGAAATATCGCGAAAAACCGGCAGCCGGACCGCGCCATACCTCTCGGACTTTCTGAAGGTCAATTCTCCGAAGGCTTCTTCGCCCGGTCGATAACGAAGACTTCCATCGAGGCATTTTCCGCCCCGAGCTTCAATCCGAGTTGCTCGGGAAGCGCTGTGAACCACCGTATTTTCATCCTCTGGTGTGGCCTCTTCGGAAGCCAGATCGAAGTTGACAATTGAATAACTTACGCTGGAGCGGCGCCGCGCGCCTTCCTCAACCGCACGCAGTAATAAATCACCGGCGCCACCACCGCCGCCAGAAACACCGGCAGAAAAACCCGCCCCATCGCCGTCCGTTCCCTCATCGCGATCCCAATCGTCACATGAGTAATCCAGAAGAACCCCGCCGAGAGCACAGCCTTGATGACAATCGTCAAACTCCGGATCACCCGCCTCACCTCCGGCGCCTCACGATCCACCTTCACCGGAATATTGACCAGCCGCTGATATCTTCCCGCCACCGTCAGCACCGCGAACATCACGACTGTCGACGCCAGCAACACCGGCAAACTATCGCGCCCGCCCCACCCATTCGCCTGCCCATCGATTCCGAAATGAGTCGGAATCCTCGCAGGCAGCGCACGCCAGCGCATTACAATTTCCGCCGCCGCCCCAACCACGGCCGCCGCCCCAACAATTTCGAGCAGCCAGTCCACGCCCGAGCGCCTCGGCATCATTGCCCGAACAATCCCACCGGCTTCATATCCTGCTGGTCCTGC